>CAIWAH010000162.1 GCA_903910585.1 uncultured Verrucomicrobiota bacterium
CCGTTTGGGAACCCGTCGCGGGCCGGTGGCTCTACGGCATCACGAACCGGCACAGCGACGTGGTGCTGGCGCTCGCGTTCTCGCCGGACGGCCGGTGGCTCGCGAGCGGCGGAGCGGACCGGTTCGCGCGGCTGACCGAAACCGGCAGCGGCCAGCAGGTCCGGGCGCTGGAAGGCCACACCGGCCACGTGCTGACCGTCGCCTGGAAGGCGGACAGCGAAACGCTCGCCAGCGGATCCGCCGACAATGTCGCCAAGCTCTGGAAACGGGCGACCGGCGAGCGCCTGAAAAACCTCGAAGGATTCGGCAAGGAAGTGACCGGTGCCGGGTTCCTCGGCACTTCCGACCTGCTCGCGGCCGCCGGTGGCAACGGCAAGGTGCGCCTGCTCAATTCCAAGGGAGAGGAGACGGGCGTCCTGGCCGCCGGCACCGGCTTCATCCAGTCGCTGGCCGCCAGCCGCGACGGTTCCCTGATCGCCACCGGCGGCGACGACGGCGTGCTGCGGATCTGGTCCGTGAACGCGCGGAAGACCGTCGCGGAATTCGCGCCCTGATTCAAAATGCCGGCCGCCTTGGCAGGTTGCGAATGCAGACCGTGGGCGGCTTGCCCTGAAAGCCGGGCGGGTTGCGGGCAACCCGCCCACAACCCCACCGGGCACCAGCGCCCGCAATCACTTCGACAGCCGCAGCAGCAGCGCCTCTTCCGTCAGCGGGACAGTCACCGCGTTGGTTCCGCCCACACTCGTCAGCGGAAATGGCGACGATTCCCAGTCGGTGGCGGCATCGAAGGTCCGCCGCTGCTGCACGCCGTAGCCGGTGAAGGCCGCGGGCCACAGAATGCGCACGGAATCTTCGGTCCGCTCCAGCGTGATGGCCGGTTCGCCGCCAACCGATGACGAGGGCGTCAGGAGCGCGTCGAGACGCAGGTTGAAGCGCAGATCCGAGCTGTTCAGGGCGACCTGATGAACTTCGACCGCCAGCACGTTTCGCCCCTTTGCGAAGTCGGTAGGCACCAGTTCGGTTTCGAAGTAGGTGATCTCATCCGCGTCGCCGACGGTCGCCGAGGCCAGCGTGTTGTGATTCACCGTGCCGGTCGGGAGATTGCTGCGGAAGACCTCCTTGCCGTTGAGATAGACGATCGCGCCGTCGTCGCGGATCAGGCCCAGGGTGGTGCCGAGGAACCGAGCGGGATCGTCCACGAAGAATTCGTGGCGGAAGTAATACGTCGGATACTTGGCGCTGGAATTGGGACCGAAGCCCAGTTCCGTCACCACTTCGGGATCGCCATACCCCAGCTGCGCCGGGCCCTTCTTCCACGTCGAATCGTTGAACAATGCCGCCCGCCAAGTGGTGCCCCGGTTGATGCCGGAGTCGTCGAAACGCCACTCCGCCCCGGCCGGGACCAGAATCGCCGTTTCCAGGTCTCCCGGGAGCGAGCCGGTGAAGTTGAGGTTCGTCAGGTTGCGGTTCACGACGACCGGATTGGTGAAGGCCCGTGTGAACAGCAGGCCGTCCGCCTGCGCCCGCAGCGTGTAGCTGCCCGTCGTCATGCCCGGCAGGATGTAGGTGCCGTCGGAGTCGGTGTAGGTCAGCTTCGTATTGCTGGTGAATACCCGGACGCCGGACAGCGGCACACCGTCGCGGCTCACCGAACCGGTCAGGCGATACGTGGTGGCGGAGCCCACCTTCACCGCCACGGAATCGGTCGCGATGCCGCCCTTCATGTCGGTCACCGTGCAGCGCACGAGATAGTCGCCGGTCGTGCCCCATGACTTGGAAGCCGTCGCGCCGTTGGTGCCGAAGGTGCCGTCGCCGAAATCCCAGAAGTAGGCGAGGGCATCTCCGTCCGCATCGCTTGCCGTCGCCGTGAAGCGCACGGTGGTGCTCGCTGCCACCGCGCCTGACGATGCGGTGACGGAGACCATGGGAGCCAGATCGTTGGTGAACTTTCCGCGGTAGAACTGCACGTCCAGCGACTCCGGAACCGTGCCGTTCTTGCGCAGCGGCGTAATGTGCAATCCCACATCGGGATCCGTGAACGTGCGGCCGATGACGATCGCGGAATCGTTCTTGCCGTCGGTCGAACCCGGCGTGGTGTCGAGCAGCAGGCTCTGGCGGTTGTTGTCCGAACGGGCCCAGCGCACGCCCAGGCCGCTCATGAGCCAGCGGTTGTCGGTGAACTTCTGCCGGAACTCGAACCAATAGTTGGTGCGGCTGTTCCGGGCCACCTTGAGTGCCCGCGCCCCGGTCACCGCGTTGGTGACGTCGTGCGCGAACAGGCGATAGACGCCGTTGGTGGAAAACGTCGTGATCTGGGTCGAACGGATCCAGTCGAGCGCGACCTTGTTGCGGGTGTTGAAGTGCCGCCGGCCGGCGCTGGCGTTGCCCATGGTGTCGAACGTGTCGCCGTATTCGACGTCCGTGCCGGTGTTGCCGATGGCGTTGGCCCCGGCCGTGTCCCAGAAATTCGCGTGGTTGAGCCCGAAGTTGTGCCCGAGCTCATGCGCCGAGACTCCGCCCGAGGAATCAAACGAGCCCTGAATCCACGCACCCGGCGCACCGACGTAGCCAAGCCCGGCCCACGCATAGTTGGGGACCGCCGTGAAGCAGGTGAGATCGAACTGGTAACTGCTCAGCCGATAGCCGGCCGCCGTGGCCGCGTTGCGTGCATCGGTGCGCAGCACGGACGGATCAAGCGCCCCGTAGGCCGCCGAGGTCTTCGGCATGCGGAGCGTGGGCGTCATGGCGGCGCCGTTCGTGCCGAACGGAAGCCAGCCCGTGCGCCCGAACGAATTGTCCTGAAAGTAGGCGTGCAGCGCATTCAACAGGTTGGTGCCGGCGGAATCCGTGAAGGGCGACCCGGCCCGGTCGGAGAAATCCACCCGGATGAAGAGCGCCCGCTTGTTGCCCTCCGTGTAAGTCGAGGCGCGGCGGATGCGGCCCGACGAAGTCACCTCGGTCGAATCCGCGTCACTTTCCTCCAGGATCTGCTGGAGGTTCAGCGCCTCGGCATGGGCGGCGCCGCAAACCGGCCGCGGCAGCGTGTCGCCGAGATCGAGCAGCACGCCGTTCTCCGCGTCGTGCGCGAGGATCTTCGGCAGTGCGCACAGGTGAACCACCGGCGGATACTGCTCCACCTCGGCCGCCTCCAACACGCGGGCCGGATTTTCGTCCACCGCCATCTGGCCGTCGAGGGCCACGCCGTGGAGCGCCACGTTGAACCGAGCCGGTTCGTCGAGGCGGCGTCCATAGACATGAGCGCGAAAGGTCCGTTCGCCGAGGATTGCGGTGCGCCAGAGCGGTTCCGCGGTCGATTCCTGTCCCGGCAACGGCGTCGTCGCCAGCACCGCCAAATCGCCCCGGCCATCAATCCGCTCCTCCAGCAGGGTCGTCACCGTTTCCGGCAGGTCCCGGCGGACGGCGACGGGAATGCCGAGTTCAAGCGCCCGTTCGGGACGGGTGCGAATGAGCACGCCCAGTTCCTCGCGCCGGGCGGTGGCCAAGCGGATGCCATCCGTCTCCAGAGCCGGTTTCGCGGCGGCGGACGCGGCCCGATATCGTTCCGTCCACAAGCGAAACTGCTCGAAGTCCGCCTCGGCCACCGGCTCGGACCAGCGCCGGTCCACGGGCGCCCGCAGCTTGGCGGCGGGAACCACCCCGGCTTCGTCCTCGGCAGTTGCCGGCTCGGATACCGCCGTCGCCCCCGGAACGGCGGGTGCGGTCCGGGGTTCATTGGCCACTTCTGCGACCGGGCGGCGCAGCGCTGTGGCGCCGGAATCAACCGCAGGACGGAATTCCTTCGGCCACAGCAGCAGAAAGGCGGACACGGCCACCAGGCCAAGCCCGATGAGGACACGGGAACGGTTCATGAATCGTTACAGCTTCGTCGAAAGCCTTGGCAGGTTCCGTGCCGAAAGGAAAACGGATTGGCACCTTTTTGCCGGGGCGGACCCCGGCTTCTTTGCCAGTCCGAAGCGCACTTCAGCGCCGGAAGTGCTGGTCCAGACGCTGCGGCATCACCTCGGGCTTCGGGCGAAGGTCCGGGGTGCGTTGGCGCTCGACGCGGACGCTGACATGCCGCGTTTCCGGCAGGACGAACTTCTTCACCTCCACGGCCACGGACTGGGCCGGCGTTTCGGTCAGCACGAGTTGGGCGATGTCCACCGCCAGCGTTTCGATGAGTTTCCAGCTCCGTCCCTCACCGAGGCCGAGCAGCCGGCGGCTCAGGGCGAAATAGTCCACCGTCCGGGTGAGATCATCGCTGGCCGCGGCCGCGGTGAAATCTAAGCCCAGTTCCACGGTCAGCAGCAGCCGTTGCGGCCGGGCGCGCTCGGCATCCGGCACGCCGACGTGGTAGCGGACTTCAAGGTCGGTCAGGGTGATTCGGTCCATGTTGCTATAAGAAAAGGTCCAGAACTGCTGCCAACGGGCTCAAAACTACGAACCCAAGGCACAATCCGATTCCAACTTTGCGGACCTCCTCTTGGAAGGCGCTCAAAGTCGCGGCGCCCAGAGCGGCCGGCCCAATGACGAACAGATGCCAAACAGCGACCGCCAAGCCTTCATCCCGGATGGGAACCAGCGTCGAGACGAACAGGAACCAGAATGGGAACACTGCCGACTCCAAGCAGGCAAATGCCGCCAGCGACAAGGTCAATTTGGCCAAACCCGAAAGCTGCGGGCGACGACGCCAATAAACCCATGCAAGTATCAACGCAGCAGCCGCAGCGGCGAGATGCACGACGGCTCGAGCAATTGCGTAGCCTTCTCGGGTCATAGCGCGAAACCGGACACGAGGCCCTCACCCCGCCGCCTGCAGCGCCACCACTTTGTCCGAATTGCGGATGACCTCTTCCAGCAGGATGCGGGTCGGCCCGTTCAGGGGCAGCGCAAACGCTTCCGGCAACGACAGCCAGCGGAATTCCTGCGCCTCGGAGTTCAGCCGCACCGGCTGGAATCCCGGCGCCCGGCAGGTGTAGTTCAGCAGGAGGAAATGCGCCGGCTTGTAGAACTCCGGCGGCTGAATCGCATCCTGGACCATGACGAACTCGATGTCGGTGACCTGGAGGCCGGTTTCCTCGGCCAGCTCGCGGATCAGCGCCGCCTCGCAGGTTTCGCCCCACTCGATCTTGCCGCCGGGAATGCCCCAGAGGTTGGACCATTTGTTCGTCCGGACGAGCAGCACCTGCCCGGCGTCGTTGAAGATCAGTGCCCCCACGGTCGCGATCGGCCGGGGCGGACACGGCGAGGGCTCCACCGGGCGAAGGCGCATCGCGTTGCGCTCCATCAGGTGCCGCAGTTCCCCGAGATGCTCGACAATGAGATCGGGCTTGGCGGCGCGAAGCTGGTCGAGACCGTTGTAGCCGGTCAGCACGGCGACGCTGTGGATGCCGCCCTGGCGCGCCGTCTCGATGTCGTGCTGCATGTCGCCGATGAAGATCGTGGCCTGCGGATCGAGCAGGTTTTCCGACAGCAGTTCGGCGATGCGTGTGCGCTTGTCGGCCACACCGGCGTAAATTTTCTCGAAGTAGCCGGTGAAGCCGGTCGCCTCCGCCTGCGCCTCCCAGTGCTTCGGATGCACGGTGCTGAGCAGGAACACGCGCAGACCGCGATGCCGGCAGAATTCCAAGATCTCCCGGGCGTGCGGCAGGGCGACCACGGAATCCTGGCATTCGACGAAGCGGCTGTGGAACCACACCTCCAGCTGATCGAGCGCGACGTGCGGCACAAACTTGTCGTAGAAGCCCTTGTAAGGCAGCCGGAACTCGGCGCGGAACTGTTCGAGCGTGAGCGGTTCCACCCCGGCCAGGCGGAAGACCTGGTTGCTGGCTTCCCAGACGGCGGGAAGGTCATCCACCAGGGTTCCCGACCAGTCGAAGATCACGTTCCGAATCACGGCCGAACGCTACCGCGAGCACGGGGAAAGTCTAACTGCCCGTGCAAAAACCCGCTGGCACCGTGGGAGACGAAGTAAGGAGCCGCAGTTGTCTCACCGGGCAAGCGGGACGCTTGCGTCACGGCCGGCCTGAGGCCGGCGCTACGAGGTAGCGCAAGCCTCGGGCTTGCCGTTCCGCCGGCGTCTCGCCGGCCTCCCCGCGGCACACGAGTTCCGCTCATGGATTGCCGGCGAGCCAGATGCGGATGGCCGAGGCCTGCGGGTGATTGGGTTCCAGTTCGAGCACACGTTGGTAGTGCGCCCGGGCCTTGGCCGTTTCACCCAGCGAAGTGGCGTAAAGGCCCGCCACGGTCAGGTGGTTCTGAGAATCATTCGGATTGGCCTGAAGCAGCCGTTCGATCTGTTCCGCCGCATCGGCCGGGAAATTGGCCCGCTGCAAGGCCGCCGCGTAAAGCTGACGGGACGCCGCGGAATCCGGCTGCAAGGTCGTCGCGTATTCGGCCGCAGTGACCGCTTTCGAAGGCTCGTTCAGGTCCAGCGCCACCAGCGCGAGATTGTGATGGGCCGGATAGAAACTGGGGTCCGCCTGGGCCGCCTGCTCGTAAACCGCGGCGGCGCCCGCGTAATCCCGCCGGTTGTGAGCGAGGATGGCCTCGTTAAATTTGAGTTCCGCCGCGTTGCGGTTGCCGGGCGCGATGACCTCCGGCGCCTGCCGCTGGCGGCGTGACACCACTGGCTTTGGTTTCACCGCCGGCGCGGCGGCGGCCGCGTTCGTAAGGCGCGGAACCGGCAGGCTGCTCCGGGCGGCCACGCGGTTCGTCACGGATTGGTTCAACGGCGTGGGCCGGTTCGTGGCCGGGACTTCCCCGCGCCCGCCGAACCACGTCACCGGATTGGCCTTGCGCCAGTTCCAGTTGCCCGGGTTCGCCTTCTGCCAGAAGCCCCGCTCCGCGTCCTGATCAAGTGTCGGGTCCGACGTGGCGAGTTCCGGCACTGTTGCCGCCGGCGCATTGGTGGCGCTCGCCACCGGCCCGTTGGTGGCCGGGGCGGCGGGCGGAGGCTGCGGCGGCGCCGTCGTCACCGGAGCCGGCTTCACGTCCTTCGCGACGGCCAGTTTCGGTTCCGGATCCACGCGGACCACCTGCGGTTCCGGCTCCGGCTTTTTGGGCGGCTCGACCACAACCGGCTTGGGTGGCGCATTGGTGACGGGCGGGCGAACGGCCCGCGCGACGTTGGTCGCCGGCGCATTCGTCGGAATCGTCCGCACCACGGCGGGAACGGGGTTGGTCGGTGGACGGACGGGCGCGTTGGTCACCCGGCTGACCAGATTCGTCGCCACGCGGACGGGAGTATTGGTCACGGCCACGGCGACCGGTGGCGGCGCGTTGGTGACGGGCGCCGGTCTGAGGGCTTGCTCCAACTGCGCCACCAAACCTTCCACATCCGCGGTGTTCGGCGGATTGAGCGCGAGATACGCCCGGTAAAGCGGGATCGCGCCCCGACGGTCGCCCAGATGCTGATGGGTCACCACGGCCGCGTTGAGCCGGGCCGGCGCGTGGTCGGGGGCCACTTGGGGGATGTAGGCGAAGGTCTTCAGCGCGTCGCGGTAGCGGCGGCGGGCCACCTGCGTCAGGCCGATGCCGTTCCACGCCTCGGCGTCGCGGGGGGCGAGTTGCGTCGCGGTCGCCAGGCTGCGCTCAGCCAAATCCACCTGGTTGGATTCCAACTGGGCCAGCCCGAGCGTGCGCCACGCCACGGCGTTGGTGCGCACGGTTTCGTTGCCGAGGTAAGTGCGCAGGGCGCGTTCCGCTTCCAGCCAGTTGCCCTGCTCGAACTGCAGCAGACCCACATTGAACCACGCCTCGGCAAAGCCCCGGTTCCGTTCCAGCGCGCGCAGATGCGCCTTCAGCGCCTCGCCATCCCGGCCGGCCGCGCGATAGGCCAGCCCGAGGTGATTCCATGCGCGGGCCTCGGACGGCAGGTCGGTGACCGCCTGTTCCAGCAGCGGAATTGCCTGCTCGGTCTGGCCCGCCCGCAGCGCCTCGTCCCCGCGCCGCAGCGCCTCGACACCATGCGGACGGCAGCCCGCCAGGAGCGAGACCAGCAGCACAGGAGGCAGAATCCGCAAGATCAGTCGGAGCACACGGCGTGGTTACGCGCCGCCCGCCGGAGCGTCAAGGCGACGGGCTTCCTCTCAGGCCACGGCTACCACGAGACTCGTGCCTCTACCGCCGGCTTTACCGCCCGGCGGTCAAGCTCCCCGCCGCATCCGCCGATAAACCCAGTGACCCACCGCCATCCGGCCCGGGGGCCGGTGACCGTGGAAATCGCCGGGGCTCCGCCTTGCCCCGGTTCAACTCTGCTATGGCCGGCCACACGACACCTACCCGTCTGAGAATCGCCCTCGCAATCTTGGGCTTGATCGCCCTGGCACCTTCCGCCGCGGCGATCGCCACGGCACAGAGCCCGCGCTTGTCGTGGATTCTTTGGAGCCTTTCCGCAGCGGGAACAATTGCCGGAATCGCCTGGCTGGGCCGGTCATGGCGGCAACAGTGCACCCAAGCCATCGGGCAACTCTCCGGCGTCAGTGACGACATTGCCGCGAAAGCTGCCCAGCTCATCGCGGCGAACTCCGGCATCGCCGAAAGCTCCAGCAAGCAGGCCGCTTCCCTCGAAGAGGCCAGCTCTTCCCTCGAGGAGATTTCCAGCATGACCCAGCGCAACGTGGACCACACGCGGCTGGCCACCGAGATCGCCGAGGAAACCCGCGCGGCCGCGGATCGCGGGGTCAATGACCTGCAGGCCATCGGTGCGGCCGTGGAAGCGCTCAATGCCAGCAGCGGGGAAATCTCGAAGATCCTCCAGACGATTGATGCCATCGCTTTTCAGACCAACCTGCTGGCGATCAATGCCTCGGTGGAGGCCGCCCGGGCCGGTTCGGCCGGCGCGGGTTTCGCGATCGTGGCCGACGAGGTGGCCAAACTCGCCTCCCGCGCCGCTGCCGCCTCCCGCGAGACCGCCGGCAAGGTGGACGACGTCGTCAGCTGGATCACCCAGTGCGAAATCCTGAAACAGGAAGTCGCCAACAGCCTCGACCAGATCGCCGTGAAGGCCCGCCGGTCCGTGGAGCTCGCCTCCGAAGTGGCCGAAGCGTCCAAGCAGCAGGCCGACGGCATCGCCCTCGTCAACCGGGCCGTCTCGGAAATCAGCGAACTCACCCAGCAGCGCGCCGCGACCAGCGGCGAAACCGTCACCACGGTCGAGGCCCTCACGGGCCACTGTGAATCGCTGCGGCAGCAGATCCGAAACTTCGCGGACAACGCTCCGGCGCCTCCCGCCGCTGCGCCCCGTTCGGACGAACCGCCGCTGGAGAAACGATGACACCGGTGCGGGGCGGGCCGTGCTCACCTGCGAGTCGCAACCGGTCACCTCGGCGGATCCAAACCCGGAAACAAACCCAATCGGTTTCCGACTTTCTGCCCGGAACCCAGACCGATCGGTTGCCGGCCGGGGAACCGCATCCGGAGTTTGCCGGGCGGCCATCCGCTGCCTAGCTTCGGCACTGTGAAACCGTTCTCGCTTTTGGTGGGCAGCCTGTTGCTCGCACCCGTGGTCCTGGGGGAGCCCGCCGCGCTGTTCTCCGAAGACTTCACCAAGCTGCCGGACGGCGAACTGCCCGATCCGCCGTTCAAGGTCCTCGACGGGCAGTTCAAGGTGATGGCGGACGGTGACCAGCGTTTCGTCGAACTGCCCGGAGCGCCGCTGGAGAGTTACGGTTTCCTGTTCGGACCGGCGAACCCTTCCGGAGTCGAGGCGTCCGCACGTATCTTCGGCACCAAGACCGGCCGCAAGTTTCCCACCTTCGGCGTCGGCCTCAATGGCGCGAGCGGATACCGCCTGCAGGTTTCGCCGGCCAAGAATGCTCTCGAACTGTTCCGCGGTGACGAGGTGGTCGCGACGACCGCCTTCAAGTGGACCAGCGGCGAATGGACCCGGCTCAGTCTCGCGCTCCGGGCGGAAAAGGACGGCACGTTCCTGCTGGAAGGGGCGGCCACCGTCGGCGGACCGACCCCGGCGACCGCACTGATCCGCCATTCCGAGACCAAGGTGCAGCCCGCGGGCAAGGCGGGCGCGTGGGGCATGCCCTTCAGTGGCACGCCGATCCGGTTCGACGACCTGAAGGTGACCAAGCTCGACTGAGCGCCCCGTGAATCCCCGGGACTTCTATCGCCACTGCCCGCGCTGCGGAACGGTCCAGGCCGCCACGCCGACCGGCAACGTTTTCACCTGCGGCCACTGCGGGTTCCGGCTCTTCTTCAATCCCGCGGTCGCCATCGCGGTGTTCATCCGCCGAGAGGACGGGCGGGCGCTGTTTATCCACCGCGCCAAGGACCCCGGCAAAGGCCGGCTGGCGCCACCGGGCGGATTCATCGACCTCGGAGAACGTGCGGAGGAGGCCGCCTGCCGGGAGATCCGCGAGGAAGTGGGACTGGAACTCGCTGTCGTGACGTTTCTCTGTTCGCAGCCGAATTCCTACCACTACGCGGAGGTCACCTATCCCGTGCTGGATTTCTTCTTCACCGCCCGGGCCCTCAACGCGGACGGTGCCGCGGCGCTGGATGACGTGGCCCAGTTCGAGTGGCTCGACCCGCTGGCGGTCCGCCCGGAAGACATGGCGTTTCCCTCCATGCAGACGGCCCTCGCACAGTGGCAGGAACAGCTTCGTCGGTCCTGAGCCCCGAGCCGATCAGCGGAGCTGGCCGTCGCGGGCGGCCTTGAACTCGCTGCCGGGATTCCATTGGGGCTGCTTCTTTACCTCGCCGATCCGCCAGACGATGTCGTGGAAGAGGCGCAAATCTTCGGCCGCACCGGCAAGATCCCAGTCCGGTTTCACGTCGTCGCTGACCTTGTGGTAGTCGCGCTCGATGTATTCGTTGACCTTGCTCTCGCCGTAACCCGCGGGCTTGCCCACGTAGTCGTCGCCCGCCTTGAGGTAAAGCGCCGGCACGCCGCCCTTCATGAACTCGAAGTGGTCGCTGCGATAAAAGCCTCCGCGTTCCGGATGCGCATCGGGCAGCACCAGACGCCGCTGGGCTTTTGCGGCGGCGTCCAGCACGGCGTCCAACGTCGAGGCGCCGCGGCCGATCTGGCGGATGTCGCGGGTGCGGCCCCACTGGTTCGCGCCGTCCATGTTCAGGTTGGCCACGGTCTTCGCGAGCGGATACGGCGGTTGGGCCACGTAGTGGGCGGCGCCGAGCAACCCCTGTTCCTCCGCGGTGACCGAGAGGAACAGCACGGAGCGTTTCGGGGCCTTCGGAGCTTTCGCGAAGGCCTCGGCCAGTTCCAGCAGCCCGGCCGTGCCGATGGCGTTGTCGGCGGCGCCGTTGAAGATCTGGTCACCGGCCAGTTCCGGATTGCGGCCGAGGTGATCCCAGTGCGCGGTGATGACAACCCATTCGTCGCGCAGCTTGGGATCGCGCCCCTCCAGCTTCGCGAGCACGTTCTTGGATTTCACCGAGCGCGACAGGTTTTTCGCGGTGAACGCGGCCTTCTGCTTCAGCGGCATGGGCCGGAAATCCCGGCGGAGTGCCGCTGCCTTCATCGCCTCGTAGCTGGTGCCGTTCGCCGCGAACAGCTTCTGGGCACGCTCCAGACTGATCCAGCCGGCGATCTTCGACTTGGGCGAACGGTCCGATTCGAGGTTGAAGCGTTCGCGGCCCCACGAGTTTACGACGACAAACCACGGATAGGCCGCCGGCTTGGTCTCGTGAATGATCAGCGCCCCCGCTGCCCCACGCCGGCCGGCTTCCTCGAACTTGTAGGTCCAGCGGCCGTAGTAGGTCATCGCGTTACCGCCGAACATCTTCGCATCGAGCTTCGCCGGGGCGGCCGGGTCGGGAATGGGCGGATCGTTGACGAGGATGACGATGGTCTTGCCACGGACATCCACGTCCTTGAAGTCGTTCCAGCCGTATTCCGGCGCACTGATGCCGTAGCCGACGAAGATCATGTCGGTCTCCGGGACCGTGGCCTCCGCCCCGAGTTCGGGCGACCAGGCGACGTAATCCTGCGGAAACGCCAGCGCCTCGCCGCCCAACGTGAAGGACACCTCGGACTTCACGCCGACGATGGGCACGTCCTGGGTCCAAGAGCCGTCGGGCATGCCGGGCTTCAGGCCGAACTTCTGAAACTGCCCGGTGAGATAGCGCACCGTCTTTTCCTCTCCGGGCGTGCCGGGACCGCGGCCCTCAAATTCGTCGCTCGCCAACACCTTGGCATGTGCGAGCAGGTCGGCCGGCTGAATGGAATCGGCGCCCGGGCGGGAGGCGGCGAACGCGGACGGCAACAGCAACAGGCCGCCGAGCAGCACGGCCGGCCAACAGGAAGCGGATGGGCGCATCACGGCCCAAGAGGAAGCGGCAATGCCGTCCCGCGCAATCCGCGGTTAGGGCAAACCGGAAGCGTCCGCTTGGAAACGGCCATCACGCCTCGGGCGCAAGGCGACGGCGCAGGGCGGTCATCCGGTAGGCCGCCGCGAGGGCTTCCAGCTCGGCCACGAACGCCGCGTGCTCCGGACTCCGTTGCCGCAGCGCCGCCAGTTCGGCGCGCACGGCCACGATGTCACCGCGGTTCGCCGCCGCCTGCAGCGGCTCCAGCAGGGTTGCGTCCGGTCGCGAGGCAATGCCCACGGCGACCACGGCCGCCGGTGCGCGCGCGGGTTCCGGTTCGGCATACCGCCACTTCAGCCGCAGCTGGTGTTGCAGGATGTCGAAGAGCTGCTCCTCCTTGAATGGCTTTGGAAGAAACTCATCGGCCCCGGCCCGGATGGCGTCGTCGCGGTTGAAGCCGAGCACGCTCGCGGAGTTGGCCACGAGACGCGCGGAGAAGCCGGGCAACGCGCGCAGCCGGCGGGCCAGCTCAAAGCCGTCCATGCCGGGCATGCGCAGGTCGAGCAGCACCAGTGCCACGGGATTCGCGGTGAATTTGGCCAGCGCCGTTTCGCCGTCAGTGGCTTCGGTCACCTCGAAACCCAGCGGCTCGAGGAATTCCCGCAGCAGGCGCCGGTTGATCTCGAGGTCGTCCACGATGAGCACGCCCAGCCGCACCCCTTCGTAGCCGGTGATCCGGCGCACCGCCATGCTCGGGGCAGCCAATTCGGTCACCGGCAGCCGGATCGTGAAGCTGAACCGGCTGCCTTCACCCAAACGGCTCGCCACCTCGATCCGTCCGCCCATCAGCCCGACCAGGTGCTGGCTGATCGACAGCCCCAGCCCGGCCCCCTGCTCCGGTGGCCGGCCGGTGGTCGCCTGCGAGAACGGCTGGAAGAGCCGGGCGGCATCTTCCGGGGTCAGGCCGGGCCCCGTGTCCACGACGCTGAACCGGAACCGGTCGCCGTCCTCCAACCGGGTGACCTCGAGGCGCACGCTGCCGGCCCAGGTGAACTTGATCGCGTTGCCAACGAGATTCTCGAGCACCTGCCGGAGGCGTTGGGCGTCCCCAACCACGGTGGCCGCACCGACGCCACCGGTGGCGACCTCGAGCTTCAGTCCGCGCTGGCTCGCCCGCTGGGCAAAGCTCGCCTCGAGATCGCGCAGCTGATCGCCCAGCGAAAACGGCGCGGGCCGCAACTCGACCCGGCCGGCCTCCACCTTGGCGAAGTCGAGCACGTCATTGATGAGCCCGAGCAGATGATCGCCGCTGGAGCGGATGATCCGCAGGCGTTCGCGGTTGCGGTCGGTCATGTCGGCATCGCGGCCGAGGATCTGCGCGAAGCCGAGAATGCCGTTCAGCGGCGTGCGCAGCTCATGGCTCATGTTGGCGAGGAAACGCGACTTCGCCCGGCTCGCCTCCTCCGCGACGTCCTTGGCCGCGGCCAGTTCGGCGGTGCGTTCCGCGACGAGCCGTTCGAGCCGCGCCTGTTCCGCCAGCGAGCGCGCCAGCCGCCAGCGCAGCACGCCCCAGAATCCCGCCAGCACCAGGACCGCGTAGCCGGCAATCGCTCCCGCGCTGCGATACCACGGCGGCGCCACGTCGAAGCGATAGGCCGCCACCGGGCTCACTTCGCCGGCCTCGTTGCGCAGCCGCACCTCGAAGGTGAACGGACCGCCCTCGGGGTTCAGGAACTCGCGTTCCATCTCGGTGGTCCACTCGCTCCAGCGGTCGTCCAGTCCGACCAGCCGGGTCTGGAACTCCGCAAACGCGCCGGCGCCGAACTGGGCGGGCGCAAACGTGATGCGGACCGGATCCCGGCCGTGGGCAAAGCGGCCGAATGCCGGCACCGGCTGGTTCGTGCCCTCGGCCTGCACCGACCGGATGAGCGGCGCCCATTTCGGAGCTTCGGCCGGACGGTATCCGGCCAGGTCCAGGCGGAACACCGGGCCGCCGAAGGGCTTCACCCAGAGCACTCCATCCGCGGCGTTGGTTTCCCACAGCGCGAACTGGTAGCCCCGCCGGCCCACGAGCGCCCGCACTGCCGCGTTGGCCGGTTCGAAGCGGACCTGCCCCGCGGCGTCCTGCCGGAAACGGGCCAGCGGATACGGCGTTTCCTTGAGCGTTTGAATGCCGTTCACCCACGCGTCGCCCGGCGCGCCGCGCATCACCGGATCCACGATCAGGTTGGTCCACGTCGGGATCACCATGCGGGGATCCGGGCTGAACAGTTCCGCGGCCCGGTCGAAGCGATACAGCCCTGCCGCCGTGCTGAAGTGCGGCCCCAGCGAACTGTCGAAGAGGAAGATCTGCTTGTGGTTCGCCGGCAGTCCCTGCGGCCGCTGCGGGTGAACGTATTGGCTGACGTTGGCCGCCGACCACGGGGTTGCCGGCGTGGGCCGGACCGCGCGGAACAGACCCCGCGTCGTCGTGCCGGCCCACAGCGTGCCGTCCGCTTCTTCCAGCAGCGAAATCACCTCGCCGCCCACCTCGGGCACGGTGCCTTCGACGACCCAGCTGCCGTTTTGCACCACCGCGCTCAGCAACCGGTCCGCGAGACCGACGAAGATGCGGCCGGGATCGGTCGCGGACTGCGCGAGGCTCACCACCGGCGACGGCGCAGCGAAGACCAGCTTCAGCCCGTTCTCCTCAACGCGGTGCAATCCCGCCGCCCCGCCGACCAGCAGGCCGGTGGGATGACTGAGCAGCTTCGTGCCCTGCGTGCCGACCGGCACCCGGGAATCCCGCTCAAGGCGTGCCACCCGGCCCTCCGCGGGCCGACCGGGCACCACCTTCATCAGCGCGTCGTCGGCCAGAAAGTAGAGCGTGCCGTCATGCCGGACGGCTCCGCCAATGCGGGTGTTCTGGCGTCCGTCGCCGCGGGGAAACCGCGTCGCCGGCACGGACCGGTCGAGACGGTTCATGCCGTCCTGCGTGCAGATCCACAGACCGCCTTCGCGGTCCTCGGTCACCCCGCGCACGGTTTCGCTCGTGAGCCCGTGGGCGGCCGTGAACACCTGGAGTTGCCGCTCGCCGGCACTCAGCAGACCGAGCCCGTCACCCACCGTGCCGATGGCCACGGAACCATCCTGCAGGGAATGGACCAAGGTCGGTTCGACGCGCCCCAGCCAGCCAGAACCATCCACAGCCACCGCCCGAAGCTGACCGTCAGAGGCAAGCTCCACCACGCCCGTTCCGCGGATCAGCAGGCGCAACGCCCCGGACGGCTCCGTCCAACCGCCGATGGTCGGCCCTTCGTTGGCGACCGTCGGACGCCGCAGCACCCAATTGCCATCGGTCCATTCCGACAGGCCGGTCTGGGCGCCGAAGAAGAACAGCCGGTCGCCCGCCGCGAACAGCCGGGTGGCGCCCGCCGCAGGAAGATCGCGCCGGTCGAGCCGCCCTTCGTGCCAGCGCAGGACCACGCCATCGCCGGCCGCGAACACGCCGTCGCGATGCACCACCAGATGCCGGAGCAGGCCAACCGCGCGGTTTGTCTCGGACAGTTCCGCCAGCAGGTTGCGGTGAACGAGGCGCGCCTGTGGGTCCCAGCGGACTTCCCCGAAGGCATCCACGCCCGAGAAGACCAGTCGCCCGGTTTCAGGTTGGCCCGGCGCACCGGCGATCCACGTCAGGTTGCGGACGTATTGGGGCGGCAGTTTCAGAAACGCCCAGTCGCGGCCGTCATGTTGCAAGACACCGTCCAGGTTTGCGAAGTGCATCACGCCGTCGCCGGCCTGCGCGGCGGCCCAGACTTCCGCCCCGCCGAGATATTCCGCCGCGCGCCAACTGCGCAGCACCGGCAGGCCCAGTTCGCTCTCGGGCGTATCCGCCACCGGCGCCTGAGCCAGCAACCGACCGAGGGTCGCGATCACGGCCAAGGCACCGAAACCACGGCCGACCCACCGCCTTACGCTGACTGATCCGCGAAGTTGCAACGCCGCGAGTTAACCCCGCGACGCCAACCGCGACAACCGCGGGCTGCTTCCGGCGATTACGTGGAAATACGTATGCCACCGGACGGTCGGACGTGGGACTGTCCCGTTGCCATGCCTATGACCCTGTCCCGAATTTACCCTGCCACGGTGGTGGGAGTTCTGTTCGCCGCCACCCTGATTCAGACGGGCGCGGCCGCTGCCAATCCCGAATGGAAGGGCCGCCCCTTCGTGAAGGTGCTGGCCCAGTTGGACCCGATCCCCGGCACGAGCGGCGCCGTGTTCACCACGATTGAGCGTTTCACTCTGCGCGACGGAAAATCCACATCGTCGCCGGCGAAAGCGCGAACAAGAAGGGCCTGTTCCGCTGGCACAACGGCACGCTGACCAAGCTGGTTTACACCGACACGCTGGCGCCCACCGGCGGCAAGTTCGACAACGTGTTTTTCACGACCGACGAAACCGAAGGCGCCCTGAACTTCGGCGGCGAGGTCCGCTTCGGGCGGCCCGGAGCCATCAGCGGTCTCTTCGAATGGCGTGACGGCGTCATCACCACCGTCTTTGACGGCGCGAGGGAAGTGGACGGCAAGGTCCTCCTTGGCCTCGGCTACCCGGTGCGGGTCGGTCACGAAGTCGCCGGTGCCACGATGTTTTTCGAGCAAGGGGCCATGAAAAACGGCGTCTTCCGCTGGGACGGCACCACGCTGCGAACCGTGGTTCAGACTGGCGACGACCTGCCGGGATCCCTCGGCGGGTTCACCGGCCATCCGGGGCAATACCAGATCGCCTTCGACGGCCAGAATGTCGGCTTCGTGGCCTCGGCCGATCCGCAGGGCAAGGGACCCTACGGCATGTATCGCGCCGGCCCGGATGGCGTCCTCACCAAGCTGATCGACGGGAACGACAAGCATCCCGCCCAGAACGGATCCAAGACCTATTTCCAGCGCAGCGCCCCGTTCGTGAACCTCGACCTCGATGGCGCAAACTCGTTCCTTGGCGTTTACGAAATGGTTTCTGCCGCCGGCACCGGCAATAGCTTCTATCTGCCCGGCGTGCGCCTCACCGACGGCACGATGAACGTGGCTACCGCGACGTTTGGCGATGATGGAACCCGCGAGGAACTGTTGCCCTACGAAAACGGCGTCACCCCGCCCAAACTCGATGGCAAGACGGTCACTGGCATGACGCAGGTGGACGGACACGGCGACGACGTGGCACTTCTCGTGACGTTCGACGACTTCACCCAGGCCATCTACGCCGCCATCGGCACCACCGTCACGCCGCCAACCGCACCGGTTTTGGCCGCACCCACCTTGGCCGACGGCAGCGTGACGCTGCGCTTCGCCTCGCTCGCCGGGAAAACCTACCGCGTGGAATTCCGCGCCGCGCTCGGCGACCCGAACTGGACCGCGCGCGGCGATCTCGCCGGCACGGGAAGCGAACTGGAATTCACCGAAACCGCCGGCACCGCGGGCTTCTACCAAGTGACGCTGCTGCCATGACGCCACTGCGACCAGCAGGCGGCTGGCGCCCCAAGTCGCCTTCAGTTCGGGTCAACCGATGGATTTGTCCCAATCGATGGACTGCCGAATCCAAGCAGACCGTCACGGAACGGGCCTGGGAATGGCGAAGTCACACCACATGTTTGGCAGATGTCTTGATTTCAAACCCTGACTTGCGGCAACTCGCCCTGCGGCCAGACCACTGTCCGGATCTCAAATGGCAACGGGCATGGAGCTGCCAAGGCTCCGGCAAATCCGTGCGGAACATCGAGCGCAGTCACCCACCAGTCCCGTCCGGTATCGGAATCCCGGAACCATGCCCCGCATTCTGACGCAGGCGGATTCTCCGCTGGGGATACATCCTCGGATGACCGGCCGAAGTGGGGCAGACTCGGAACAAACCGTCCCAGACCGGAACCCAGGCCACAGCCGATGGCTTTTGCCACTGCCTCCCACGCGACCCACGCTGCGAAAAACTCAGATCCGGAGGAATTCCGCAATCGGCCACACGTCGGCTCGGGGAATTCAGCAGCGAGCCGGGGAATATCCGGCAATTCGACGCGGCACTCCACGTCCAAGCCCAGGGGAAAGCCTCGAACCAACGCCAAGCCAACCAGGCCACGGGACCAACTGGCGCTGAATTCCCAATCGGTTGGCTGACCTGCAATTCGCAAACCAGGTTTTCCCGCAGGTCCGGGAACAAAGTCCACGTCCCCGGGAGGCACCCCGAGTTCGTCGGCCAACATCTGCCGGCGAAATGCCCGGCGGAGCAGCCATGCATCCCGCGCCCCGGCGGTGCGACGGGCCGCCTCCGTCCTCTCCTCACGGGAGGCCAAGCGCGAGGCAGCCGCGACCGAGCCGGCATCTTCCGGCGCACGCGCCAACCAGATCCGCACCGCGTTTGGTTCAGCCGCCGCCATGACGAGATTCACGCCATTCCGTATGGAGCTTCCGGAGACGGTCTCCCAGCAGGGCAACCACCTCGGGGTGGACTGGTTCGAGGAACACTTCGTGGTGTTGGGCGGCAACCGATATCACCTCGAGCTGCTCCACGTATCCTCCCCACCCGTTCAACGGGTCCGGCTTTTTCCGCAACCAGTTGTTGGCCACCGGTTCCGTCGCCTGGATCAGCAGAACCCGGCCGCGATACGGGACCGGGACATAGGCCCGGGAGGCGCGCTGCGAATGTTCCTTCATCATCTCGGCCCGAAGGTCAGGGCGTCCGGCACCCGACGCGACAGACGGAGCCGGGGGGGCAACTGACCGGGCGAGCGCCCGGGCTTTGTTCCGCACAAGCCCCGCCACGAACGAGAACCGGGCCCCGCGCGAGTGCATCCGCACCCGTTGCCGGAGGACTTGGAGCGTCTCCCACCACGTGCGGGGCTGAAACGAGCGCAACCGGAACGTGTCCAGCATGATGACCAGGGCCACGGGCTGCCCCCGGGCCGACAACTGCTGCGCGACCTCGTAGGCCATGATGCCGCCGAAGGAGTGGCCACTGAGGCAGATCGGCCCCGAACCAACTGGCCAGACCCGGGCAATCTGTTCCACCAGCCGGGACGCAATCGCCGGCACATCGGCCAAGGGCGGCTCCGAGCCGTCCACGCCTGGAAACTGGAGACCGTCAAAGTAGGGGCAGACCTCACGCACGGTCCGCTCAATGGTGGGGGTCAGAAACTGGAACCCAAACCAGCCGGGGATGTGGAACAGCGGGATGCCTTCCAGCGCTCCCCGCAATCCGGTCCTGGACGTCGGAGAGGCCGGGGAACTCCGGTTTCGCCCGGTCAGTTCCGCCGCCAATTGCGCCACCGTCGGATGCGTGAACAGGTCCACCAGGGCCACCTTCTGCCCAAGCTCTGCCTGAAGCGTGGTCACCAGCCGGAGCGCCAGCAATGAATGCCCGCCGATATGGAAGAAATTGTCCTCCCGCGACACTGCCCCGCAGCCCAAGATCCGCTGCCAGACCTCTGCGATCTTTTGCTCGGTCGGCCCCCGGGGCGGCACCAACTGCGCCGCGGCGTGCTGAAACGATAGGATCAGGTTTTGGATCGCCTCGTGGCTCACCTTGCCGTTCCGCGTCGTTGGCATCCTGTCCAGCGGATGAAATCCCGCCGGAACCATGAAGGCAGGCAACCGCTCGGCGACAAATCGGCGCAATTCTGCGCCGGTGGGAGGGTGATCCCGGGAGGTAAAGACCGCCACCAGCTGCAACTCGCCCGCTGAGTCAGGTCGGGCCCCAACCACCGCCTCGCTCACGCCGGGATGACGGTGCAAAACTTCCTCGATGGCGCCCAGTTCGACCCGGAAGCCCCGCACTTTGACCTGCCGGTCGGATCGCCCCAAGAATTCGACGATGCCGTCGGGCCGGTAGCGCCCCTGATCGCCCGTTCGGTAAAGCAGGTCACCCGGCTGCCCCGTGAACGGATTGACCACAAACTTCGCCGCGCTCTGTTCCGCGTCGTCGAGGTAGCCCTGGGAGAGATACGGCGTGCGGATGTGGATCTCGCCGGGTTCGCCGATGCCAGCCAACCGGTGGTCCGCCGCGAGCACCAGCAGCTGCGCGTCGGAGATTCCCCGGCCAATCGGCACGACCTCACCGGCCCGCTCCGCCACTGCCTCCGCGCCCCGGGGAACGGGAAAGAAGGCCATCGCCTGGGGAGTTTCGGTGGTGCCGTAAAAATTGACCAGGGCCGCCGCGGGTGCCCAGTGCGACAACCGGTTGAAGTCACCATACCGCAAAGCCTCACCGACGGTGAAAAACCAGCGGATGGAACCGATTGGCGGGCCAGGCTCCCGCGCATTGAGCGTGCGCAGGAGGGCCGGATTGCCATGCACGACCGTGATCCGCTGTTCGCTCAGCCAAGGCGCCCAGTCCTGGAACCCAGGCGGCGGAATGTGCAAGGAGGCCCCCACCCAAAGAGGCGTGAACACATGGCGCCACAGCGGATCGTGCGCGACGCCGGCAAACAGGGGAAACCGGTCCTGAGCGTGAAAACCAAACGTCCGGATATGCCACGCCAGGAAATGCGCGACCGGACGTTGGCAGCCGACCACCGCTTTCGGTTGTGCCGTGGTGCCGGAGGTGAACATCACATAGGCGACCGCATCGGGATCGGCCGGCATCTCAGGCGGCGAAACGGGCCGCACCGGCCAACCTCCCATTTCAGGGGTTTCGGGCACCGTCAGGCGCCCATGCAGTCCGGATTCCGTTGCCGCCACCAAGACTTCCGCCGGGACCGCCCGCGGCCCAAGGTCCAGCCAGAACCGGGGACGCACCCGCCGGACGCGGCGTTCCAAGGCAGACGGCGGATAGGCGGCGTCCAGAACCATCACCGCCCCACCAGCCGACAGGACCGCGATCAGCGCACAGACCAGGGCGCCACCCCGCTCGCCATGCAGGGCGACAAAATCACCCGGTCGCAGTCCTTGGGCGAGGAGTTCGTGGGCCAACTGGTTGCTTCGTTCCGCCAACTCCCGGTAGCTCCAGTCACCTTGGTGATCCCGCAGGGCCAGCGCGCCGGGAATCCGTTGGGCCTGCCGGTGGAATCGTTCCGCCAATCCCCCCTCCCATTCGGAGGTGAGCGGTTCCGTCGGATCGGGCAGCCGGGCGCGATCGGGTTCGGGCACCAGGCTGGCCGCCGCGAGCGGCCGCTCGGGCGCCGCCAGGAGTTGGGCGAGCAAATGACGGTATTGCCGCAGCAAACACTCCATCGCCTCCCGGTCGTAGTCGCGAACGGAGAATACCACGCTCAGCTCCAGTTTCCCGGACTCGCAATCTTGGAAATAGCAAACCGGCACCTCTGGTGCCGGATGATGCCATCTAGGTTGACTGACAACCCGAACATCACCGGCCGAATAAGTGCGGCGGCGGGGCAGTTTGGTGAACCGGAGGGTTGGCACCGGAATTCGCCGCATCCCTCGGCTGCCCGCTTGGTGGGCAAGGGCGACCGACATGGACACCTCCTGATGGAGGACCGCCTCGGACAGCAACTGGCCGGTCCGCCGAATCAGCGCCCGGAAGGGCTCTTCCCCCGGAACCTCCAGGCAAAGACTCGCGATATTGTTGAAATACCCGATCAGCGGGTCGTGCTCCTGTTGGGATCGTCCCGTGAGACTGCAGCCCAACAGAACCCGGCCGTCACCTCTCAGCCGGCGGACCAGGGCAAACGCCGCCGCAAGCGCCACCCGAAACCACGTGGTCCCCTCCGCCTGGGCCAAGGCCCGGAGGCGCTCCGCTTCGTGGGGCTCCAGCGCCATGACGATGCGCTCTCCCCGTGTGCTCGCCGGGGAAACGGTCGGGCGACGGGGCAGAAAGAAGGGCTCGTGGGCCTGGGCCAATACGGCCTGCCAAAACATTTCGGAAGCCCGCCACTCGCCGGCCTCCCCACGGGCGCGCTGCCACTGGGCAAAACCACCAAAAGAACCGGCCAGTGGGGGCAGCGCCTGACCGGCCAAGCAAGCCGTCAATTCGCACAGAAAGATATTCCACGATGTCCCGTCAAAGACGGCGTGGCTGACTTTCAGGAGCAGGTGAACCGCCTCCGGCAATGCCACCACTGACATTCGCAACAGGTCGCCACCGCGCACCGTCAACGGCGCTGCCTCCAACTCCGCCCGGGCTTCCGCCAATCGGGCGGCGTGATGGACTTCCGGGACCGCCCGCAGGTCCACCATCCCGGGCGTCGGCCAGTGCGCCTCGATCAGTGGTTCTCCCCAAAGCTCGCCCGCATCTTCCACCAGCCGACAACGTAGCGTCTCATGGCGACGGATGATGTCTCGAAGTGCCTGCCCCACCGCGTCCGGGCCACTGACCCCGGTGATGCGCGCTTCGTAATGGAGATCAAACACCCCGGAGCCCGGACGCAACGCCTCGTCGAGCCCCAGTATCTGCTGCGAGACCGTCGCCGGCCAACGACCGGCCGTCGCCGGCATTGCTGGTTCGACCCCTGCCATGTTCCTACCCAGTCAGAGGGTGAAACCGGAGGGCAGGCCCCACCCCGCCCAATGCGCGCACCGCCACACCACGGGTCAGCGGCGCCAAGCAATGGAACTCTGAGGACATCGTGGGCCGAGAATGCCGAAGGAATCCCGCTTCGCCAACGCCGATGTCCGGTTTTGTCGGGGCCCGTAGCGTTTCAGCGCGGGCGCCGTCTCCCTTCCGCCGGAAAGCCAAGGTTGCCACCGACAACAACCTTGTTCCTGATGCCTTCGATGCAGCCCCCAAATTGTGGGGTGGTGTGCTGAAAGTTTTGCAAAAAGCAGAAGGCTCATGGGAGGAACGGGAGCGAGCCAAGCACCCAGGCAATCACCACGAA
>CAIWAH010000163.1 GCA_903910585.1 uncultured Verrucomicrobiota bacterium
CTGCGACCGCGCCGGCGGACGAAGAGTCCGCGAACTTCGACGCGACGCCCTCGCTGGACGACCTCGCCGAGGGCGCGTCCGCCGACACGAACGCACCGACGTTTTTCCTGAACGCCAATTCCCGCCCACCCGGTCCGTTGGCGTCGCTGGAAGACCTGCTGCAGGTGCCCGGCTTCACCTGGCCGTTGCTGTTCGGCGAGGACGCCAACCGGAATGGCCGGCTGGATCCGAACGAGGACGACGGCGACGAGAATTTCCCCCCGGACAACAAGGACGGGCGCCTCGACCACGGCATGGCGCAATACTTCACCGTGGCCGCCTACGACCCGGAGCGCACCGGGGACGGGAAGCTGAAGGTGGACCTGAACAACCCCGCCGAGGTCCTGCCCGCCGGTGTCAGCGAACTGCCGCCGGCGTTCACCAATTACGTCGCGGCCCTCCGTGCTTCCAAAGCGAAGCTGACCCACCCCGCCGACGTGCTGGACGCCACCTTGAAGGTGAAGAACGAACAGGGCCAGGAAGTGGAGGTCGCGTCGGGCATCACCAAGGAGGAGTTGGCCAAGGTCCTCGACCTGTTCGCCACCGAGTGGACGGGCCATCGCCAGGGGCTGATCAACGTAAACACCGCGAGTTCGATCGTGTTGGCGGCCCTTCCCGGCATGGACCTGACCGTGGCGGAGTCCATCGTTTCTGCCCGGGCTTCACTGCGACCGGAACAGCGGCAGACCATCGCGTGGCTGCTGACGGAAGGCCTGTTGGACGCCGACACCTTCAAGCGCCTCGCCCCGCATCTGACCGCCCAGAGCTATCAGTTCACGTTTCACGTCATCGGCTACGGCCTGCCCTCCGGCCGTTACCGGGTGCTCGAAGCCTCCGTGGACGTCGCCGGTGCCGAACCGAAACTCACCGGTCTGCGGGACATCACACGGCTGGGAATTCCCTTCAAACTCCAATCCGAGACGCTGGCAAAGCCCGCGGAAGGCACGGTATATTCCGGGCCTAACGTTTTCCCGTCCCGTCCCCTGAAACATGGCTGATCGAACACAGGCACTCGACCCGATCCTGCTCAAGCTGGGCCTGCGCAAGGACCGCCGCCCCAAGGCGCCGGCGCAGATCTTCGCGCTGGACGTCGAAGGCACCACCCTGCGCGTGGTTCAGGGCAATTCCCGCGGAACGATCAGCAAGGTGCTGGCCGCGCCCCTGGAGTTGGCGCCGGACGCCGACCGCAACGACCCCGGCGTGCTCGGTCCCGCGATCAGCCGGGCCCTGAACAAGCTCGGCGTTCGCCCCACCGCGGCGGTCATGGGCGTCCCGCGGGCCAAGGTCGTGCTCCGCACGCTGACGGTTCCGCTGATCGAAAAGCAGGCCGAGCTCGCCGCCCTGGTGCATCTCCAGGTGGGCAAGGACCTGCCCTTCCGCATGGACGAGGCGGTCCTCGACTTCAAGGTTCGCCGCCAGATTCTGCCGCCGCTGGAACGCACCGAACCCCGCGATGGTCCGGACGGCGCCCCGGCCGCCACGCCCGTTCCGGTCGCTCCCAAGCTGGAGGTGCTCGTCGCCGCGACGAAGCGCGAGGTCGTTGAATTTTACCAGCGGGTCGCCGAGGCCGCCGGCTTCAAGCTCGCCGCGCTCGGGCTCCTGCCTTACGCCAACGCCCGCTGTGTCGAGGCCTCGAAGGTGGCCGACGGCGGTTCGGCCTTTGCACTGGTTTCGCTCCGGCCGGAAGAGGTGGCGATCGACATCATCGCGCAGCAGTCACTGCTGTTCAGCCGCGGCGCCGCCATCCGCGTGGCGCCGGAGACGCCGCCCGACCAGGGCTTCGTGCCGGCGGCGGTGATCGAGGTCGTCCGCACGCTGCATGGCTATGGCGGCCTCGAGGCGAACCCGCCGGTGACGCATGTCGTGGTGACGGGCGCGACCGGCCACGAGGCGGAGGTCGTCACCAGCCTGACGCCCCGCGTCGCTACCCTGTGCACCCAGCTGGATCCGGCCACGGCGCTCGAACTGCCCGCCGATGCCCGCGAAGCCGCAGCCGGGGCGCTGGGGCCGCTTGGGTTGGCCCTGGGCACGGCCGACTCGGTGGGGCTGCCGTTTGACTTCCTCAATCCCAAGCAGCCGCCGGTAGAACGCGACCTGCGCAAGGTTTGGATTCTTTCCAGCGTCGTGGGGGCGCTCGTGCTGCTTTTCGGCGTGCTCGGCGTCCGCACGCTGCTCGTCAACCGCAAGACCGCCGTCCTGCAGGCCGCGAATGACGAACTGCTCGACGCGGAGAAGAAGCGTCCCGTCTATCGCAAGCTGCTGCAGCAGACCGCGGTGGTGGAGGACTGGATCAAGGGCGAACGGGACTGGCTCGAACATTACGCCTACCTGACGTCGGTATTGCCGGCGAGCGAGGAACTTTACCTGACCTCGCTGGCGGTGAGCGGCCAGAACACCATCCGCATGTCGGTGCAGGCCCGCAGCGGCGAAACGCTTGCGCGCCTCGAAAAGCAGCTGGTTGCCGCCGGCTATGAGGTGAAACCGATCGCCATCACGCCGGGCGCGGACCGCTTCGGCTACGAGTTCCGCTCCACGGTCGAACTCAATGTGCCGGCCAAGCTGAAGATCGATCTCCACAAGGTGAAGCCACCGCAGCGCCCGATCGACGATGTCTCGCTGGACACCGCCGCCTGGAAGAAAGGGGTGCAGCCATGAATCGTCGCGAGAAGATTCTGGCCAGTGCCATTGGCGGCCTCGTCGCCGTGTTCGTTCTCGGATTCGGCGTCCGGGGCCTGTTCCTCGCGCCGCTCCGGGAACTCGACAAGCGCATCGCGCTCGTGAAGGAGAAGATGGGCAAGGTCCAGACGGAGCGTCGCAACTACTTCGCCGCCGAGGACCGGCTCAAGGGCATCGCCCGGACTGCCTTCGGCGACACCGTGGATCAGGCCAGCGCGCGTTCCGGAGAAATCCTGACGAAGCAGATCCTTTCGGCCGGGCTGGAGGAGAGTGACTTCACCCGGTTGCCGGTCGGCCCCCGCAAACTGCGCGGCGCGAGTGAAATCGGCTGGAACGTCCAGGGCGACGGACCGCTGACCAACGTGGTGAACCTGCTGTTCCTGCTGAACCACTCCCCCTGGCTGCACCGCACCGAGAACCTTTCGGTCTCCGTCGGCGAGGCGCCCGGCAAGGTGCGGGTGCGGTTCCGCTACCTGACGCTGGTGCTGGAGCCCGGCCCGGAAGTGGAGCGCACCAACCTCGTGTCCTCGCTCACGCTGGAATCACCCGAGCGGCACCTGCTGAACACCATCGTTTCCCGCGACCTGCTCCGTCCCTACATCAAGCGACCGGCCGCACCTCCGCAGCCGGGCCAGCCGGCCCCGTTGCCCTCCAAGCCCGGCGTCGCGCCCGGCCTGGAAGTCTTCCGGGTGGTCTCACTTTCCGAGTGGAACGGTGAGCCGGAGATCCATATCCGCGACCTCGCCGCCCAGAAGACCGTCCGCTACCGGGTCGGCGACGAGCTGGCCGGCGGAAAAATCGTCATGGTGGACTATCGCCCCATGCCGGTGCCCGGAAACTCGTTCCTGCAATCCCACAGCCGCCTCATCCTCCAGCTCGGCGAGGATTTCTGGGCGGTCGAGCGGGGGAAGACGCTCGCCGAGAAACACAAGCTCAACGCCGACGAACTGCCCGTGCAGCTGGCCCGCAAGCCGTAACCCCTTCCGAAGATGCCTCCCGTTTCCCTTTCCATGAAATCGCACCGCACCGCCTGCCTGGGCGCCCTCCTGGCCGCCGGCTTCACCGCGCTCGCCCAGGATGCCGCGACCGGCAACCCGCCCGCCGCCAAGCCCGACGTCGTCGTGTCGTCGCCCGCTGCGCCCGCGCCCGCCCGCAACATCCGGTTCCAGTTCGATGGCATTCCGTATTCCGACGTGGTCGAGCGGTTCGCGCAGATGGCCGGCAAGCCGCTGCTCAGCGACACCAACGTCGTCGGCACGCTGACCTACGACGACCCGAACGCCTACTCCTACACCGAGGCGCTCGACACGCTGAACCTCATGCTTTCGATGAAGGGCGTCATGTTGCTTGAGGACGGCAACAACCTCCGCCTGGTGCCGTTCAAGCAGCTGCCTGCCATGCCGCTCCGCATCATGCGCGGCACGGACAACCTCGGCGACGTGCGCCCCAACGAGGTCGTCACGGTGGTGCTGGATGCCAAGAACCTCGACTCCAAGGAGGTCACCGAATCCATCCTGCCGATGCTGTCCAACGCCGGCTCGGTCGCCCCGCTGGGACGCGGCCGCGGACTCGTCGTCACCGACCGCCTCGCGAATATCCAGCGCGTCCGCTCCCTGCTCGCCACGATCGGCACCGAGCAGGAGGCCAACCGGCAGATGAAGACCTACACGCTGCTCAACGCCTCGGGCGCCATCGTGTCGGACCTGCTGAACCGCACCTTCGGCCTCGCCACCGCGCCGAAGCGCACCTCCTACAACCCGAACACCAAGGCGATGGAGGTGCTGCCGCCCGACCCGAACGACTACATCACCTCGGTCTATGACGAGGCGTCCCGCACCCTCGTGCTGTTCGGCCCGACCGAGCGAATCGAGCTCGCGGAGGAACTGATCAACAAGTTCGAGCAGAAGGGCGGTTCCGGCGACGTCCGCATTTACCAACCCCAGACCATCAAGGCCGACGAGCTGGCGAACATGATCCGCCAGGCGATTCCCGGCGTGGCCGGTCCCAACGAATCCGGCAGCGCCGCGGCCACGAAGGCCCGGCTCATCGCGGACACCGCGCAAAACCGCCTGATCGTTGCCGCCCCCCTGCCGGGTCAGGCCGAGCAGATCGAGCAGCTGGTCACCCGCGTGGACAAGGGCATCATCGGCGCCTCGGCCGGCTCCGGTGAGAACGGACTGATCCCGAACCGCACCGCGGCGATTTCGCTGACCAAGATCTTCCGCCCCCGCGCCACCGACGCGACGAACGTCACCACCATCCTCAAGCAGGCCCTGACGCGGAAGGACAAGGGCGGCCAGCCCACGACCACCGCCAGCGTCACCTTTGATCCGGGCAGCCAAAGCGTCGTGGTGACCGGTTCGCCCGGCGACCTGCAGACGGCCGCGGATATTGTAGCGCAGTTGGAGACCGGCACCACGCAGCCCACGCAATTGCAGACGCGGTTCATCGAGGTGGGCTCGCCCGAGGAAGCCCGCCGGCTCCAGCCGCTGGTCGAACAGCTCTACCGCAACCAGACCGCCGACGGCTCCGCCACCACCGTGGCCCACGCCAAGATCCTCGCCGATACCGAATCCGGCCGCCTGATCGTCACCGCCAATCAGGATCACCTCCAGCGCATCGAACAGCTCGTCACCCAGCTGCGCGCCGACAAGCCGCAGACCCAGACCCGCCGCCTCAAGGTCGTCACGCTGAAGCACACCCGCACCGACACCGTGCTGCCGCAGATCCAAAGCCTGGTTTCCGAACGCATGGCGGACCGGCGCTTCACGACCATTCCCAAGCCCTCGATCGTGGCCGACGGCAGCAACAACCGCCTGCTGGTCACCGCCACCGACGAGCAGCTCAAGGAGATCGATGCAGTCGTCGGCATCGTGGACATCCAGCCGGTGCAGGCGGAGCGGGAACTCGGGGTGGTCCAGCTTTCGGCCAAGCCCGCCGCAGAGATCATTCCGCTCGTCACCCAGCTGCTCGGCCAGCTTTCCACGCAGGGCACGCCGGCGCCGACGCTGATGGCGGACCCGACCGGCAAACAGCTGATCGTGCTCGCGGTCGCCAAGGATCAGGAACGCATCCGCACGCTGGTCCGGCAGTTCGACGTGACACCCGCCAGCGCCGCCCCGCGGCAGTTCCGCGGCGTGGACCTGTTCAGCCGCAACGCGACCGAGTTCACCCCGCTGGTGCAGCAGCTTTATCAGGAACAGCTCCGCGGACAGCCCGAGCCCCTCGGCGGACCGGCCACGCTGATCGCCGAGACCAAGAACAACCGCATCATGGTCAGCGGCGGCGAGAAGGAGATCGCCCGCGTGGAGGCCATCATCCGCCAGCTCGATCCCTCGGAGAAGAAGGCCGCCAAGGAGGAGACCCGGGTCATCCGCCTCAAGACCGCTTCCGCCGGCGAACTGGCCGGGCTTGTGGACAAGAGCCTCAACGCCCAGACGCAGACCGTGAAGGTGCTGCTCGATGCCCGCAGCAACAGCCTCGTCGTGACCGGCGAGCACGAGGCCGTGGAGGCCGCCGCCAAGATGATCGAGCAGCTGGATTCCCGTCCGGACTCCGGCCCCCGCGAGCTGCGGGTGTTTGAGCTCAAGTCGGCCGATGCCACCTCCCTGTCCGGCACCGTCACCACGCTCTTCACCGAGCTGATGCGGGACCAGCGCGGGGCCGACTACGTCACTTCGACCAAGATCGTTCCCGACACGGTTGCCAACCGTCTAATCGTCACCGGCGTCGGGACCGAGATCGAGCAGGTCGCCAGCATCATCAACCGCCTCGACAACAGCCCGCAGCAGGCCCCCGGCGCGCGGGTCTTCAAGCTGAACCAGGCCGAGGCGTCCGTGCTGGCGCCCATCGTCACCACCGCGATGACCCGCTTCGATCAGCGCGGACAGCCGATCCGCCGGGTCAGCATTACGGCCGATGAGAAGTCCAACTCCCTGATCGTCTCCGGCACCCGCACGGACCTGCAGGATGCGGAATCCGTGATCGAGAAGCTCGATGGCGGCAATGGCGGCGATTCGGTCTCCCGGGAGAAGCAGCTCCGCATCTTCGAGGTGAAGGGCGATGCCGACGCCATCGCCGCGCTCGTGCAGAAGGTCTTCGCGGCCCAGAATCCGAACCGCAACCTGGCCGGCATCCTCAGCATCACGCCGGAACCTTCGAGCAAGCGCCTGCTCGTGCTCGCCAATCCGACGGTGCTTTCCCAGGTCGAGACGATGGTCAACGCGCTCGACGCCAAGCCGGAGCAGGGCGTGCGCGAACTGCACGCCATCGAGCTGAAGAACGCGACCGCCGCCGACCTCCTGCCCAAGGTCCAGCAGATCTACACCGAGCAGTCGCAGGGCAAGACGATCAAGCCGGCCACGATCTATCCCGACGCCACCGGCAACCGCCTTCTCATCCAGGGCACCGCGGACCAGGCCGAGGCCATCAAGCAGATCGCGGGCACGCTGGAGAGCGCCCCGCGTCCCACGCGCGAGGCCAAAATCTTCGACCTCGGCAAGCTCGCCGAAGCCCAGCGCCTGCTTCCGCTGATCCAGCAGCTCTACCGCGACCAGCTCACCAGCAACCCGCAGCTCGGCGCCGCCGACGCGCAGATCGTCAGTGACGGCAAGACCGGCCGCCTGCTGGTCAGCGCGCGGGCCGACCAGTTGCCGGCGATCGAGGGGATCGTCACCCGACTCCAGGCCACCGCCAGCGGCACCAATTCCAGCCGCGAAACCCGCACCGTCGAGGTCGGCTCGGCCACGGACGTGCAGCGCCTCCAACCGCTCGTGCAGCAACTCTACCAGGACCAATGGAAGGACAAGCTCGACACCGATCCGGCCGACGCCCAGATCGTGGCCGATCCGCGCACTGGCCGCCTGATCATCACCGGCAAACCCGACCACCTGAAGCAGATCGAGGCGATCATCCAGCAACTCGGACCGAACAAGGCCCGGGTGGAGAATCGCCAGACCCGCATCCTCGACCTGAGCACCGCCAGCGCCGTCGAACTCGCGAGCACCGTCCGCACGCTCTATCTGGAGGAGGCCAAGGGCCGGCTCGGTAACCAGTCTCCGGATACGCTCATCACTCCCGACGCCGGTGGCAATCGCCTGATCCTCGTGGGCGACACCAACGAACTTGTGGCCGTCGAGGGAATCGTCCGTCAGCTCGACAAAGTCGGCGCGCAGAGCTCTTCGGCCCGGGTGTTCAAGATCAAGTCCGCCGATCCCGAGAAGGTCGCGGAGATCCTCACCAGCTCGCTGGTCCGCTATGACGCCTACGGCCGGCCGCAGAAGCGGGCGACCGTGTCCGTGGATTCCAAGACCCGCACCCTGATCGTCACCGCCGACCCGAAGGAACTGCAGGGCGTTTCGGTGATCATCGAGCAGTTGGACCAGTCGCTCGGCGCGCAGCCGGAACGCAAGACCAAGGTCGTCACGCTCAAGCAGGGCCGGGCCGCGATCCTTTCACCCAAGGTCCGCCAGCTTTACAATGACCGCATCAAGAGCATGCCGGAGCTCGCGACCTCGGACATCCTCATCCTCGAGGAACCCGAGAGCAACCAGCTTATCGTCGCCGGCAACGAGGCGCAGTTGCAGGTCGTGTCGCAGCTGGTGGACGAACTGCAGTCCGCCCAGGTCGCCCGGTCCGCCCGCGAGACCAAGCTGATTCCCATCGGCACGGCCGACGAGCTGGCCCGGCTCCAGCCGCTCGTGCAGCAGCTTTACACCGACCGCCTCAAGGGCCGCGATGCCAGCGATCCCGCCGACGCCCAGATCATCAGCGACGCCAAGAACGCCCGTTTCATTGTGACGGGCCGCACCAATCACATCACCGAGATCGAGGAGATCATCACGCAGTTGCGGGGCAACGCCGCCGACCTCGTGCCGCGGGACACCAAGATCTTCGACCTGACGTCCGCCAACGCGGTCGAGCTCGCGACCACCGTCCGCACGCTCTACACCGAGCAGGCCAAGAACCGCCCCGGCTCGCCGGCCGCCGACACGCTCATCACGCCTGACGTGAACGGCAACCGACTGATCGTCACGGGCTCGACCAACGAGCTCGCTGTGGTCGAGGAGCTGGTCCAGAAGCTCGACAAGGTCGGCGCCCAGAGCGCTTCCACCCGCGTGTTCAAGCTGAAGTCCGCCGACCCGGACAAGATCGTGGAGATCCTCGGCACGGCGCTCGTCCGCTACGACGCCTACGGCCGGGCGCAGAAGCGGGTCACGGTGGTCACCGATCCGAAGACGCGCACGATCATCGCCACGGGTGACCCCAAGGAGCTTCAGTCCGCCTCGGTCATCATCGAGCAGTTGGATTCTTCCCTCGGCACCACCGGCAATCGCTCCATGCGCGTGTTGCCGCTGAAGGACCGCCGAGCCTCGGAGATCACGGCCAAGATCCGGCAGGTCTATCAGGATCAGGCCCGTAACAATCCCGAGTTCGGCACGGCCGAGCCGCTGATCCTCGACGACGCGCTGAGCAACCAGCTCATCGTCGCCGGCAACGAGAAGCAGCTCGCCGCCCTCGAGGAGATCACCACGATGCTGCAGGCCGGCAGCACCACCGGCGGCCGGCAGTCGAAGGTTATCCCGCTGCAACGTTCCTCGGCCAGCAACCTGGCCACCATGATCTCGCAGCTCTACGGGCGCCGAACCCAAAACGGCGATCCGGCCGAGTGGGTCCTCGCCAGCAGCGGCGGCAATGAGCGCACGCTGGTCGTCGAAGCCCGTCCCGCTGTCCTCGAACGCATCGAGCAGATGGTGAAGGAAGTGGACGGCAGCGGCCCCGAGGGCGAGAACGTCATCCAGACCGTGCACCTGAACAAAGGCCGGGCCGAGGATCTCGCCGAAGCGGTCAACCGCGTCGTGGCCAGCCGCGGTGACAGCAATCCGGCCCGCCGCGTCAGCATTACTCCGGTCGCGGGTGCCAACAGCCTGCTCCTGAACGGCCCCACCAATGCCGTGCAGCAGGTCATCGAGGTCATCCGCGACCTCGACAAGGACGGCGCGGGCAGCACCGACATCGAGGTCCGCATCTACAAGCTGGAGAATGGCAGCGCCCGCGAGGTTTCCTCCGTGCTCCAGCAGTTGCTGCAATCGGTCTCGCGCAACCTGTTCCGCCCCAGCCGCGGTCAGGGCGACGGCGAAGGCGGTGGCGGGCGGCGAAATCTCCAGGCCAGCGTGTCCGTGGACGAGCGCTCGAACAGCCTGATCATTTCGGCCACCGAGGCGCATTTCAAAGTCGTCGAAAAGATCCTTCCCACGCTCGACAAGGCGCCGGAGCGTTCGGACCGCGACGTGCAGTTTGTATGGCTTCGCAAGGCCAAGGCGTTCGACGTCTCCGAAAAGCTCGAGACGCTGTTTCAGGACCGGCCCCGCGGCGACCGGCCGGTCATCGAGCCCGACCTGACGAACAATTCCCTGACGGTCATCGCCAAGCGCGGCGACATTGCCCAGATCCAGGACCTGATCTCGCGCCTGGATGAGCAGGGCAAGGATTCCGCGATGCAGGTTCGCCTGCGTCCGCTGGACCGCGTCGCCGCCGACCAGATGGCGCAGATGCTCCAGAGCATTTACCCGCAGGTGTCCGGCACCCCGTTGCGGATCACCGACAAGGTGACGCCGCCTCCGGCAGACAAGAAGCCCGACGGCGCCGCCAACACCAACGCTCCGGCTGCGGCTCCCGAAGTCGTCATCGCCGTGGACAAGTCGGCCAACGCGCTGATCCTTTCCGGTCCCGCCCAGGAACTGGACGCCGTGGACCGGCTGGTCAGCGAACTGACGCTGAACTTCTACGGCAACGAATCGGAGTTCCGTCTCTTCGCAATCAAGGATGCCGACCCAGTGGTGCTCGCCCGCACGCTCTCGGAGTTGCTCAAGCAGGACCCAGTGCAGGTGCAGCAGCCCGGCCAGCCGCCGCGCGTGGTCCAGCCGCAGTCCCGCATCACCGTGGTGCCCGAGCCTCGGACCCGCAGCGTGATCGTCCGGGCACGGCCCACGGACTTCGCGCTGATGGAGTCGCTGATCAAGCAGCTCGACACCGCTGGCCAGATGGCCCAGCTCGACTTCCGCATCGTGCCGCTGACGAACGCGCCGCCGGAAAAGCTGCTTCCCCTCGTGCAGCAGATGGTGGCCCAGCTCAACACCACCCGCCCGGGCGATCCCGTGACGGTTTCCGTGGACGCCCGGGGCCGGGGCATGGTGGTCATCGCCCGCGACACGATGGCGACGCAGGTGGAGAAGATCATCCAGTCGCTCGACAAGCCGGCCGCCAACGTGGAGGCGGAGGTCCGCATTGTGCCGCTCAAGAAGGCCGCCGCCGCGCAGTTGGCCGCGGTGCTGCAGGGCATGCTCCGGCCGGGTGCCGGCGGCGACACCGTCGAAGCCCGCGAACTCCAGGAACAGATCCGTCGTCTCAAGATTCGCAACGACAAGGGTGAGGCCGTGGAGCTGGACCTTACCAAGCCGATCAAGATCGCCACCGACCCTGCGGCCGGCGGTCCCGGTGGCAACCGGCTGGTGATCACCTCGACGCCCGACAATCTCAAGGCGCTGACCGCGGTGATCGAGCTGATGGACAACGTGCCCGTGCTCGACGGCGTGAAGATCCGCTTCGTCACCTTGGAACACGCCGACGCCGCCGCCGTATCGCAGGCGTTGAACCAGGTCTTCAGCCAGGGCCGAGCCCTCGCCGTCGGTCCCGGTGGTTCCCCGGGCCAGCCGGCCGAGCAGGGCAAGGCGCTCGTCCAGCCGCTGAACGTGGCCGTGGACACCCGCAGCAACACGCTGATTCTGAGCGGTCAGCCTGACAGCCTCGACCTGGCCCAGAAAATCATCGGCGACATGGACCGCGAGCTGTTCCGTTACGTCACCGACGTGCGGCTCTTCCGCCTGAAGCACGCGTCCGCAACCCGCCTGCTGCCCCTGCTGCAGTCGGTCTTCATGGAGGGGACTTCGGTCCCGGGCACCGAAGGGCTGTCCACGCAGATCACCCGGCTCCGCACGCTGAAGGACGGCGACAAATCGAAGATCAACCAGACGCCCAAGAGCCGCCCTGCCCTCACGGTGCAGGCGGATGAACAGTCGAACATTCTCATCGTCGCCGCCCGCAGCGACAACCTGCCGCTCATCGCCGATGTCATCGACCAGTTGGACATCCCCGCGGCCTCGGGCCTCGAAATGGTCCGCGTCTATCCGCTGGAACACGCCGAACCCGCCGCGGTCCAGCGCGTGCTCGCCGAACTCTTCACCGGCCCGCGCGCCACCTCCCTCCGCGCCGAGGACCGCCCGGTCATCACGGTGGACGCCCGCACCGGCTCGCTGATCGTCGCCGGCAGCAACAAGTCGTTCGCCGTCATCGAGGGTCTCCTGAAGAGCCTCGACCAAAAGCTGCCGTTCGACCTCCGGGACATCGCGCTGATCCCCCTCGAACATGCCGATGCCAACGTCGTGGCGCCGACGATCCAGCGCCTGATGGATGCCCGCATGACCCAACGGGCCACGCTGAACCAGGGACAGGCCGACGCCCTCAAGGTCATCATCATGGCGGACCAGCGGAGCAACGCCCTGCTGGTGGGCGGGGCGAAGGAGGGCTTTGAACTCGTCCAGAATCTCGCCAAGCAGCTCGACCAGGCGGCCCCGGCCCTGAGCGGCCGCATCCGGCTGATCCCGATGCAGTTTGCCGACGCCCGGGTGGTCGCCGGCACGATGAGTTCCCTGTTCGAGCAGCGTTACGCCGCCATCCGCACCGCAGACGCGCAGCGGACCAAGCCCATCATCCTTGCGGATACCAGGAGCAATTCCCTGCTGGTCGCCGCCAGTCAGGAGGACAACCGGACGCTCGACGACCTGCTCAAACGCCTCGACGCCAAGCAGGACAATCCGGCACTCACGCTCACGGTAATCCCGCTCAAGGTGAACGACTCCGCGCGCGTCGCGACGATGCTCGAAAGCATCTTCGCCGCCCGCCGGCAGGCCCAGACGTTGCCCGGATCCACGCCACTGCCCAGCGACCAGATCAAGATCGAGACCGACCCGTTGAACAACGCGCTCATCGTCTCCGCCAGCCGGGAAAACCTGGAAGTGATCCAGAGCCTCCTGCCCAAGCTCGACAGCGAACCCACGATCGCTGGCGGGGTGTTCGAGACCTTCACGCTCCAGTTCGCCGATGCCGCCCGGGTTTCCACCATCCTCCGTTCGCTCGTGGACCAGGGCCTTTACCGCCCGGGTCGCCCGGCCAACGCCCCGGCCCGCGGCGGCGCCAATTCCCGCGACGTGCTCTCCGTGAGTGTGGACGCCCGCAGCAACACGCTGATCGTAAGCGCCAGCCCGGAAAACCTCAGCATCGTCCGCGAGGTGGTAAAACGCCTCGACACCAAGGACGCCGCCGGCAACGCCGACGTGAAGCTCTACGCGCTCAAGAATGCCCGCGCCACCACGCTGGCCGCCACCCTGACCCAGTTCTTCCAGGCCAAGCGCGCCGCCGACAGCATCGCGGTCAACGCCAACGAGCGGATCATCCCGGCCACCGTCCTACCCGACGAACGCATCAACTCCATTCTGGTCACCGGCCCGAAGGAGGCCTTCGACCTCGTGGAACGGATGCTGCCGCAGCTCGACGGCGACAGCGCCTTTGCCCGGCTGAACTTCCGCGTGTTCCCGCTGAAGAAGGCGACCGCGCTCAAGCTGCAGGCGACCCTGCAGCCCATCTTCGCCAACCGCCCGCCCAAGGTCCGCGGCGAGCCGAACGATCCGATCACCATCATCGCCGACCAGTGGGTCAACGCCCTGCTTGTCGGCGCCGCCGCTGATGACCTCAGCACCGTGGCCTCGCTCGTCGAGAAGCTCGACAGCGATCCCACCGAGACCGGGCTGGCGATTCACGTGTTCCCGCTCCAGAAGGCCGACGTGCGCAAGGTGGTGACCACCGTGCAGGCGCTCTTCCGCGAGAACCTGCCCAACCAGGTGCTGCCCATCACGGTCAGCGCCGACGACCGCATCAACGCGCTCGTCGTTTCCTGCGGTGAGACCGACGCCAAACGCATCGGCGAGCTGGTCCAGAAGCTCGACACCGACCAGGTGGCGAAGGTGAGCGAGATCCGCGTGTTCCCGCTGCAGCACGCCCGCGCGGAATCGCTCTCCACCATCCTCAACGCCTCGTTGAACACCAAGCCGGTGCCGCTGAACGACGCCAATCCCAACGCCCAGTCGGTGCTCCAGTTCATCACCCGCTCGGACGACGGCCGGGAACTGATCTCGGCCGCCCTCAAGGAAGGCGTTCTCATCACGCCCGACCCGCGGATGAACTCCCTGATCGTGTCCGGCCCGGTGGATTACATGGGCCTGATCGAGCAGATCATCGAACGCCTGGACGCCAGTTCGCCGCAAATGGCGAAGATCAAGGTCTTCTCCCTGAACAACGCGGACGCGCGCCAGATGGCCGACGTGCTGACGCAGATGTTCCGGATGACCCCCACCGCCGCCGGGGGGAACGCGCGGTCGGTGCAATACACGCTCGTCGGCAACAGCAACCCCGGGACCGCCGATGAGGAAGCGCTCGCCTCCGTCACGCTGGGCACGGCGGAACAGGTCGCCCTCACGGTCACCGTGGACCCGCGGACCAACAGCCTGATTGTCGGCGGCACCGACCACTACGTCGGCCTGGTGTCCGAACTGATCAACACCCTCGACTCCAGCGTGGCCCACGAGCGCAATTCGGAGGTCATCCGCCTCAAGAATTCGCAGGCGCCGGAGATCGCCACGGCGATCCGGCAGTTCCTCGACCAGGAACGCCAGAAGCTGATCCAAACGCTAGGTGTGGACGCCGCCTCCGCAACGGTGCGCCTCATGGATCAGGAGATCGCCGTGGTCGCCGAGCAGACGAGCAACACGCTGCTGCTCTCCGCCAACCACCGCTATTTCCAGCAGATCCGCTCGATGATCGAGGAGCTCGACGCCGCCCAACCCCAGGTGCTCATCCAGGTGCTGCTGGCGGAGGTGACCCTGGACAACGCCATGGACCTCGGCATGGAGTGGAGTCACAACGGCAGCAAGGGCGATGTCAGCTACGGCATCGGCACCGACTTCGGCGTGGCCGATTCGCTGAAGAACTTCGGCGGCTTCTCCAGCGCGGTCACCGGCAGCGACTTCAATTTCCTGCTCCGCGCCCTGAAGCAGCAGGGCCGCCTCGAAGTGCTCAGCCGCCCGCAGATCGTCACCTCCGACAACAAGCCGGCCACGATCAACATCGGCCAGAAGGTGCCGCTGGTGGACCAGAGCCGGCTGGATGCGCAGAACAACCTCACGACCTCGTTCCGTTACGAGGACGTCGGCGTGAACCTCACGGTCACCCCGAAGATCAGCTCCGATGGCTTTGTGAAGATGGAGATCGGCACGACCAACAGCGCCATCAGCAGCTCGACGGTCGAGGTGAACAAGAGCTCGTCCGTCCCGATCATCAACCAGCGCAAGGCGAACACCACGGTCAGCGCCCAGAGCGGCCAGACGATCATCATCGGCGGTCTGATCGGCACGACCGACGACAAGCGGGTGAAGAAGATGCCCGTCCTCGGCGAGATCCCCTACCTCGGGGCCCTGTTCCGCACCAGCACGACCAAGCGCGAACGCAAGGAATTGCTGATCATGCTCACCCCGATCGTGATGGAGAACTCCCAGATCAAGGTGCAGCTGAGCAATCCCGACGACGTGATGCGGCGCGAACTGAACGACGCCAACTTCCGCCCGCTGATGAAGCAGGGCGAAATGCAGCAGCGCCTGCTGGATCCGCTGTATCAGACCAACCGCCCGCATTGGCGCGAGGGCGTGGTCCCCAACCAACCGGGCAATGGCAACGGCGCCCGCAACGGTTCCGGTTCCCTGTGAACGGCCCGTCCAACCGGCCCGGGGGCCTGGCCTTCGCCCTCGCGCTGCTCATCGCCGGCGGCTGTGCGACCGGCGCCGGACACCGCGGGGAAGCCCTCGCGGAACTTCACCTGTTCGGCCTGCCAGTGGCCCTGAACCTCGACGGTAAACCGGGTCCGGATGGCATCGGCGTGCGGGTTTACGCCAGCGCCGCCGGTTTGGCGAAGGGGGTGCCGATTTCCCGCGGCACGCTCGAAGTGCTGATGTTCGACGGGGTGATTCCCGAGTCAGAAGTGCGGTCCAAGCCGCCGCGGCATTCCTGGACCCTGCCGGCCGCCGCCCTGAAACCGTTCGCCAGCGACACCTCGATCGGGACCGGTTACCAGCTGGCACTCCGATGGGATCAGGACGCCCCGCGGACCTCGGTCGTCACCGTCATGGCCCGCTATCATTCGCCGGACGGTGCGGACCTCCAGTCGGCGGCCAACACGGTTTCCGTGGCCCTGAAATGAATCCGCCCCGGTTCCTGCGCGGTGGCAGGACGGGGCGAAGGGTTCCGTGGTTCGCGGGGCAGATCAGAGCTCCAGCTCGGTCACCGAGAACGACGCCTGATACTTTCCGAGCAGCTTCACGGTAAGCTTGCCGGAGTCGCCCTCGCGTTCCGCCTCCAGGTCCAGCGGCGTGGACTGCTTGGACTCAATCGCCTTCAGCGCGGTGGTCACAATGGGCTCCTTGCCGTTGCCGAAAACGACCAGTTCGAGCGAGCCGGATTTGGCCCGGCGCACGCCCAGTGCGCACTGCGGAGCGGACACTTCCGAGCCGTCCGCCTGAACCCGGGCGATCCGGAGGGAATCCGACGACACCGCGGTGCCTTCGCACATCGGCGTCAGCCGGAGCAGCCACAGTTGGCCAACGGGCACGATGGTCTCGCCGGCCTTGACCAATGACTCCGCGGTGAGGTTTTTCTGAGGCAGCACCATGCCGCCGTAGGGCTCCTCCTTGACGGCGACGGGACATTCGAGGTCCACGTCCGTGGGCAAGGGCGTGCCCTTCAACTGGGCGACGTCGGAGCCCACGGCCTTAGCGTAAGGCAGGGCTTCGTCCCGGGAGAGTTTCTCCTGTGCGAGGGCGACGGTGAGGGTGGCCAGCAGGGCCAGTGCGCTGATGATGTTTTTCATGTTGCTGAAGTTTCTCCACCACGAAGGCGGACACTGACACTAACGCCGCAGCTCCGTGGCCGGTTACAGGCCCGACCATCTTCGCGGTTCTCCCAACAATCCGGGCGTTGCACGCGGCGTCGGAAAGCCGAGAGTGCCGCCATGAACTTCGTCACTGTCGGAAAGTTCTTCAACGTGGCCCAGGCCGAGCTGATCGCCGGCCGCATGGAAGCCGCGGGATTCACTGTGCTCCGTCATGGCCTGGAATCCGCCCTCGGCTGCGACGGCGGTCCTCTGGCCGTGGGCGGCATCCGCCTCCAGGTGCCCGAAGACCAGGCGGCGACGGCCAAGGAACTTGTCCGCGATCTCGAGAACTCCCCGAGCGAAGCATGACGTTGCCTGCGAAATACCGGGCCCTCGCCAAACAACTGGAGGCGGATGAACTGACGGCCGCCCCCGACCACTTGGCGGCCCACGCGGGTGACAAATGGTTCGCCCGGGCGCTGCCCGAACTCGTCGCCCTGCCCCGCAGCACCAAGTCCGTTTCCACCATCCTGCGCTTCGCGAACCAGCGCCGCATTCCGGTGACTCCGCGCGGAGCCGGCCACGGATATGTCGGCGGCTGCGTGCCCAGTCAGGGCGGCATTGCCCTCTCGTTGGCGCGGATGAACCGCATCCGGGAAATCTCCGCGGCCGATTTTGTCGCCGTGGTGGAACCGGGAGTGCTCACCGCGACATTGCAACAGCAGGTGGAGCGCCGCGGCCTCTACTATCCGCCCGATCCGGCCAGCCGGGCCGACTGCTCGCTCGGCGGCAACATCGCCACAAACGCGGGCGGCCCGCGCTGCCTCAAATACGGCGTGACCCGTGACTACGTGCTCGGACTAGAAGTCATCCTCGCCGACGGAACCCCCGTGCGCCTCGGCAGCCGCACCCACAAAAACAAGACCGGCTTTGATCTGCACCGCCTGTTCGTCGGCAGCGAAGGAATGCTTGGCGTGGTCACCGAAGCGACGCTGAAGCTGATTCCGCTGCCGCCCTTCCGCGCCTGCCTCGGCGTCGGCTTCGATTCGATGAAGTCCGCCGCCAAGGCGCTGCGGGCGATCTTCGCCGCGGGTTTCCTGCCGGCCGCCCTGGAACTTGCGGACGAATTCACGCTTCGCGCCGCCGTGAAGCGCACCGGCGCCCGGGAACTGGAAGGCTGCGGCGCCCACATGATCGTCGAACTCGACGGCCAGGAAGCGAGTGTGCGCCGGGAACTCCGCGACCTAGCCCGGGTCGTGCGGGGCGCCGGACCGAAATTCGTGCAACGGGGACTTGGCCACGCCGGCGTGGAACGATTCTGGGGCCTGCGCCGCGAGTTCAGCTACTCGCTGCGCGACACCGGCCTGACCAAGCTCAACGAGGACATTGTGGTCCCGCGCGGCCAGCTGGAGTCGCTGTTCCGGTTCACCGCCCGGCTGCAGCGCAAGTTCGGCATCCCGATCGCCTGCTTTGGCCATGCCGGCGACGGCAACATCCACATCAACGTGATGCGCGATGACCGTGATCCGGCACAACGGGAGCGCAGCGAGGCCTGCCTGGACGAACTGTTCCGCGGCGTGCTGGCGCTCGGAGGGGTGGTTACGGGCGAGCACGGCATCGGCTTGGCCAAACAGCCGTGGTGGCCGCTCGCGATGCCGCCTTCCGCGGACCAACTGCACCGCACCCTGAAGACCGCGCTGGATCCGCAGGGCATCCTGAATCCGGGAAAGTTCCTCGGCTGATCGGCTCAGAAGTTGAGTCCCAAGGTGGACTGGACCGTCAGGTCGTTCTTGTCCACGCCCGCGGGCGGTGCGGAATCGAACATCTCGATGGCGTTGAACGAGATCGTGACCCGCTTGAAAAGCGGATAACTCGCACTGAGTTCAAGCCGCACGCGGTAATCCGAAAGCTCCTCGACGTTGGGCAGGAAGGTGAGGCGCTGGGTGATCTGCAGTTTGGGCGATACCAGCCACGACAGGTTTTCAGCGACGCGGATCGAGAGATACGAGCGGTCCTGCGCCGTCAGGAAATTGATGTTCTGGTATTGGCCGCCCAATTCGCCGTTCAGGTTGAACTTGGGACGCTGGAGAATCTTGTAGCCGAGGCCGACACCCTCATCGAACTCCAGTTCCACGCGGCGGATCTCGTCGTAGCCCACGCCGCCGGTGTGGTAGGCATAGGTGCGCCGCTTGGTGCCAAAATCGTAATCGGTCTTGATCCGGCCGTTCATGCGGTTGGCCGATTCACGCCCGTTGAGCGTGCCGTAGGCCACGTGGTATTCGGCGTTATTGCGCACCCGGTTGTAGGCGTGGTTGGCGTAGGCGTTGCCGTAAAACGTCTGCCGGTCGGCGGTGCCGAAACCCAGGTCCATGCCCAACTGCACGCTGCCGTGCCAGTTCGTCGTGTAGGGCACCATCCAGTCGGGCAGCCACGAACGGAATGTGGAGCCCAACGTCGGCGCGGGAGCATTCGTGACCATCAGCGGCGCCTTCGCACCCGCGATGGGCGCAGCCGGGACCGGTGCCGGCGCCGTCGGAGCGGCCGGGGTCACCACCGGGGCGGCCGCCACCGGCGGCGTGAGCGGCTCGCGTTTGGAGATCTCGGGTTTCGGAATCCGGATCGTTCCCGCGACCGCAGACTTCAGCACCACGCGGTCGGCATTTTCGGATTTGATCTCACCGGTGAGGCGGTCGCCGTTTTTCAGCGTGATCACCACCGGCGCTGCCCAACCGCCCGGAATCAGCAGCCATCCGAGCAGCAGGCACCACAGCCAGCGTTCACGGCCGGCGCTCCGGTTTCTGCTCTGCTTTGTCAACGGCATTGGTGGCCGGTGCGTTCGTGGATGTCAGTGCGGCCGGCGGCCGGTTGGTCTTCGGGGGCGGAATGTCTCCGGGAGAGGGCCGCCGGATACCACCAACGACGGCGACCTCGCCGGCTTCATTCACCCGGAGTTCCGGCGTGCTCGACGTAAAGCGGTAGAGCTCGCGCCGTTCCAAGGTGCCGTCGGGGTGGAACAGGTGATAGGTGCTGTTGGCCGCATCCACGCGGTGCAGGACATGAAAGCGATTCTGGCGGTCCACGACCCACTTCGGCGGATCAAACGAAACCAGAGGACCGAGATTGGCGACCCGGATGTTGGCGGTCTCCTCGCCGTCCGTGACGCGCAGGTAGAGCTGCACCTTGCGGAGGAAGTTCACCTGCTGGAGGACGAACTTCCGCTTCACGGTGCTGCCGTCGGGCAACACCACCCCCAGCACCCGGTCGGGGTTGAGCTGCACGCCGCGGACGATCTCAAAGGTCTTGGCATCGCTCGTGAACACCTCATTGCTGTTCGGCACCGTCGCCTGGGCGGTGACGCGGTAGGAGCCTGGTCGGTCCACCGCGAAATGCGGAGTCAGGTTGAACCGCAGCGTGCCGACGGTGGCATGCTCCAGCGAGAACACGCCGCTCTCGTCCACTTCGCTGCGCTTGTTGACGACGCCCGAATCGCTGCGTTCGAGCGAGAACTTCAGCCAGTCCGGCCGTTCACCCAGTTTCAGCGGGCCGCCGGAAAAATTGGCAACCTTCACCGCCACTTCGAGGTCTTCGCCGGCCAGGAAGAACTCACGGTCCATGGCCAGGCGCAGCTCGATCTGCCCACAGGCGGCGTGGACCAAACCGAAGGCGGCGAGCAGAACCGGGGCAAATCTCATGGCGGAAGCTTCACGGAGCGGACAGACGGGCGCAAGCGGTGGACCACGGTGCCCCGACACCGTTCAAAGCGAATCCGGCCGGCGGTCAGACCTCACGCCAGCGCTGGGCGATCGGAAACCGGCGCCCGACCCCAAAGGCCTTGGTGGTTACCTTGAGTCCCGGCGCGGCCTGCCGGCGCTTGTATTCGGCGCCGTCGATCAGTTTCACCACCCGCTTCACGGCCGCTTCCGGATGGCCTTCTGCCACCAACTGTGCGGCGGACTTCGCCTCGACAACATAGCCTTCGAGGATCGCATCCAGCACCTCGTAGGGCGGCAGGCTGTCCTGGTCGGTCTGGTTCGGACGCAACTCCGCGCTCGGCGCCTTGGTGATGCTCGGTTCGGGAATCAGGTCATGGCCCAAGCGCCGCCGGGCATCGGCATTCAGCCAGCGGGCAACCCGGTAAACCATGGTCTTCGGCACGTCACTGATAACCGCCAGGCCGCCGCACATGTCCCCGTAAAGGGTGCAGTAGCCCACGGCGAGTTCGGACTTGTTGCCCGTAGTCAGCAGCAGCGACCCGAACTTGTTCGACATCGCCATCAGGATCACCCCGCGGAGACGCGCCTGGATGTTTTCCTCGGTCACATCCTCGGCCCGACCCGCGAATACGCCCTGCAACTGTCCTTTCACTGCGAGGAAGGGCGGCTGGATGGGCACCACGTCAAAGGCGATGCCCAGATTCTCCGCCAGCTGCCGGGCGTCGCTCAGCGAACCTTCGGAGCTGAACTCCGATGGCAGCGCCAGGCCCCGGACGTTTTCGCGTCCCAGAGCCGCCACCGCGAGCGCGGCAACCACCGCGGAATCAATCCCGCCACTCAAGCCGAGCACGGCCGACCGGAACCCGCACTTGTGGAGATAATCGCGCGTGCCGAGCACCAGCGCGTCGTGGATGGCCTGCTCGACCACCAGCTCCCGCGGGGTAGCCCCGCCGGAGACATCGGTGTCCACCACCCGGAAATCTTCCCGGAACGCCTCCGCCTGGGCCACGAGTCCGCCGGTGGCGTTGAACACAAGGCTTTGGCCGTCGAACACCAGCTCGTCATTGCCACCCACAAGATTACAGTAAACTACCGGCCGCCCGATTTTTACTGCGAGGCTCGCCAGCATCGCGTGCCGGGTGCGGTCCTTGCCCACATGCCACGGGGACGCCGACAGGTTCAGGATCACTTCCGCGCCCGCCCGGGCGAGCTCGACCGCGGGATTGGGCCGATACCGGCGCTGGGACCAGAAATCCTCGTCGTTCCAGACGTCCTCGCAGATGGTCAGCCCCAGTTTCCGGCCCCGAAATTCCACCGGCAGATTCTCGGTCGCGGGCTCGAAATAGCGGTCTTCGTCGAAGACATCGTAGGTCGGCAGCAGGGTTTTGTGCCGGACCGCTACGACCTTGCCCTGAGCCAACAGGGCGGCGGAATTGGTGAGTTCCCGCCCGGGTCGCCGGTCGCTTTCGCCGACAAAGCCCACGACCAGGCCGACGTCGCCGGTCGCCGCCGCGAGGCGTTCCAATGCCGCGAGGTTCGCCGCGACGAAGGCCCGTTTGCTCAGGAGGTCCCGCGGCGGGTAGCCGGTCAGGGCGAGTTCCGGCACCACAACCAGTTCGGCGGCCGCCGCCACTCCGCGCTGATACGCGGCCAGAATCTTCGCCTCATTGCCGGCGACATCGCCGACGGTGGTGTTGAGCTGCGCGACGGCGATCCGCATCGGTAACATCACTTGTAGGTGAAGGCCTGCCGGAGCGGGCCGTGCGGTGTGCGGATCTCGGTGCCGACCCCGACGCCCTTGCGCTGGAACCAGTCCGGCGCCACCTCGAACACGAACTGGATCCGGGACGATTGCGAAGGCCGCGGCGTCTCATCTTCCTTCTTCAGCGTGATGATCTCCTGGATGACGCCTTCGGAGTCCACATACGCCACCCCGAGGTCGAAGTGGACGTTCCGGTTGTAGAACGACGCCTGCATCGGCCGCGGCAGCGGGAACAGCATGGCCTCTTCCGGATCGATTTTCTCGCGGTGCATCATGCCCGTGGCCATCTCGGTCGAACTCATCGCCAGCTGGGCGGTCACCTCGTGCGCCCCGACCCACAGCTTCATCGTCTGCAGATTGGTCAACGGCCGGCTCTGGTAGGGCGGTGGCGCCTCGCTGCGAATGATGCTGCTGGAGACCCGGACCGCATTGCTCGCCGCCGGCAACGGCGTGGCCAGCGTCGTAACCGGCGACGGCGTGGCGGCCTTTTCACAGCCCATCCACGTCGCCCCGGCCAGCAGGGCAAACAGCATTCCCGAAAGCGTCTTCACCGGGCGAGTTTGGTGGCCGGACGAAACCATTTCAACTGGCGCGTTCCCCCGGATGATGCCCGGCCCACAACAGCCGCAAGCCATCGAGGGTCAGGTGGGGCCGCACCGCGGTGATCTCCGGCAGGCGTGCCGCAATGAGTTTCGCGTAGCCGCCGGTCGCCACAACCGGCAGCCGACGGGCCCTGAGTTCCCCTTTCAGCTCCGCAATCAGCTCCCGCACCAGCCCCCGGTAGCCGTGCACCGCCCCCACCAGCATGGCGTGCTCGGTGTTCTTGCCGATGACGCCCCGCGGTTCCCGGACCCGGATGCGCGGCAGCAGCGCCGTCTTTTCGTGCAGGTAATCCGTCATCGCCGCCAAACCGGGCGCAATGATCCCGCCCACGTAGAAACCCCGGCGGTCCACGACGTCGAAGGTCACGGCGGTGCCAAAGTCCACCACAACCACCGGCGCGCCGAAGTGATGTTTCGCCGCCAGCGCGTTCGCGAGGCGGTCCTGGCCGATCGTTTCCGGCCGCGGATAATCAATGCCGACGTCCACCAACGTGGCCGGGCCCAGGGCCAGCGCCTCAAACCCGAAAAGCCCGCGCAGGGCCGCCTGCGCCGGCGCGGTCGCCGCCGGCACCACCGAGGCGAGAGCAGCGCCCTTCGGCTGGGCGGTGCGCAGCCAGGCCTTGAGCTGGCCCGCGAACTCTCCGGCCTTTACCGACGCCGTGGAGAAATCCTTGGACCGCAGCAGGCGCGTGCCATTGGCGAGGCCCACGTGGGTGTGCGTATTGCCGATGTCGAGAAACAGGATCATTAGCCGAACCGGCGCGAAACGTGTCGCAAACTAACCGCGCGGGAAAGTCCGGTCCACGAGAACTCCGATGGCATCCAGACAAGAACGATTCACACCGGGCAAGCGGGACGCTTGCGGCACAGCCGGCGTCTCGCCGGCCTCATCAAGCGGCTCGGTCCGGATTCGAGCGTCCGTCTGCCGGCTTGCTCCCCTGCCCCATCCGAAGACATCGTTTGCCCGACGTCCATGAACGCTGAACTCACCCGTCGCCGCGCACTCCTTGCGCTGGGCGGAACCGCCGTGGCCATCGCCTCGGGCTGTTCCTCGGGACGCACCACGGTGCGCACCCACGCCGACGGCACGTTTCAGGCTTCTTCCGGACCCGCCTCCCGCACCATGCAGCTCGACAAATCCTCTTTCGGCACGCTTCCCGACGGACGCGCCGTCACCCTGTTCACCTTCCGCAACCGCCACGGCGCCGTGCTCAAGGTCACGAACTACGGCCTTATCATCACCGAGCTGCACATGCCCGACCGTGCGGGCACTCCCGGCAACGTCGTGCTCGGCTTCGACAACCTTCCCCGCTACCTGCAGGGCCATCCGTTCTTCGGCGCCATCGCCGGCCGGGTCGCCAACCGCATCGGCAAGGGCACCTTCACGATTGATGGCCGCACCCATCAGCTCGCCATCAACAACGGTCCGAACCATCTCCACGGCGGCAAGGCCGGCTTCGACAAGAAACTGTGGACCGCGCACCAGGAATCCCTGAACGCCGACGAGGCCTCCGTGGAATTCCGTTACACCAGCGTGGACGGCGAGGAGAACTACCCCGGCAACCTCCAGGTATCGGTCACCTACACGCTCACCCAACGGAACGAGGTCCGCATCCGCTACCGCGCGACTACCGACCAGGCGACTCCGATCAACCTCACCAACCACAGCTACTTCAACCTCGCCGGCCGCGGCACCATCCACGACCACGAACTCCAGCTCTGGGCCGACCGCAGCACGCCGGTGGACGCCGGGCTGATCCCGACGGGCGAACTCGCGCCGGTGCAGGGCACCGCCCTCGACTTCACCACGCCCCACCGGATCGGCGAACGCATCGAGCAGACGGGCCTGACCCCGACCGGCTACGACCACAACTTCGTGCTGAACAGCGGCGGCAAATCCCTCGCCCTCGCCGCGCGCGTCGTGGAACCCGCGTCCGGGCGCATCCTCGAAGTGTTGACCGACCAGCCGGGCATCCAGCTCTACACGGCGAACTTCTTCCCGCCGGCCGGCTTCGACTGCACCGGCGGCGTCAACTTCGGCCGGCAGGGCGCGTTCTGCCTGGAGACCCAGAATTTCCCCGACGCGGTGAACAAGCCCCACTTTCCGAAGTCCGTGTGGCGCCCCGGCGAAACCTACGACACGACCACCGTGTTCCGGTTCTCGGCGAAGTGAGGAAGCCGAAGCTGTCTCAACCCGAATCGTTGGGATTCAACGGTCATGCCGGTGAACCCAAACGGCCCGGTCATGCTCGGGGGTGGTGAACAGGTAGCGGTCAGTGCTGAAGTTTTGCTCCTGCCAAAGCTTTACGTAGCACACGGTGAATGGGATCTGTGGCACGTCATTCGGCACGCTTGTTCGGCTGATCCACCGGTCACTGTTCAGCAACCGATGAAGATCAACGTCATTGGTAAGGGTTAGTCCCTTGTCCTGCACAAATGACTTCAGGTCGGCTGGAGCCACCTCGAACCACGCCACATGTCGGTTCCACATCAGGCCATGACCATACGCGTAGTGGAACCGGCGCAGGGATGCTGGCGCCTCCGCACCGGTCGCGGAGCGGAAGCCCACCGTCGGCCGCAGTCGGTTGAAGTGATACCCGGTCGCCAGCAAAAGGAGCAGGAGGGGCGGCCCCAGTCGCCAGCGGCGTCGAACCACGGGTGAGGCGTGAGTCCTCCGGAGAATCAGGGTGGTGATGCCTGCCAGAAGTAGATAGCCGGGCAGCAAAAATACCATGCTTAAGGCGAGGCCAATCAGGGCGACAAACAATGCATCGGGCCAGAACTCCAGACTGCCGCAATCCGACAAGACAAACACTGCGTCTGCGACCACCACAACCAGCAGTCCCAAGCCAATCCCGTCACCATAAGTCACCGGCGGCTCCGCTTTCGGCGGTGGGATGTTTGGATCGGCACTCACTTCGGCATCTCCAGCCCGACCTTCGGCGCGACCTGGGCCACGTCTTTGTCACCGCGGCCGGAGAGGTTCACGATGATGAGGCTGTCCGCCGACATCTTCGGGGCGCGCTTGAGGCATTCGGCGACGGCGTGGCTGCTTTCCAGCGCCGGGATGATGCCTTCGAGGCGAGCCAGCTTCATGAACGCGCCCAGCGCCTCCTCGTCGGTGGCGTAGCTGTATTCCACGCGGCCGACATCGTGCAGCCAGGCGTGTTCGGGGCCGACGGCGGCGTAGTCCAGGCCGGCGCTGACGCTGTGGGTGAGCTGGATCTGGCCAACCTCGTCCTGGAGGATGTAGCTGCGGGTGCCTTGCAAGACGCCGAGCGAGCCGCCGTGGAAGCGGGCCGCGTGCTGTTCCGGCAGGATGCCGTGGCCGCCGGCCTCGACGCCGCACATCTTCACCGTCGGGTCGTTGAGGAACGGGTAGAACAGCCCGATGGCGTTCGAGCCGCCGCCGACACACGCGAGCAGCAGGTCGGGCAGCCGGCCTTCCTTTTCGAGGATTTGCGCCCGGGCTTCGTCACCGATGACGCGGTGGAAATTGCGGACCATGACCGGATACGGATGCGCGCCGTAGGCGGTGCCGAGGATGTAGTGGGTGCTGCGGACGTTGGTCACCCAGTCGCGCATGGCCTCGTTGACGGCTTCCTTGAGCGTCTTCTGGCCGGCATGAACGGGCACCACGTCGGCGCCCAGCATCTTCATGCGATAGACGTTCAGGGCCTGGCGTTCGCAGTCCACGGCGCCCATGTAGATGACGCACTTGAGCCCGAACATCGCCGCCACGGTCGCGGTGGCGACGCCATGCTGGCCGGCGCCGGTCTCGGCGATGACGCGGGTCTTGCCCATGCGTTTGGCGATGAGGGCCTGGCCGAGCGCGTTGTTGATCTTGTGCGCGCCGGTGTGGAGCAGGTCCTCGCGCTTGAGGTAAATCTTCGCGCCGCCGAGTTCCTTGGTCAGGCGTTCGGCGAAGTAGAGCGGCGTGGGCCGGCCGACGAATTCTCGCAGATAGTAGCTGAGTTCGCGCTGGAACTCCGGGTCCTGCTGCGCACGGAAGTATTCCGCCTCCAGCTGCTGGAGCGGATACCAGAGCGTCTCCGGCACGTAACGGCCGCCAAACTGCCCGAACCGGCCCTGATCATCGGGCATGGTCGGCGAGGCGAATTGCGTCGGAGAAGCGGGCGCGGTCGTCGTGCTCATTGCGTGGGCCGACGCTACCGCGGAACCGCGGCGGGAAAAGGGGGAAGTGTTCCGTGCCGTTTGTGAGGGCGCTTCCCGGAAGGCGGATTCGAGGCCAGAGCGGTCCTGGCGTTCCCCGGAACCGGGCTTTCCTTCATCCGGGCGCCACTGGCACGCTGCCGCCAACATGTCCTCCCTGCCACTTTCCCGTCGCCGCTTCCTTGGAGCCTCGGCCGCCGCCACCACCGCGCTTGCGCTCAAGCCCTACGCGCTTTTCGGCGCCCGCAAGGTCTCGCCGAACGAAAAGCTGAATCTCGGTGTCGTCGGCGTGGGCGGACGCGGCGGTGAAGACCTCGCGGGCGTGGCCGGCGAGAACATCGTCGCGTTGTGCGATGTGGATTCGGCCATCCTGGCCGGCGCGAAGGCAAAGTTCCCCAAGGCGGCGACCTATTCGGACTTCCGCCGGATGCTCGACCGCAAGGATCTGGATGGCGTCGTCATCGGCACGCCGGACCACACGCACGCCGTGATCGCGATCGCGGCCCTGCAAAGCGGCCGCCATACCTACTGTGAAAAGCCGCTCACCCACACGATCACCGAGATGCGGCGCATGGAGGAAGTGGCGCGCAAATCCGGGCTTCAGACCCAGACCGGCAACCAGATTCACTCCACCCGCAACTACCGTCGGGTCGTCGAGTTGATCCAGGGCAACGTCATCGGCCCCGTCACCGAGGTTCACCACTGGGCTGGCAGCGTCTGGGAAACCAAACCGTGGCCAGCGGCCGAACCCGTGCCGGCCACGCTGGATTACGAGCAGTGGATCGGACCGGTCCAGCCGGTGCCGTTCAGCAAGGAGTTTGTGCCCTTCAACTGGCGCCGCTGGTGGCATTTCGGCGGCGGCACCCTCACGGATTTCTGCTGCCATCACATGGACCTCGGCGTGTGGGCGCTCCAACTGGGCATGCCCTATGAAATCGAGGCCGATGGTCCGGCGCCGGACGCCCATTGCGCCCCGACCGGGTTGCACGTCCGCTACCAGTTCGGCAGCCGCGGGCATCTGCCGCCGGTCACGATGCACTGGTATTCCGGCGCCGGCCGGCCGCAGATCGCTGGTGTGCCCGACCTGACGAAGTGGGGCGGCGGCTCTCTGTTCATCGGCGAAAAGGGCATGCTGCTTGCCGACTACGGCCGGCATGTCCTGCTGCCTGAGGAGAAGTTCAAGGAGGTCACCCTGCCCGGGAAGTCGCTCGCGGATTCCGTGGGGCATCACGAGGAATGGATCCGGGCCTGCAAGGGCGAAAACCTCGCGCTGCCGCAGTTTGCCGCGCTGGGCAAGACCAATTCGCCGTTCAGCTACGGCGCCCTGCTCACCGAGATCGGCATCCTGGGCAACATCGCCTTCCGCACCGGCAAGCGCATCGAATGGGACGCCGAAAAGCTGCGGGCGAAAGGCGTGCCCGAAGCCGACCGCTTCATCCACCACGACTACCGCAAGGGCTGGAAACTGGGCTGATCGACCCCGGTGACAGGCCACGCCAGCGTGCCGGCCCGCCCATGGGACGGACGCTGAGCCGGCCGGAATGCCTTGGCGTTCCCGGCTTTTTTGTTGTTTGCCGGGGGCGCTTGGGCCATTAACCGCGCCTTCCGAAACGCAATGGCCCTCATTGTCCAGAAGTTCGGCGGCACGTCCGTCGGCAACACGGATCGCATCAAGAACGTCGCCCGCCGCGTCGCGAAATACCGCGCGCAGGGCGACCAGGTCGTCGTCGTCGTGTCCGCCATGAGCGGCGTGACCGACGGCCTGATCAAGCTGGCGAAGGACATTGTGCCCCTGCCGGCCGAGCGCGAGATGGACATGCTCCTCGCCACGGGCGAACAGCAGACCATCGCCCTCACCGCCATCGCGCTCCATTCGGTGGGCGTTCCCGCCGTGTCGCTCACCGGCGCGCAGGCCGGCATCATCACCGACGGGGTCCACACCAAGGCCAAGATCCAGAACATCACGCCCAAGCAGGTCCACCAGCTGCTCGACGCGGGCAACGTGGTCATCGTCGCCGGCTTCCAGGGCCAGACCGACGACGGGCACATCACGACCCTCGGCCGTGGCGGCAGTGACCTGACGGCGATCGCCCTCGCCGCCGCGCTCAAGGCGGACCTCTGCCAGATTTATACGGATGTGGACGGCGTTTACACGGCCGACCCGCGGATCGTCCCGACCGCGCAGAAGCTGCCCGAGATCGCCTACGACGAGATGCTCGAACTGGCCGGCTCGGGCGCCAAGGTCATGCAGCTCCGCTCGGTCGAGTTCGCCAAGAAGTTCAACGTCGTCTTCGAAGTCCGCTCCAGCCTTAACGAGAATCCCGGAACCATCGTGAAAGAGGAAACCAACAGCATGGAAGGCGTCGTGGTCCGCGGCGTCTCCCTCGACAAGAACCAGGCCAAGGTCACGCTTTTCGGCGTGCCCGACCAGCCCGGCAAGGCCGCCCGCATCTTCCGCGCCCTCGCCGATGCGGCGATCAACGTGGACATGATCGTGCAGAACGTCAGCCACGCCGGCGGCGCGCCCGCGACGGACCTCAGCTTCACCGTGGACAAGCCCGACCTCCTCAAGGCGAGCAACGTCATCAACACGCTCCGGGCGGAGATCGGCTTCAAGGAGGCCGCCACGGACGAGTCCATCGGCAAGCTGTCCATCGTCGGCGTCGGCATGAAGAGCCACTCCGGCGTAGCAGCGAAGATGTTCGACGTGCTCGCCCAGGAAGGCGTGAACATCGGCATGATCTCCACCAGCGAGATCAAGATCAGCGTCGTGATCGAGCTCGCGAAGGGCGAATCCGCGATGCGCGCCCTGCACAAGGCCTTCATCGGCTGACCGGCCGGCCGGACTTGCCCCAGCCCGGATTAGCCGGCTCCCTTTCGCCCGTGAAACCGGCCGCGCGGAAACTCACCTGGCTGCTGCGGGCGATCGGCATCTTTGACCTGCTGTCCCTGCTGGCGGTGTTCATGCCGCGCCCGTGGCATGAGTGGGCACACGGCTTTGCCGGCCTTGGTGCGCTGCCGGAATCACCCATCGTCATTTACTTGGCGCGGTCCGCGTCGGCGCTCTATGCGCTGTATGGCGCCCTGCTCCTGTTTCTGGCCAGCGACGTGATCCGGCATCGGCCCGTGATCCGGTTTCTCGCGTGGGCCGCCCAAGTTCACGCACTGATCCTCGTTGGCATCGACTGGTCGGCCGGGCTGCCGCTGTGGTGGCTGTTGGCGGAGGGAATCGGTTACGCCGGCTGGGCTGCCCTGGCGCTCTGGTGGTCGCGGTCTCCGGATCTCCGCGGCTGACCGGAACGGGCGTGGCCCACGGTGATCCGGCCGGATTCGCCCAAACAAAACGGCGGTCCCGTTGCCGGAACCGCCGTCGGAAAAATGAAGCCCGCGAACGGCTTACAGGCCCTTGGCGATGATGTGCTTCACGAGGTCGCCCACGCGGTTGCTGTAGCCCCACTCGTTGTCATACCAGCTCACCAGCTTGAAGAAGCGGTTGTTGAGCTCGATGCCGGAGCCGGCGTCGAAGACGGAGCTGGCCTTGTCGTGGATGAAATCGCTGCTGACGACCTCGTCGCTGGTCCAGTTCAGGACGCCGGCGAGGTAGGTTTCGCTGGCCTTCTTCATGGCGGCGGAGATCTCGGCGTAGCTGGTCTCCTTCACGGTCTTCACCGTGAGGTCCACCACGGAAACGGTCTGCACGGGCACACGGAATGCCATGCCGGTGAGCTTGCCCTTCACCTCGGGGCAGACGAGCGCGACCGCCTTCGCCGCACCGGTTGTGCTGGGGATGACGTTCTGCGCGGCGGTGCGGCCGCCCTTCCAGTCCTTCTTGGAGGGGCCGTCCACGGTCTTCTGCGTGGCGGTGTAGGCATGCACGGTGGTCATCAGGCCTTCCTCGATGCCAAAGCCTTCCTTGAGGAGGACATGCACGAGCGGCGCGAGGCAGTTCGTGGTGCAGCTCGCGTTGGAGATGATGTTGTGCTTGGCCGGGTCGTATTTGTCGTGGTTCACGCCCATCACGACCGTGATGTCCTCGCCCTTGGCCGGGGCGGAGATGATGACCTTCTTGGCGCCGGCGGTGAGGTGGCCCTTGGCCTTCTCCGCTTCGGTGAAGAGGCCGGTGGACTCGATCACGATGTCCACGCCGAACTTCGCCCACGGCAGCTCGGCCGGGGACTTGGCGGACACGACATGGATGTCCTTGCCGTTCACGATCAGCACGTCGTCCTCGACCTTGTCCGCGGCGGACTTCTTGGAACCGACCGTGCCGGAGAAGCGGCCCTGGGCGGTGTCGTATTTGAGCAGGTAGGCGAGGTTGTCGGCCGGGACGATGTCACCGACGGCAACGACCTCGATCTCCTTGCCGACGAGGCCCTGTTCGACGAGGGCGCGGAAAACCAGACGGCCAATGCGGCCGAAACCATTGATCGCTACTTTGACAGGCATAGTGTTCGTATTCGTTCTGTTGGCGTCTTTGTGAAAAGACGCGGCAGGCTAACGGCGAAGGGGGTCGGGTCAACGGGTTTTTCCCCGGCGGAAGTTCCAGGCATCCGGCGCTCCGCCTCCGGAATCCACCGGGTCGGCGCCAGGAGAGGGACCGCCCGTCGCCCGCTTCGGACGCCCAAAATTGGGTTGCCGGAACCGGTTCATTCCCTATTTTGCCCCGCTCCGTTAGGGAAACTCTCTCATGAACGTCGAACTCAGTCGCAAAGCCCTCGAAAAGATTGGCAACCCGCACGTGCTGGTGAACGTCGTGTCCCGCCGGGTCCGCCAGCTCAACAGCGGCGGCGGCGGCATCGCCCGCCCGCTCGTGGACGTGGATCCCACCATGGGCACCGCCGACATCGCCCTGCGCGAAATCGTCGAGGAAAAGATCGGCGTCGAGATCTTGGACGAAGCGGGCACCGAGCAGGCTGCCCCGGCGCCGAAGCGCCGTCGCCGGGCCGCCGCGGCCGCCTGAGCCGGAACCCCTTTTTCGGCAGCCGGAGGGCACCGCTCTCCGGCTGTTTCCGTTTATGGCCGACATCCTGTCCAACCACAAAGCCCGCCGGGACTACCACATCCTGGCCACCTACGAGGCGGGCATCGTGCTCCATGGCACCGAGGTGAAGGCGCTGCGGGCCGGCAAGGGACAGATCAACGATTCCTTCGCCCGGGTCGAAAAGGACGAGGTCTGGCTGCACAACTCGCGGATCGACGAGTATTCCCACGGCAACCAGTTCAATCACGCCCCGACCGGCAAGCGGAAGCTCCTGCTCAACCGGCCGGAGATCCAGAAGCTGCTGGAGTGGTCCCAGATCAAGGGGCACACGCTGGTGCCGCTGTCGTTTTACTGGAAGGGCAACCGCGTCAAGGTCCAGCTTGCCGTCGGCAAGGGCAAGGCCGACCACGACAAACGCGACGACCTGAAGCAGCGCGAGTCGGAACGCGAGATGAAGCGGGCCACCATGCACCAGCTGAAACGCGGCTGAAGCACGGTCGGCGCCCGACCGCGCTTCACAGCACTTGGCCAACCGCGGCTTCCCGTTCACCTTCGACGGGCGATGCAGACCCTTTACCTCGACATCTTCAGCGGCATCAGCGGCGACATGTTTCTCGGTGCGCTGCTGGATCTGGGGGTGGATTTCCGGGAACTCGAACGCGGGCTGCGCCGGCTCCAGCTCGACGGCTACCACCTGCATGTCTCCCGCGGCTCGAAGTCGAGCATCGTAGGCACCAAGTTCGACGTTCATCTGGAGGCCGGGCACGGCCACGACCACGGGCCGGGCACGGACTGTGGTCAGGGGTGCCACCATGACCATGACCATTCTCACAGCCACCCGCACAGCCATGGCGCTTCGGGCGAACACGGTCACGACCATGGCCACAGCCGGGACTTTGCCGCCATCCGGCAACTGATCCAGGCCAGTCCGCTGTCCGACTGGGTCAAGGAGCGCTCGCTCGCGGTGTTCCGGCGGATCGCGGTCGCCGAAGGAAAGATTCACGGCGTGCCGCCCGAACAGGTGCATTTCCACGAAGTCGGCGCGGTCGATTCCATCGTGGACATCGTCGGCGCGTGCCTGGCCCTGGAACTTCTCGGGAAACCCCGCGTGCTGGCGGCCCCGGTTGTGGAAGGCACCGGCTGGGTCCGCTGTGCCCATGGCCGGTTCCCGGTCCCCACCGCGGCGACGCTCGAGATTCTCGGCGCCCGCGGCGTCCCGGTCAGCCAGTGCGAGGAACCCCACGAACTCGTCACGCCCACCGGCGCGGCCCTGCTCGCCGAGTTCGCCGAGTCGTTCGTCCCGATGTCCGGGCTGGTCGCGCGGAAAGTCGGCTACGGACTGGGCACCCGCGACAACCGCACGCGGCCCAATGTGCTCCGGGCGGTTCTCGCCGAGGGGCCCGAAGCCGCCGCCGAACACGACTGGGAAACCGACACCATCGCCGTTCTGGAAACGAATCTCGACGATGTCAGCGGCGAGGTGCTGGGCCATTTCGTGGAATCGACCCTCAAGGCCGGTGCCCTCGACGTCTTCCACACGCCGATCCAGATGAAGAAGAACCGCCCCGGAGTGGTGCTGACGGTGCTGTGCCAAACTGCGGATGCCGACCGGTTCACGGAACGACTGCTGCGCCACACCAGTGCCTTCGGGGTGCGCCGCACGCTGACCGAACGGCGGAAACTGCGTCGCGAGTTCATCCGGGTGAAGACCGATTTTGGCGAAGTGCCGGTCAAAATCGGCCGCCTCGATGGCGAGGCGGTCCAAGTGGCACCGGAGTTCGATGCCTGCCGCGACAAGGCCGTGCAGGCCGGGGTGCCGGTGAGGACGGTGCTGGCCGCCGCGGAAGCTGCAGCCCGGAACCTTCTGTCCGGATCGTGAGGCGGCACGTCGGCGGCTTCCGGCATCAGATCCAGCCGCGGAGTCGGTAGTAGATCAGGCCCATTTCCTCGTGGAGCCAGTAACGGAACAGCCGAAACCCTTCGGCATCCGGCACCGGCTTGACCGACCATCCACCGCCCAGCACCTCCAACCCCTGGAACTCGGCACCGACCATTTCCACCGGAACACCCGCGCGCAGGAAAACGCCTTCGGCCCGGCGCAGATGGTAGCCTGAGGTCACAACTACGACCCGCTTCCATCCCCGCAGCCGCACCAATTCCGCGGTCTTCTCGGCCTCGTCCCGAGTATCCCGGCAGATGCCCAGTTCCAGCAGGTTCGCCGGCGCGATGTTCCACCGCTTCATCCAGGCAACCACCGGTTCCGAATCGGGCCGCCTCACCCCGTCGAGTTTGTAACTCGCACCGCCCAGCACCAGGGTGCCGGCCTGCCCGTCGCGCATCAGTTCGATCGCCGCAAGAATCCGATCGCTGGGTTCGCCGGCATCCCATGCCGTCAGAGCGCGCCGGCAGTAAGCGTGGGAACCGCCCAGCATCACCACCGCGTCGGCGCCCTTGGCGGGCTTGGGCTGCGTCAGGGGATCATACGGCCTTTCCAGCCGGGACAGTAGCCACGCGGGAAAACTCGTGCCGCCGGCGGCGTGC
>CAIWAH010000164.1 GCA_903910585.1 uncultured Verrucomicrobiota bacterium
CCTGCCCGCCAAACTGGTAGCCGACGACGTAAGGAGGCGGACCGAACCGGACGAGGAGATCCGCCTCGTCACCGCGGCGGCTACTGCCCTGATTCCCTTCCACGGCTTCGAGCAGCTCCTCCACCGCCGCTTCGAGGAGGCCATCGACACGTTCCTCGCCGATCAGCAGGCGCACGGTCCGAGCGACGGTCTCTGCTCCGCCTTGGCTGCGTCGTATCACCGGCTCGCCTTCCAGACGCTGGCCGATCAGGTCCGCCGCAGCGTCCGCACGGTGCGCGGCAACCAGTGGATGTTCCGCATGGGCCATCCGGCCGACCAGCCGCTCCGCATCCGGCCCGAGCTGCTCCAGCGCTGCGCCGACGGCACCTTCCCGATTCTGCGCGAACAGACGCCCGTGCGCATGGACCTCACGCACTCGGCGTGGTCCGACATTTTCTTCCTCGGCATGGATTTCCCCGAGGGCGCCAAAGTCATCAACATCTCCGTCGATCTCGGCGTCCACGGCCGCGACGCCGCTCCGCGTCCGCCGGTCAACGCCTCGCTCCGCGTCATCGACGAGCCGGTGCTGCGCCTGACCTCGGTCGATCTCGGCGCGACCGCCGACATCCGCTCGCTCGGCGACGTGTTCGACTTCGCCAAGGATTACCTCGGTCTGCTCAAGGCCGCCGTCATCGCCTCCGGCATTGTGCCCCCGGGCATTGAAGGTTCCGGCCAGTCGCTCGGCGATCTGCTCGCCCGCATCGTCGGACCCGGACGCGGCCTGGAAATCGTTTCCAACGTCAACGACATCCCCAAGGGCTCGCGCCTCGCCGTCAGCACCAACTTGCTCGGCTCCCTCATCAGCGTGTGCATGCGCGCCACCGGCCAGGCCGCGTCGCTCACCGGTCCGCTGGAAGAATCGGAACGCCGTCTCGTCCTCGCTCGTGCGTTGCTCGGCGAATGGCTTGGTGGCTCCGGCGGTGGTTGGCAGGACTCCGGCGGCGTCTGGCCCGGCATCAAGCTCATCACCGGCGTGCCTTCCGGCGACGGCGATCCCGAGTCCGGCATTTCGCGCGGTCGGCTCATGCCCGTGCATCACGTCTTCAGCCGCGACGAAATCCCCGAGTCCGCGCGCAAGGCGCTGATGGATTCCCTCGTCGTTGTCCACGGCGGCATGGCCCAGAACGTCGGCCCCATCCTCGAAATGGTGACGGAGAAATACCTGCTCCGCTCCAGCGCCGAATGGGCCGGACGCCAGGACGCGCTCAGCGTGTTGGACGAAGTGATCTCCGCCCTGAAGAGGGGCGACATCAAGGCCCTCGGCGCGGCCACCACGCGCAACTTCCGCCAACCGCTCCAGGCCATCATTCCCTGGGCGTCGAACTACTTCACTGAACAGCTCATCGCGAAGTGCGAGGCCGAGTTCGGTGGCGACTTCTGGGGCTTCTGGATGCTTGGCGGCATGTCCGGCGGCGGCATGGGGTTCATCTTCGCACCGCACCGCAAGCTCGAAGCCCAGGCGCGTCTCCAGCAGATCATGCTCGAGACCAAGCGCGAGCTGAGCGCCTCGCTGCCCTTCGCGATGGACCCCGTCGTCTTCGACTACGCCATCAACGAAAACGGCACCTTCGCCACGCTCCTGACCGCCGACGACGCCCTCATGCCGTCCGGCTACTACGCGCTCGTCCTGCCCAAACTTCTCCGCACCGACCGCTCCGAGCTGCCCGCCAGCCGCCGCACGGAACTCGACAAGTTCGGCGCCGCCTGCCGCACCAAGCCCGAGCTGCGCGGCATGGTCCAGACGCTGTTCGACGCCCTTATGCCGCGCGGCAAATCCGGCAAGACCGACGGCGCATCGCTTCACGATCTGCTGGAGCAAAATGGCTTCGACCGCGCCCAGCACGAGCAGATCCGATCCGACCTGAGAGAAGGCCGCATCGGACTCGTTCAAAACCGTCTCCGGGCCGACACCCGCATCGAGGACGTGAAGGACGAGGATGTGAACGACTTCTGGTCGAAGCCCGCAGCCGTCTCCGTGCAATCGTTGGGCGAACAGGCGCTGAAGAACGGCGAATTCGCCGTCATTACCCTCGCCGCCGGCGCGGGCTCGCGCTGGACCGGCGGGGCCGGCACCTGCAAGGCGCTCCATCCCTACGCCAAGCTCGGCGGACGCCATCGCACCTTCATCGAGACGCACCTGGCCAAGTCGCGCAAAGCCGGCCGGACCTACGGCGCGACGATTCCCCACGTCTTCACCACCAGCTACCTCACGCAGGGACCGACCGCCGCGTTCCTGGAACGGATGAAGCACTACGGCTACGAAGGCCCGCTGCATCTTTCCCAGGGCAAGAGCGTCGGATTGCGGATGATTCCCAACGTGCGAGATCTGCGGTTCCAGTGGGAGGAAATGCCCCAGCAAGTGCTCGACGTGCAGCAGCAGAAGGTCCGCGAGAGCTTGCGCTCGGCCCTGATGAACTGGGCCAAAACCACCGGCGAAGGCAGCGACTACACGGACAACGTCCCGCTCCAGTGCCTCCACCCGGTCGGCCACTTCTACGAGCTGCCGAACCTGCTCCGCAACGGCGTGCTCGCGAAGCTGCTCACGGAACGTCCGCAGCTCCGTTGGTTGATGCTCCACAACATCGACACGCTCGGCGCCAGTGCCGACGCGGCGTTGCTCGGCCAACACATCCAGAGCGGCGCCTGCCTGACCTTCGAGGTCATCACCCGCCGGCTGGAAGACCGCGGCGGCGGCTTGGCCCGCGTCAACGGACGTCCGCGTCTGGTGGAAGGCCTCGCCATGCCGCGCGAAGAGGACGAGTTCCGGCTGAGCTACTACAACTCGATGACCACGTGGATCGACCTCGACCAGTTCCTCTCTGCGATGGGGCTGACGCGGGAGGACATCGTGCGTAGCCACCGAGGTCACGAGGTGGAATCCGGCGAATCCGCCTCCTCACGTCGGCGGCTACAGGAAGAGGCCGACGCCAAGATCACCGCCGCCATCCGCGCCCTGGCCGCGAAGCTGCCAACCTACGTCACCGTGAAGGACGTGAAGAAGCGTTGGGGCCACGGCCAGGAAGACGTCTTCCCCGTCGCCCAGTTCGAGAAGCTCTGGAGCGACCTGACGGCCCTGCCGGAGATCAACACCAAGTTCGTCGTCGTCCCCCGCCTGCGCGGCCAACAGCTCAAGGACCAGGCCCAGCTCGACGGCTGGCTCCGCGACGGCTCGGCGGCGTTTGTGGAGGGGCTGTGCGAGTGGAGTTGAGCGCGGTTAGCCCATTGACGTTCTCGCCCACAAACTGGAACACCCAACCCGCATACAGCCCATGCTCCATGACTTTCAGGCCACCGGTTACCGCCAGAGGAAAGGCGGCATGCGATGCGCTCTCGCGTTGAGCATTTTGATCTCTCAGTTGGTGGCCGGTTGCTGGGGCTCAGGTGATGCCAAGGACAAACAGTCGAAAGACGCCGCGTTCAAAGAGGTCTTTGGAGTCGATCCTCCCCAAGGCGTAACCAACATCGTCAGCAGCTGGTTTTTCCTGAGAGACAGCTATGTTCGTTGGATCGGTTTTTCCTGCACTGAAGCCACGTTATCCCAGATTCGAAACCTGGATGGGGTGAGGCCAGTCAAGGCGGGCGAATGGCCGGCTAGAGCGCCAGGAGACGGTGGCCCCAACGCTCCGGCATGGTGGAAGCGCGCTCGTGTGCCGCTCGCTTTTGAAGAGTTCACGATTGATCGGAGCAAGACTTGGGCGGACTACGGAGTTGGTCACGTCTGGATCGACCAGAAATCCGGCATCGTTTACGCGGAACGAGATTTTTCACATTGAACATTGCGGCACCGAAGTCGTTGAAGTCGTCGTATCCAATCAAGGACCAAACCGAACTCGACGGCTGGCTCCGGGACGGCTCAGCGGCGTATGTGGAGGGGCTGTGCGAGTGGGAGTGAATAGCTCCGTCTCGACGGAAGAACCTCGAAGCCACCGAATTCTCCGATATGAAGTCGATCTCAAGGACGCTGGCAGTCTTGAAGGTGCATCAATTCCGGATCGAACTGATGGTCCTATGCGCAGCGGCAGCGCTATTTGGATCTGGGTGCAATTCCAAGCCCAATGGCTTGGCTCCCGAAAATCATCCGCTCTCCCTTCAACTGACCGCAACAAATCAGCAGGCGTTTCACGCTTGCGAACGGGTTATCGCTCATCCCGAGACCGTCAATGCCGTCAATCTCTACTTTGCAGCGCGTATCGCGCTCAATTCCCAGCGGGCAGAAGATGCTGGGTTTCTGTTTTTTGCCGCTCGTTTTCGCGGCGCTTTTGACAGGGCGGTTTTTCCGCCACTTGAACCGGACAGCGGCAATGATCCAGCCGTGTTGTTGGGGGCGTTGCGGCAAAGCCTCGGATCCGCGATCAATCCAGTTGTGATGCGGAATCCGGAAGTCTTGGGCAGGATCGTGAACCGACTGAAAAACTGGAACCCTCGGGTGACAGCCGATTACAATCCGGGTTGGGAATACGTCACCGTCCGCAGTCCTGTTGATGGTCATGAGGCAACCAGGGAACCCCTGATAAGTCTGATCAAATCGTTCGAGGGGCCTGTTGCCCTCCTGCACAACGCGGAATACTCCGCGGCGTTGCGCGAACTGGAAGTTCCCCAAGGGTCGGATGCAGGAGCGCAGGAGCGTAGAAATCGGGCGCAAGCCGCCTTGGAAACCATTCGCCGGATCGAGCGCGAAATGGGGATCGACGGTTTTGGGAGTATGATTCAGTGAACCGACCACCTGCTGTCACTTCGACAGCACTGCGTTCCGAGTTTCTCCCCACCAATTCTCTTAACATGCCATTGCGATTCAGCGGTCGACATCTCAAGGGCTCCCTCGAAACGAGATTCACCTGAGTCTGCTCAACTGTATCGGCAATGGGACACCAGTGACACAGAATCCACTTTATCCGAAAACATCGCGTCACCACGCCTTCCAACCATGAGTCGCCGCCTGTTCATCGAAGGCCTATTCTGCGGCCTCGCCTTGCTGGCCGTCGCCGTCTGGGCCGACGGCCACAGCGGCTACGCCCTCTTAGCCACGCTGCCGGCGGTGGTGCTTGGTCTGCCTTTGTTCCTGCTTCACTGGCTGTTGCCCGGGATTGCCTCCGTGAATGCAGGGCTCCGACGGGTGCGGCGGACGGCGGCTCCCGTCCTCTTCAGCCTGCTGGCGCTGGGCTTTTGCCGGTTGGCATTGAGGCGGGGCACACCGGAGAATCAGTTCCGAGCGGTGACCGGCATTCCGTTGCCCGCGGGCATTTCCAATCTGCAAACCCGGCTGCTGTTCGGTCCGGTGGGGGGTAGCGGGCAGGTTTACTTCGAAGGCAACCGTTCGGTGGTGGCCCACCTCATCTCCTCCCGCCGCCTCGAACGGGATCACTCCGAGGCTGATCTGGCGCTTCTTCTCAACCGGATCGTCCCGGCCGGGTTTCCCCGGCCCGCCCATTCCAACTGGACCTGCCACCGGACCCCGGCGGGCACTGGTCAAGGCGGTTCGCTTCAGGTCTTCAGTTCCACCAACGGGCCGGGCGTTTACGCGTTCGGCAGTTACTGAGCGAAGGAACCCGCTGAGCGCTCGCGAATCGTCAGGCTGTCGTCCGCCATCAGTGGCGCCCAAAAGGAAACGGCGGCTCCGATGAGGGAGCCGCCGTTTTGCCCTGGCGGAGTCACTTCCGCAGAGACCGGATCACATGTGCGCGATCATGTTGTCGCCGAAGGCGGAGCACTTGATCTCGGTGGCGCCTTCCATTAGGCGCGCGAAGTCGTAGGTCACCTTCTTCGAGCCGATGGCGCCGTTGAGGCCCTTCAGGATGAGGTCGGCCGCCTCAGTCCAGCCGAGGTGACGGAGCATCATCTCGCCGGAGAGCACCACGGAGCCGGGGTTCACGACATCCTTGTTCGCATACTTCGGCGCCGTGCCGTGCGTGGCCTCGAAGATGGCGTGGCCGGTGATGTAGTTGATGTTGCCACCGGGCGCGATGCCGATGCCGCCGACCTGCGCCGCCAGGGCGTCGCTAAGGTAGTCGCCGTTCAGGTTCAGCGTGGCGATCACGTCGAAATCCGTCGGGCGCGTGAGGACCTGCTGGAGCGTGATGTCGGCGATGCTGTCCTTGATGACGAGGCCGGCGCCGGGCTTGCC
>CAIWAH010000165.1 GCA_903910585.1 uncultured Verrucomicrobiota bacterium
GGCGTCGAAGCCAGTGTCGAACAACGCCGCGTCGCGGGTGACCGGATCCCAGACCAGGAACGCATTCACCGTCATGCCGTCGCCGGCCGTGGTGATCATGCGGAAGCCGTTCCAGCGGTCCGCGCCGACATCCGCCGGCAGCCAGCCCTGCGCGAGGCGGGCAAACTTGTCGGGATGCAGCGTGAGGTGCCGGCAGAGCTCGGGCAGACGCATTTCGGCAGGCAGCTTGCCGGTGTCCTCGGCCACCGCGTAATCCGCCGCCGAAAGGCCCGCCAGAACGGCTGCCTGCTCGGCGGAAGTGTGGGTCGAGGTCCGCGCCTTGCGCAGGATGTCCCCCAACGAGTCTTCCAGCATCATGGGGCAAAGCTAGCTGCGGATTTCGTCAGGTGGCAACGGAATGGCTTCAGCTTCCTGAGGTGAGTTCCCGCCGGGCGGCGCGCAGCAACGCCAAGGCACCCGGTGTGTCGCCGTGCAGGCACAGGGTTCGTGGCCGCAGGGCCAGCCAGGTTCCGTCGTGCGCCGGCCAGCCGCCCCGCTGGCGCAGACTGCGCAGGCGGGCGGTGATCTCCGCAGGACGGGTCAACAGCGCGCCCGGTTCGCCGCGGGGCAGGAGCGTTCCGTCCGCCCGGTAACCGCGGTCGAGAAAGACTTCCTCCCAGACCTTCACGCCGAGTTGCCGGCCGAGCGCGGCAATCCGTCCGCCGGCGAGCACATAGATGGGCAGTCCGCGAAACCACCGGGCCATCGTCTCGACGTAGCAGCGCCCCAACCGGGCATCGTGTTCGACCGCGTGATACAGGGCGCCATGCAGCTTCACATGGTGCAACCGCACGGGATGGACCTCGGTGAGCCGGTGCAACGCGCCGACCTGGGCGAGCAGCAGTGACTGCAGTTCGGTGACGCCGAGTTGGATTTCGCCGCGTCCGAAGGACCCGGCGACTCCGGGATGCGCCCCGATCCGGGTGCCGAGGGATTTCGCCAGCCGCACGCAACGCTCCATCGTGACGGCATCGCCCGCATGGCCGCCGCAGGCGACGTTCACGCTGGTCGCCCAGCGCATGAGCGCGCGCATCCGGGCCGGCGATTCGCCTTCGCCCAGGTCGCAGTTGAGGTCAAGCGGCACGGCGGCAGCGTGGCCGATTTTCTGGTGCCGGGCCAGCCAGCTTGCACCGGGGCCGGGCCGGAATTTGCCCTCACGGCCAACCTATGTCCGGGGTTGTCGGCGGCTCGGTTCAGAGGATAGGCTGGAGAATCATGAGCGCTTCGTTTGCCCATCGAATGACAACCGCTTGGCGTGGCGGCCTCGTGGCCCTGGCGTGGCTGGCCGGCTGGTCCGCACAGGCCCAGACCGTGCCGACCTACGCGGGTCGTCCCTTCGTCCTCATCTCCCGCGCCAACGCCAATGATCCCGTGGCCGGATTCATCTCCGGTTTTGGCCGGGCGCAGGTCGTCGGCGATGCGGTGGTGTTTGCGCCCCTGTCCGGCATCAACGCCAGCGGCGCCTTCCGGGGACGGGGTGGTCCGCTGGGCGCCGTGGCCGCGCCGGGAACGACCAGTCCGGCCGGAAGCCTCCAGTTCTTTCACGATGGTTTTGCCCGGGGCACCGGCACGGGCAACGACCTGGTGATCGCCGCCGGCAATCTGCGGGCCGACGCGCTCCTGCGCACCGACGGCACGAATGTGACCGTGCTGCTGGCGAGCGGCAGCGATCTGCCGGCCTCCGGCGGCAAACCGGCGAACGTGCTGGGGGAACCGAACTGGGTGGGCGGCTCCCTCGCCGTCATCGCCGCGCACCGCCCGGCCATCGGCGCCGACGACTTTCGGGGTGTTTACCGCGTGAAATCCGGGGTTTTGGAAAAGGTCGCCGACACCGCCACGGAGCTGCCGGACCTGGGTGTGCCGGATGCCTTCAGCAGCCAGCTGGGCTTCGACGGCGACCTGGTCGCCTTCTGGGCTGCCAAAGGGCCGTTTGCCGAACAGGAAGGCGTGTTCGCCCAGGCCGATGGCGGTTCGGTCCGGCGGTTGGCGCATACCGGCGATCCGTTTCCGGACGGCGGCACGATGGACGGTTTCATCAGCCCGCCGTTTGTCGCGGACGGGGCCGTTTACTTCTTCGCCTACGACACGGCCAACGTCACGCGGCTGCTGAAGGCCGAGAACGGAAACCTCACGGTGCTGGCCCGGGACGGCGGACTCACCGCGGAGACGGACGCGCTCCAGAACCTGGGCCAGTTCGGCCTGGCGGTGGCGGGGGACCGCGTGTTTTTCCCCGCCCTGACGGCCCGGGGGCCGGGACTTTACCTTGTTGATGGCGCGGGTCTTCAGACCGTCATACCACCCGGCGTGAACAACTTGGGCGGCCTGCGCCCGGCCGCGCTGGTCCTGCAGGATGTGGCGGGTGACACCGTCGTCCTGAATGTTTCGGACAGCTTCAAGAACCGCCGGCTGGTCGCCAACCTCGCCCAACCGGCCGTGCCGGTGATCGTGGCGTCACCCACCAACATGTCGGTTGCACCCGGCGCGCGGGTTGAACTGCGCGTGACGGCCCTGGGCGATGCCCCGCTGGCCTACTTTTGGCAATGGAGCAGCCCGACCGGCTTGGTGGTGCGCTCCACCACCGACACGCTGCTGCTTGAATCGGTCGGCGCCACGGATGCCGGCTACTATGATGTGCAGGTCACCAATGCGCTCGGCACGGCGACCTCGGCCAACTTCTTCCTCAACGTCGAGGCTCCGCCCCAGATCACAGCCGATCCGGAAAACATCACCCTGGAGGCGGGCGACCAACTGCTGCTGCGGGTCACGGCGGTCGGCGGGCAACCAGTGGGTTACTTCTGGACGAAAGACGACGCCCCGGCGACCAGCGACTCGCCGGTGCTTGGAATGTTCGTGCGCACGGCCGCGACCGCTGCCGACGCGGGCCGCTACCGGGTGACGGTCAGCAATGCCTGGGGGCAGGTAACCAGCGCCGAGGCCGTGGTGACCGTCAACCCCGCCGCCCCGAATCCGGTGTTCCAAGGCGGGCGGTTCGCCGCCGTGCTGACTCCGACGACGCCGGTGCCGGGAACCGAAACTCCCTTTGATCCGTCGCCCGTCGGCGAGTCCGCCTACCGGGTGGCAAACGGCCGGCTGCTCTTTGCCGGCGGTCCGGCGGGCAGTCCGCGGGCGGGAATCTTTGCCTGGGACAACGGGACGCTGACCCGCCTGCTCGGGGCCGGCGCGGTCTTGCCGAACGGGCTGGGCGAGGCGGAAGGGTTCACGTTGCTGGACGCCGCGCCCGACGAACCGCTGGCGGTGGCGGGTTACCAGTTGATCAACGGCTTCGCCAAGCCGGTTGGGCTTTACCGCGTCAACGACGGCGCGCTCGAAGTGATCGCGGACACCACGATGTTGGCCCCCGGGTTCGGCGAGAACACGTTCCCGAACATCTTCTACGGCGCCGTGCAGGCCGATGGACAGATCGTCTTCGCCACCAAGATCGGCACGGAATCGGCGCTGTATCGCACCACCGCGGACGGGCTGACTCGCATCGTCAGCAGCACGCAGAATCTGCCGGTGGTGGGCACGGCGGCGATCCAGTTCCAGAGCCTCGCCTTTGACGGGGACACCGTGTCCTTTGTGGCGTCCACCGCCGGTCTCCAGCAGCAGGTCGCGCTCCGCGTGAATTCGGCCGGGGAGGTGGCCCGGTTGCTTGCGCGTGGCGACGGGATTCCCGGCACGACGGACACGGTGCGTTCGTTCGGCTCCGCCACTGCGGCCGGCGGTTCGGTCTATCTCACCGTGTTCAACCCCGGCTTTGCCCGCCAGGTGCTCGAGTGGCGTGCGGGCGAACTGCGGCGGATTGCCGGTCCGGGCATGGCGGTCAACGGCGGCGGCACGGTGCAGACGATCCAGTCCAGCTTCCTGACGGTGGCTGGCGGCCGGGTGTTCCTCGCCGGCAGCCTGAACCTGCCGACCGGGGTCCGCCAAGCCGTGTTCGCCGCCAGCGCGGCCGGCATCGAACCCGTCCTGATGGCGACCAAGCTCGACGCCCGGCCGGTGACCCTGCTGTTTGTGGCCGGCGCGGGCGGCGACCGGGTGGTGGTCGGAGCCCTCGACCAGACCGGTGCCCGGGCGTTCTACGCCAATGTCGGCGCCGTGGACGAGGAACCGCTGCTGCTGCAATACGTCCAGCCAGTGCCGGGCACCCTGCGCTTCACCGTTCCGGCCGGTGCCGTGCTCGAAGCGGCGGACGTGTTGGGCGGAGCCTGGCAGCCGCTCAACGGCACCGGAGAGGTGGACCTCAGCACGGACGCGGACACTCGGTTTTTCCGTCTGCGCCGCGACTGACCGAAGACCCCCATCACGGCGCCGGGCTAGTCGCGCCGCCGGGGCGAAGCGTTGGCGCAGGACGCCCTCCGACGTCCCGCCGGGGACGGCGAGGCGACTCCGATGAATGCGGACCGGGCGAGAGTGCCGGCACGGTGGGCGATGCGCCTCCTTGCGTCCCGCAGCCGTCTGCGGGCATCTCTGGGGCGCCGCATGGACCCCGCAAGACTTCGCCGCCTCGCGTTGGGCATCGTCCTGGTGACGTTGCTCGCGGTGTGGTGGCTTCGCCCGGCGCGGTCGCCGGCGGTTGCCGGCAAGCTGGACGCCCGCCAGGCCGCGCTGGTGGACGAATTCCTGAAGCTGGAGGCGGCCGAGAACGCCTTTGTTCAGCGCGAATGGGCGACCGAGTTGGAAGCGGAACGGGTGGAGGACTGGGTGTTCGCGCTCTGGGACCGTCTGAACCGCGAGGCGGATTTCGGAACCATCCTGGCCGAGTTGCCCCTGCGCCGGGTCCGCTTGCCGGCGTCACCGACGGAGGCGGCGGGCGAGGCGGGAATCCGCTGGGAAAACCGGTCCGGAGCGCCGTTGACCGAGTGGAGTCCCGCGGACTGGCGCCGCGAACTGGAATCGTTCCGGCAGGCCGGTTGGAAGCTCGCGCATTCGCATTGGCGGGTGCCGTCGTATCGACCCGCCGCGGCCGGCCAGGCCGCCCTCGCGACCATCGAGGTCATCGCGCACCTGGAGCGGGAGCCGGCCGGGGAGCGCCGCGTGATCCGGGCCCGGCTGGAAGTGGGTTGGGCGACCAATGCGCTGGGCGAACCCAGCCCGACCGAGGTCGAGATCCTTTCGAGCGAGACGGGGAACCGGGCCGGACCGCCGCCGTTTTCCGCGGGACTCGCGGACGAGATTCCGGTGCCGCGCCATACGGTCTTCACCGATCCGCTGCTGGCGTCGGACCTGGATGGTGACGGATTCACGGACCTGCTGCTGGTCGGGGCCGGTCGTCTCTGGCGAAACGTGCCCGCCGCGACCGGACGGGCGTGGGCCGCGGAGGCGTATCCGGGCCTGCCGGCCGAGCGCGTCTGGGCGGCCGCCTTGGTCGATGGGGATCGGAATGGCCGGCCGGAGCTTTGGCTGGCCGCGGCCGGCGGATTCTTCATCGCGCCGCTGGACCCGGTGGGACGGATTGCATTGCCGATCCAGGCTGCCTGGACTTCGCCGCAGCCGCTGAAACATCCGCAATCCTTTGCGGTGGGCGATGTGGATGGCGACGGCGACCCTGACGCGTGGCTGATCCAATACAAGCTGCCGTATCAGGGCGGGCAGTTTCCGACGCCCTGGTTCGATGCGAACGACGGTTTCACAAGCCATCTGCTGCTCAACGAAGGCGGCGGCCGGTTCCGCGACGCCACGGCGGAATCCGGATTGGGGGCGAAGGCACGCCGGCGCAGTTATAGCGCGTCGCTGCTGGACCTCGACGGCGACAGCGATCTGGACCTGGTGAACATCAGCGATTTCGCTGGCGTGGACGTGTTCCTCAACGACGGCCGGGGCAAATTCACCGACGCCACCGCCTCGCTGGGACTGGCGCGGCATGCGTTCGGGATGGCGCATGCGTTCGGCGACGTGAACGGCGACGCGCGGCCGGATCTGCTGATGCTCGGCATGGATTCGCCGGTCGCCGAACGGCTGAACGCGCTGCGGCTTGATCGGGAGCTCCCGGGCCGGGGCCGGGCGGGACTCGCGCAGCGGGCGGCGATGGTTCACGGCAACCGGCTGCTGGTCTCCGGCCCCATCGGCTGGCAGGGCGCCGATTCGGCGCTCGCTGCCGCCTGGCAGCGCACCGGCTGGTCATGGGGTTGCGCGTGGGCCGACTTCAACAACGACGCGCGCGCCGATCTGGCGGTGGCCAATGGTCACGAAACCTTCGCCAGCACGCGCGACTACGAGCGGCAGTTCTGGCTGCACGACGGCTTCATCGCCGGTTCGACGAACTCGCCCCTCGCGGAGCTGTTCTTCCGCAATGCGGCTGGGCGCCGGAAAGCGGAGCAGGGGAGCTACGGCGGCTGGCAGGCGAACCGGCTGGTGCTGTCGGACACCGCGGGCGGCTGGCGCGAAGCGGCCTGGCTGCTGGGCGTGGCGGATGCCGCCGACAGCCGGAACCTCGTGGCGGACGACTTCGATCACGACGGCCGGCTGGACTTCGCGGTGACCACGTTCGAGCAGTTTCCGACCTTGCGGCAACGGCTGCTGGTTTATCGCAACGAACTTCCGCCGGCCGGGCGCCACTGGCTCGGAGTCGAGCTGGAGGCCGTCGATCTTGGGGCCCGGGTCGAGGTTGCCACGGACCAAGGCAGGCAGGTCCGCTGGCTGACTCAGGGCGATTCGTTCCGTTCGCAGAATCCCTCGCGCCTTCATTTCGGGCTCGGCACGGCCCACCCGCAGCGGGTCGAGGTGTTCCTGCCGAATGGCCAGCGGAAGGTGTCGGCGAATCCGCGGATGGACGCGTGGCAGCGGCTGCCGTGAAGGCGCGTCAAGCCAGCACGCGGGCGACGCGGGCCCAGACCACTTCCGCGACCGCCTCGACGGTGTCGGCGGCGTTGACTGTCTGGATCCGCGCCGGTTCCGCCGTGGCGACGGCGGCGTAGCCGGCCTCGACGCGTTCGAAGAAGGCTTCCTTTTCCGCCTCGAACCGGTCCTCCGCCGGCAGCGTCGTCGCCTGACGATGGCTGAGGCGGCGCAACGCCTCGGCGCGGGGCAGGCGGAACAGCAGGGTGAGGTCGGGCCGCGTCGGTCCCACGGCGAACGCGATGACCGCCTGAACGGCCGCGGCATCCAGCTGGCGACCGTGCGCCTGGTAGGCGGTGGTCGAGTCGTAGAAGCGGTCGCACAGGACGACCTCGCCCGCGGCGAGGGCGGGGCGGATGACCTGCCGCACCAGTTCGGCGCGGCTGGCGTTCATGAGGAGCAGTTCCGTTTCGGAGGCCATGCCGCGGCCGTCCGGGTCGTGCTTCAGGAGGTGCCGGATCTTCTCCCCGAGCGGGGTGCCGCCGGGTTCACGCAGCAGCCTCACGGTCCGACCTTCGCAACGCAGGCGCTCCGCGAGCTTTTGGATTTGCGTGCTCTTGCCGCACGCCTCGCCGCCCTCAAAGGTGATGAACCGCCCCGCTGCCATCACTTGGCCGGCGGCGGAGTAAAGGCGGCCGAGGTGCCCGCCTTGGTCGGGGTCGGGACCGCTGTTGCCGGACCCTTCACGGGCTCTTTCTTGAAGTCGCCTTCGAGGTAGCTGACCAGCGACTGGATCTGTTCCTCCGTCAGGATGCCGCCGCGATTCAGGGCGAATGCGGGCATCAGGCTGCCTTCGCGGCCTTCGCTGATCCACTTGGTCCAGTAATTCGCGTCGGTGGCCCGTTTGGGATCGCGCAGGATGGGAACCATGGAGGCGCGGTGCTCGGCGTCGTGGCAGATGCCGCAGGCGGCGTCGAAGAGCACCTTGCCGGTCTTGCCGGTGGCCGGATGGACGTGGCAGGTGGCGCAGTCGTTGCGGAAGACCGCCTGACGGTCGGCGGCGGCGACCTGGAGGTTGCGGGTGCGGTCGCCGGCCCGCATGACCGTGGGATCCGGCGGCGGTGCGACCGAAGTGAGCGACAGGATGAACGGACCGGCGGAGGTCGCGAGCGTTGCCGTCTTGGTGACCTTTCCGAACTTGCCGGTCATGTCCATGGTGAAGTCCACCGTGCCGGAATCGCCCGGCTGCAGGATCCACGGCGTGCTCGGCAGTTTGCCGGCGGTGCAGCCGCAGCTCGTGTGCAGGCTGGTGATGGTCACCGCCTCCTTGGCGACATTGGTCAGCGCGAACTTGAACAGCCCCTTGGTTTCGCCCTGCTTGAGCTCAACCGATTTGGTGGCGGCGTCAAACTTGAGGGCGTTGGGATCATTTTTGACCGCGGGTTTGATCGGGCCGCTGACCGGGACGTTCACCGTGTAGGAGTTCGTCGTCACCGCCGGCGCGCTGGCCGCGGGCCGGATCTGGACCGGGGGCGGCGGTGGCGGAGTCTGGGCCAAGGAAGCCGCGGTGGTTCCGAGAAATGCCAGCCAGGCAAGGCGACTGCCGATGTGGGCCAACGTGGTCATATCGATGGGGCAGACAGGTAACAGCCGGCCGGGGTTTCCGCGAGCGGTTTCTGGGTGTCATGACTTGGCAGACGGAAGCCGCCGGCTAGCGTCCCCGGCATGAACTCCCGCCCGTTCGTCTGGTCGGTTTTCGGCCTAGCCGCGTTTTCCGCCCTGGCGGCTCCCTGGCCGTCCTGGCGGGGGCCGGCCCAGAACAATGTCGCGCCGGACGGGGACTACCCGGTCCGCTGGAGCCGGACGGAGAAGGTGCGTTGGCGGGCCGAGCTGCCGGAGGCGGGCAATTCCTCGCCGATCGTCTGGGGCGATTCCGTCTTCGTGACCCAGGCGGTGCAGGACGGCAAACGCCGCACCGTGATGGCCTTCGACCGGCAGACCGGCAAACTGCGCTGGCAGCAGGGCGTGACCCGTGACGAGGCCGACCCGCGGCACCAGACGAATCCCCACTGTGCCGCGTCACCGGTGACGGACGGCGAACGGGTGGTGGCGAGTTTCGCGTCCGCCGGCATCGTGGCCTACGACTTTTCCGGAAAACAGCTGTGGCAGTCCGACCTCGGCAAGCAGCGTCACGACTGGGGGCAGGGGTCTTCCCCGGTGATCCACGGCGATTCCGTGATCGTCTATCACGGTCCGGGCGAATTCTCCGCGCTGCATGCGCTCGACAAGCGCACAGGGGCCCGCCGCTGGAGCGTGACCCTGAAGGAGCAGCAGCCGCCGGAGCGCTTCGACGGATTCGCCGGCAAGAACAACGGGCAGATCGGGACCTTCAGCACGCCGCTGGTGGTGAGCGCCAACGGCCGCGACGAAATCGTGCTGCCGGCCGTGAACCGGCTGCGCGGCTTCGCGCCGGCGGACGGCCGGGAGCTGTGGACCGCCGCGGGCATGAATCCGCTCGTTTACGCCTCCCCGACGCTGGGGGAAGGGACACTGGTCACCTTCGGCGGCTTCTTCGGCGGCGTGGTGTTCATCCGTCCCGGCGGCGACGGGGACGTCACGGCCCGGCGGCTGCACTTCGAGCAGCGGATGAAGAAGCACACGATCGGTTCGCCCGTCGTGCGGGACGGCCACATCTACCTGTGCGTCACCGACGGTTTCCTCCAGTGCTACGAACTGGCGACCGGCAAGATGGTGTTCGAGGAACGCCTGCCGGCGACCGGCGGCAGCAGCGCGACGTGGGGCTCGCCCGTGCTCGTCGGCGACCGGCTCTACGTGACCAACCAGTCCGGCGACACGCTGGTGCTGCGGGCGGCTCCGAAGTTTGAGCTGATCGCGAGCAGCCCGCTCGGCGAACCCTCGAACTCCACGCCCGCGTTTTCGGACGGCCAGATCTTCCTCCGCACGCAGGCGGCGCTGTATTGCGTGGCGGACGCGGTCCAGTAGGCCGGAACCGCTGTTGCCCGGTGCGGGTGGGCGCGGCACGCTCGCGCCATGCGTGTTTCCCATCTCTGCGGCTGGCTCACCGGGCTGGGCCTGCTCGTCGCCCCGGGTTTGGCCGAGGAGGAGTTGCGGCCCCTCTTCAACGGCCGCGACCTGACCGGCTGGGTGAACGTCAACTGCGCCGCCACCACCTGGACGGCCACCAACGGCGTCATCTTTTGCACCGGCGCGCCGATCGGTGAACTGCGCACGGAGCGCATGTATCAGAACTTCATCCTCGAGGCGGAGTGGCGGCACCTGCGGCCCAAAGGCAATGCCGGCATCTTCGTGTGGGCGGACGCGCTCACCGCCAAGGGGCAGCCCTTCATCCGCGGCGTCGAGGTGCAGGTGCTCGACGGTCAGGAGGGCGCCTGGTTCACGTCCGACGGCGACATCTTTCCCATTCATGGAGCGAAGCTGACCCCGCACAACGGCCGCGGCGGCGACCGGGCGTTCCCGACCGAGAAGCGCGTGAAGCCGTCGCCGGAATGGAACCACTACCGGATCGAGTGCGTGAACGGCGCCATCTCGCTCGCGGTGAACGGCAAGGTCGTGACCACCGGCACCAATGCTTCGCCGCGGAAGGGTTACATCTGTCTCGAATCGGAAGGTTCGCCCGTGGAGTTCCGCAACGTGCGCCTGCGCGAGCTGCCGCCGATGAACGCCCTGCCGCCCGCGCTGATCGCAAATTCCGACGAGCACTTCCGGCCGCTTTACAACGGCCTTGATCTCAGTGGCTGGGTCGCCCCGACGGGCCCATCCGCGTGGAAACCCAACGACTGGACCCTCACGGGCAGCCCCACCAACGGCGTGGGCATCCACACCGAGGAAATGGTCGGTGACGGCGAGTTCATCCTCGACTGGCGCTGGACCGACGCCCTGGCGCCCGGCGACTGGACAAAGCTGGCGCGCCTGCGCGGCCAGGACCTCACGCCGCTGCTGGCGACCGCGGACCGGTTCCGGCTCGAAGCCAAGCCCGGCGAATGGAACCGCGTCCGGATGCGGGTGCGCGGCTCCCTGTTCGACGCCCAGCTGAACAGCCAGCCGCTCGTCACGGGCAAGCCCATTCCGGGTCCGGCGGCCGGCCCGATCGAGCTCAATGCCCCCAACGCGCCCGCCGAGATTGCCAATCTCTTCTGGCGCCGGCTGGACTGAGCTGACGCCGGGCTACGGGAGCATGACCCGCACGAAGCGGGCGGTGCTGCCTGCGTCCAGTTCGACGGCCGCCTCGCTGCCTGCGGAAGTCACTTCGGTCGCCAGACTCCAGCCGTTCAGGTCGGGCGAAGTCTCCACCCGGTAACGCCCGCCGGCGCGGGCTGCGAACGCGATCCGCAGGCGTCCCTCGGGCGTAAAGCCGGAGGCGGCCAGCCGGGGCGCTTCGGCGACCGGGGAGGTCTTCACGGCGTCAATTGCCGCCCGGAAATCCGCGATCGGAAACGTGGTCTGACCGTAACCCTGGCGGGCGTAGATCAGCTCCCACGGCCGGTGGGAGGGTGAATTGGTGACGCCGTTGATGATGGCGAACAGGGGCTGCCCGCCGGTGGGAAAAAAGCGGTTGGCCAGCGACCGGTTGAAATCCTCCAGCACGAGTTCGAGCCCGGCCCGGTTGACGAAGTTCTGCGTCTGCGCCTCCTGTCCGGACTGGAGGTTGACGCCGACGTGGACCACCTCGAGACCATCCGGATTGCCGCCCCGGGACTTGTAGTGCAGTCCCACGCCATCCCGCACCTGGGGCGCGGCCGCCTGGCAGAACGGACACCACCACGCGAACCATTCCAGCACCACGATCCGGCCGGCGAAATCCGCGAGCTGCATCGGCTGCCCGGTGGCGCGATTCACCAGCGAGAAGTTTTCCACGGTGTCACCCACCTGGTAGGCGGCGCCGTGCAGGTGGAGGCCGAACTTCAGGACGACGGCAAGGAGCAACGGGAAGAGGCGGGATTTCATGGAAGAACGGGTCTCAGAATTCCGCCGCGTAGGCGCATTGGACCAGCACCCAGGTGCGGTCGCGGAACAGGTTTTGGAAAAACGCGGTGCCGATGCCAAAGGGCTCGTGCTGGGTGAAATAGGGCGTCACCGAGAGACGCACCGTGTGGTCGCCCCAGGTCCGGCGCAGACCGAAGCCCGCCTGCCAGGCGGTCAGACCCGGAGTGGCCGTGGTGAAGAGTGAATTCTCGATCTCCCCCGTGTCGCGGTAATGCCGGCCCGAGGCGATCCACGTCCAGCCCGGGGCCGGGGTGAACTCGATGGCGGCGCCGGCATGGCGGGCCCGAAAGGTCGGTTCCTCCTGCGTGTAACCGCCGGACAACCGCAGCAGCCAGCGGTCCCCGGCCGCAGCCGCCACCGAGCCGTGGTAGGCCAGGCGCGGATCGCGGTCGGTCACGTCGGTCAGGCGGAATTCATGCCGCACCCGGAGCCAGGGAGTGAGCACGTTTTCAAAGGCCAGTTGCCACGCCAACGTGTTCAGATCCGAACGGGCGCGACGCAGGCCGGCGAAATCAATCTCGTAGCCCGGCGCGATCTGGTCGTGCAGCCCGCCGAAGGTGCCTTCGGCAAATCCGGAGGCCGGCAGGTATTCCCAGCGCAGCCCGCCGCTGGCGTTGAAGCCGTGCGGATCGGCCAGCCGATAGCCGGGCAGCGTGGCGAACTGCTGGTGGAAGTATTCGTCGAACCAGACCGAACGGAAGTTGCCGAACCCGGTGTAGGCTCCCGCCGCCGCCAGCAGCAGGAAGTCCTCTCCAACCTTCCGCTGGCCGGACATCTGCGCGCCGATCCGGTGAGCCGACACGTCCCGGTCCTGCCCGAGGAAGTCAAACGGGGCCGGCCGGTAATCGAGTTCGTAGGCGGTGTAGGAAACGCCCACGTTTGCTTCCCAGCGCCCGTGCTTCTGGCCGTAGGCAAGATCGGTGAGCAGCACCCGCACATCGCTCGCGAACAGCCCCTCGAAGGCGGCCTCCGCCGGCTGGGACACCAGGGTGCTTTCCGCAACCGCCGCCGGCGCCGCCAGAAAGATCAGGCCCAATCCGAGCAGCAGAGTTTCGGTGGTCCGGGAGAGATTCCACGAGCCTTCCACGCTCGGGATTTGTGCCCCTGAACCCGAAGGGCACGCACCCCTCACCCCGTCCCTCTCCCCTCCTCCGAGGAGGGGAGAGGGTGCCCGCAGGGCGGGTGAGGGGTGCTCGGCCAATTGGCGGCCGGGTTCCTGACCGGTAGGCCGGCTGAGGTCAGTCTTCATCGGCAGGAGGAGCAGCCGGACGCCTGGGCACCGCCGGCGACGGCCGCGCCGGTCTCGAGCTGCGGAGTGACCCGTGACTGAAAACCGTGGGCGGCAGGACCGTTGAACTGCATCGCTGGCCGCGCGAGCAGACGCTGCTTCGCCACCGGCACCCGGCAGCCGGCGACCGTGACCAATGCCGCCAGGAGGAGGAACCGCAGGAAGACGGCGTTCATAGCAGCTCCGGGCGCAGGTGGTCTGCCAGAACCTGGGAGTCGCCGGTGGTGAGCGCCACATAGACACGGCCCTCCTGCGACCACAGCGCGGTGTTCCATTCGCCGGCCCGGGCAAACTGCGGGGCGGCGGCGTCTGGAACCGGCCCGGCCGCGGGCAGATCCTTCCGGTCCACGCTTACGATGTGGATGACGTCGCCCGTGCCGCGAGCCACGAAGCACACGAGCGTCGCCCGGCGACCGCGCCAGTCCCACACCTTGCAGCCGTAGGTGCGCTGGCTGGTCAGGGCGGCCGGCGCCTCCAGCACCACGCCGCCCGGCTGTTGGGACAGCCATTCGCGGATTTTCGGAAAACTCTGTTCCGGCAGGTCAAACTCATGCTGCCAGGTGTCGGACAGAAACTGCGCCGCCGCCGTGCGGAATCCGGCTGCGGTCGCATCGCCGCGGCCCAGCCACAGGCCGGTGAGCCCGAGGCACAGCACGACGAGGGCGGCCAGCGCAAGCCATTGGGGCTGGCGCCAGCGCGGACGCACCACCACCGGCGTCAGGCGCCGGCCCGCCAGCAGGGCAGCGCGCAGGGCCGCCGGAGGTTCGACCTGGCGGAGCTGGGCGGCAACGGCCGCGTCGAAGGCGCGCGTTTCGCGCAGCCAGCGGGACAGTTCCGGGTCCTGTTCGGCCAGGGCGAGGGCCTCGGCAACCTGCGGGTCATCCGTCGGCAGCGGTCCAAGCGGACACGCCCCGAGGATGAACTGGGCTTCGGTTCGGTTCATGGGTGGCAGGGGCATGGTTCAGCGGGCGGCGGCGTTGAGAGGGATGATCTTGCGGTCTTCAGCCGAAAGGCGGGCGCGCAGTTCGCGGCGGAGCTGGTCGCGGCCGCGGGCGAGCCGGGACATCACGGTGCCCACGGGAATTTCCAGCAGTTCGGCGATGCGGGTGTAGGAGAGGCTTTCCAGATAAAACAGGCTCAGCGGGGCGCGGAAGGTTTCGTCCACCGCCTGCAGCGCCTCCAGCACCAGGGCGGCATCCATGGCCTCGAGGTCCGGCGGGGTCACGGCGGGCAGCTCGTCCTCGACCTCCGCCAGTTCGTGATGCGGGAATCGGCCCTCGCGGCGCCGGCTGCGGAGGAATTCCCGATACAGCGTCGTGAACAGCCAGCTCTTCACCTTGCCCGGGTCCCGCAGCTCCGTGTCCTGGCGGAACCAACGGAAAAACGCCTCCTGCGTCAGATCACACGCGGCCGCCGATTCCCCGGCCAGGCTCAGGGCAAACCGGTAGAGGGCCGCGTAATGCGCGTCCACCACGGCGACTGAATCGGGCGTTGTCACGTCCGTATGAGTCCGCCGGGGGCCGGCTATTCCCAGAAAAGTTTTTCCGATTTCCGGGAATAGGCCCGGGCGGCCGGTGCTCTCAACCGATGACTGCATGAAAACTCCCTTCTTGATCCGGGTGATCCGGGCGGCGGCCGGGCTGGTCTTGGGTGTCGGTTTGGTCTTCGGACTGCGCGCCGCACCGGCGGCCGACTTCACCGTGGAAGCCCCGGCCTCGGGACAGAAATTCCGGCTGGCCAATGCCCGGGGCAAATTCGTCGCGCTGCACTTCCTGCTGAAGACCGAGTGCCCGGTCTGCCTGCGGCACACGCGCGACTACTCCAAACGCGCCGGTGAGCTGCCGGACGTGGTCCAGGTTTTCCTGAAGCCGGACAGCGCCGAGGAAATCCTGAAGTGGACCGGCAAATTGGGCGAGGACGCCGCGAAGCAGCCCGTCATCTACCGGGATCCCGAGGCGGCGTTGGCGAAGCAGTTTCAGATCCCCGACGGCTATCAGTTCCATGGCCAGACGGTCCATTACCCGGCCCTGGTGCTGCTGAACCCGGCGGGCGAGGAGGTGTTCCGCCACGTCGGCAAGAACAACGGTGACCGGCTCGGCTTCGATGCGCTGGTCGAGAAGGTGACTGCGCTGCGTGCCCAGATCCCGGCCGCGGCGGTCGCGCCGGTTCACTGCAACCTCGGCGAAGGTCAGCTCGCCCTGAAGGGCTTCGATCCGGTCGCCTACTTCGAGGGCGGTCAGGCCGCGGAAGGCCGGCCGCAATTCACCGCAACCCATCGCGGAGTCACCTACCGGTTCGCGTCCGCCGCTCACCGCGACCGGTTTCTCGCGGCCCCGGAGAAATTCGCGCCGGCTTACGGTGGCTGGTGCGCCACGGCGATGGCCAAGGGCGAAAAGGTCGAGATTGACCCGGCCAACTTCAAGGTCACCGGCGGACGTCTGTTCCTTTTCTACAAGGGACTCTGGGGCAATGCCCGGAAGGATTGGGACAAGGATGAACCGGGCCTGACCGCGAAGGCGGACACCCACTGGCGGAAACTTGCCGCCGAATGACCCACCCTCGGAGGCATCATGATCGACTGCAAAATTCACCGGACAGTCAGCTGGACCGCCCAGATCCTCGCCGCGGCCATTCTCGGCCAGACGCTGTTCTTCAAGTTCACCGGCGCGGCGGAATCCCGCTTCATCTTCACGACCCTCGGCGTGGAACCGTGGGGCCGCTGGCTGACCGGCATCCTGGAGTTGATCGCGGTTGGGCTGCTGCTGACGCCGCGCGCCGCGGTCCTCGGCGGGGTGCTGGGCGCGGGACTGATGGGGGCGCCGTGATGAGTCACCTGACCAAACTGGGGCTGGTGGTGCAGGACGACGGCGGCCTCCTGTTTGGCCTGGCAGTGGTCACGCTCGTTGCCAGCGCCCTGGTGGTGTGGCTGCGGCGCACGGAACTGCCGGTCGTCGGCAACCGTCTCGCCGGCCCCGGCCGTTGTGAACTTCCCCCGGGAGGTCCGCAATGAACCCGGACCATCGTCTCCTCGCGGCGGTGGACGATGTGCTCGCCCAGGGCGAGGAACTGCTCGCCGCGATCGGCGCCGATGACTACGGCCGTCCCTCCGCGCCCGTCTTTGGGGCGACGATGGGCGGCCACTACCGGCACTGTCTCGATCACTTCACGCTCGTGCTGCGCGGTCTGGATTCCGGGCGCGTGGATTACGACGGGCGCGACCGCGACCCGCGCCTGGAACAGTCCCCGGCCTTCGCTGCGGCGCTCACCCGGGAACTGCGGCACCGATTACGGCGGCTTCCTCGGCAAGATGCCGTTCTACAGCTACCCGCGCATTCCCGGCCACGAACTCGGCGTCGAGGTGCTCGCCGTCGGCGACGGCGTGACGAGTGTCCGTCCGGGCGACCGTTGCTCCGTCGAACCCTACCTCAACTGCCAGAAGTGCTCCGCCTGCCGCCGCGGCCACACCAACTGCTGCGAGCACAACCAGACCCTCGGCGTCATGTGCGACGGCGGCCTCACCAGCCAGATCA
>CAIWAH010000166.1 GCA_903910585.1 uncultured Verrucomicrobiota bacterium
GATCATCACCGGGTGTCCCAGCGTCGCGAGGAGGTCCGCCCGGTCGAGGAAGTCCCGGTGGTTGATCTTGCCCTCCACGTTGAGGTTCTTGAGCGTCATTTCCAGCACCACGCGCACGTCCTGTCCCTGCACGTCGGGTTCCTGCACGAACTGCGCCTGGGCGTAGCGGATCATGTCCACCGACACCTTGGTCGGCGGCCGGAAGCTGCCGCGCTGGATCAGCACGGGACGTTTGTAGATGAGTTCTGCCGGCTGAACGATCTTGCCGTCCGGGGTGAACATCGCGGCATTGGTAAGGCCGCGGGAAACGAGCTGCAGCGAGATGAGCCGGTTGTCCACGCCCTTGAACGCCGGCCCCTCGAAATCAATGACGTCCACCTCGATGCGTTCAATCGACAGCTGGTCGAGCAGGGCCTCGACGATGCGGTGGACGTCGGGCGTGTCGTAGAGCGCTGCGTGGACGAGGTTCACGCCGAGAATTCCCAGCGCTTCGGCCTGCTGGAAATTCTCCCGGTCAGCCATGCGGACGTGCATGAGGATGTCGTTGGGCGGACCGCCCGGTTCGGCCTGGAAGCGGATCCCCATCCAACCATGCGTTTCGTCCCGCCGGACAAAGCTTTTGGCGGTGACGGTGTCTGCGAAAACGAAGAAGCGCGTGCTGTCCCCGCGCTTGGCGGCCAAACGTTCCACCAGCAGCCGGTATTCATGGCTCAGCATCGCGACGAGCCGGTTCTTGCCCACATAACGGTCAGTGGAGCCGTAAATGGCGTCGCTGACGGTCATGTCGTAGGCCGAGATGCTCTTGGCGATGGTTCCCGCGGCCCCGCCGACGCGGAAGAACCAGCGGGCCACTTCCTGGCCGGCACCGATTTCGGCAAAGACTCCGTATTTGCCGTGGTCGAGGTTGATTTGGAGGGCTTTCTGGTGGGTATCGGGTCGGTCTGCCATGGCGGTGGGAAGTAAGGCGCAGTTGGGCAATTTTCCAGTCGGCGGAAGCGGTCTTGGGCTTGAACCCGAAGGGGCGGCTAGCCGGAATGCCAGACCCCGAAAAAATTAAACCCGGGCGGCGTTCAGAGGGTGAACTACCGCCCGGGGGAATATTCAGAAACAGTTCAGTAGGACTATGTAGGGATCCCCGACCGGTGAACAAATTCGGTTGGGAAAACGGTTGGATGGCACAGTTGCCTGCATACACCCGAAAACTGGTGAGTCCTAAGTTCCAAAGAGCGGGCGGAAAATACGGACCGGGTCCGTTCCGTCAAGGTGTTCTTCCAACATTTCTATCGGAAAGTTTCCACGCGACCTGAGCGTGTTTTGCAAAAAGTTCGGCAGCTTCGGAAACTTAGACTGCATTGATGGCGAGTGAGAAACTCACGGCAACCCTTACAGAGGGTGCTTGAATCGCTGGCGACGGAGAATGACGATCCAATTGGGTCGGACTTGGGAGTTAATGTGTGCGCAGCTGGATTTGACGCCGCCTGTTACATGCAGCTCTGGACCGTAGCCTGTCTGCGATCGGCTACACTCATTTCGGCGAAGTATAGGGCGAGCGAATGGGGCGCAAATCTGGTCTGCTTGAATTTTGAAAAACACGATTGACTCCGTTTCGGTTTCGCTCTATGGAAGAGCCCGGGAGGAGTCAATTTATGCGTAAAACTACATTAGCATTGGGTTTGGCGTTTGGTTCGTTTTTTGGGGGGCATGTCATCGCAGACGGCTTTACAGGCCCTTATGATGTCTCCAACTGGTCCATCACTGCTCCGGTTGGGGGTGAGATTGATACTTTCAATGCGCCTTCCTACGTTATTCTTTACGGACCTGATTCGGGACCGGAATTAGGTGGGGAGCTTAGCTACACGATTTCGGCGGTGGCCAGCGGGGACTGGTCGTTTTCTTGGCTTTATACAAGTTCTGATTGGGAGGGTTATGACGGTGCCGGTTATTTGTTGAATGGGATTTACACCGAGCTTGCGTCTAGTTCGGGCGCTTCGGGCGCCCTGACCATCAGTGTGTTGGAAAATGACATCATTGGCTTCCGGGTTAGATCATTTGATGGGGTTGCCGGTCCCGGAGTGTTTACGGTTTCGGAATTCTCGGCGCCGACTGAGGCGTCACCTGTGCCAGAGTCCGGGACATGGTGTGCAGCACTTGTGTTGGGTGGGATTGTCTGTGCGCGCTTGCGAACCCAAAGGCAGCCGTAGACTCGGTGGTCAGGATACTGCATCAAATTGCCTTCCGGTGTCCTTTTGGTTGGCTTTTTACGATACGATTTTGGGAGATTGAGTGGTAAGTTGTCGCTGGAAGTGTGGTTGGGGACATTTGCAAATGACGGCCCATGCCTGACTGGATTGCCGTCATCTTGCTGGGAGCCATCGAGGGGATCACCGAGTTTCTGCCCATTTCCTCCACCGGCCACCTTCTGCTGGCGGAACATTGGCTCGGCCATCGGAGCGAGCTCTTCAATGTCGTCATCCAAAGCGGGGCGGTCCTGGCGGTGCTGGCGGTTTTTGCCCAACGGGCCAAAGCCCTTCTCACCGGCTGGAACAAGCCGGAGACCCGCGATTACCTGCTGAAGCTGGCGGTGGCGTTCGTGTTGACGGCCGTGGGCGGGCTGGCTCTGAAGAAGGCGGGCCTGAAGCTGCCGAAAGAAACGGCTCCCATCGCGTGGGCCACCCTCTTGGGCGGGGTGCTGTTTGTGGCGCTCGAAAGATGGCTCAAGGGGCGGCCCACGGTCGAAAACGTCACCTGGACGGTTGCGATCGCCGTTGGCATCGCCCAGCTCATCGCGGTGGGATTTCCCGGGGCCTCCCGGTCGGGCACTACCATTCTGCTGGCGCTGGCGCTCGGGCTGAGCCGGTCAGCGGCGACGGAATTCTCCTTTCTGCTGGGGATTCCGACGTTGCTCGCGGCCGGAGCCAAGGAATCCCTCGACGCTCTCAAGGGGCACGAACCGCACGATTCCTGGGCCCTCATTGCGCTGGGAACCGTCGTGGCGGCGGTGACCGCCTTTGTGGTCGTCAAATGGCTGCTCGGTTACGTCCGCCGTAACACCTTCACCAGCTTCGGCTGGTATCGCATCGCCGTCGGTGCGGCGATCCTGCTGCTGGTCCGGTAAGTTCGGTCAGGCCGGGCGCCGGTAAACCTTGTGGAAAGCCGCCTGGTCGGTCGGCTTGAGGATGATCTCGTCAACGCAAACGTGCGGCGGTTGGGCCGCCATCCAGACCATCGCGGCGGCCACATCCTCGCCGGTCAATGGAACCGCGCCCGCATAGACCTTGGCGGCGCGGTCCGCGTCTCCCTTGAAGCGCACCAGGGAGAATTCCGTTTCCGCCATGCCGGGGTCCAGGGTGCCCACCCGGATGCCGGTGCCGTTCAGTTCGAGGCGGAGGGCCTGAGTGACGAGCCGTTCGCCGGCCTTCACGCCGCAATAGGCCGCGCCGCCTTCGTAGGCGGTATGGCCGGCGATGGACCCGACATTCACGATGCTCGCGCCGGCATGGTGGGGGAGCAGCGGCAACATCGCGCGCGTGACCCGGAGCAGGCCAAGGAAGTTCGACTGGACCATGGCTTCCCAATCCTCGTCCCGCCCGGTGGCCACCGGTTCCAGCCCGTGGGCGCCGCCGGCGTTGTTGATGAGCACATCCACCCGTGGCGAAAGCGTCCGGATCCACGCCGCGAAGGCCTCCACGCTGGGCGTGCTGGCCACATTCAACGGGTGCCAGTGCGCTGCCGGGGCCCCCGCTGCCAGCGCCGCCGCCGCCGCCACCTCGGCCAGCCTGTCCGTGCGGCGGGCGCCCAGCAGCAGGTGGCAGCCCGCGCGGGCAAAGGCCGCCGCGGCGGCGGCGCCAAATCCGCTGCTGGCCCCCGTGATCACGACCCATTTGCCCGTCAAACTCATGGCGAAAGGTTGCGGCAGGTGGCGCCTCGTGGCGAGGACGGGAATGGGAGTCCGCAGGAATTGGCTTCCAACGTCGTCGAAATGCCTTTTGGCTTCGCGTGCCGCGTCCGTCCGAACGAACGCGGCGGATTTCTGTCTCCTGACCGCGATGAAACGCCTCTCGAATCTGATCTGGATCGGTTTGCCTGCCTTGCTGGGCGGTTTTTCGGCCGGGGCGCAGGCCCCGTCGTTCGTCTCCCCGCCGGCCGATGCCGCCGGCACGGAACTCGAGCCGTTTGTTCTGACCGCGACCGTCGCCGGCGCGGCCCCGCTGAACTTCCAATGGGCGCAGGGCGGCGTGGCGCTACCCGGGGCAACGAATCTGTCGCTGGATTTTACCAGCCTGGTCTCGACCAACACCGGCATCTACACGCTGACGGTCAGCAATTCCGTGGGCACGATTTCCACCAATGCGACCCTCGTGGTGCTGACCACTCCGGCCCGCCGCATTTACACCGGGACGGTTACCACGAATGGCAACGTGGTGTCGGTGCCGGTGCGGTTTGTGCCCAATGGCATCGAGTCCGGGCTTCAGTTTTCGCTGGGATTCAACACCAACGTGCTCAGCCAGCCCGCCTTCGATTCCGCCTTGCCGGCGGCGACGCTGACCGGGCCGGTGGTGGCCGATTCGGACGACAGCGTGGGGGTGACTCTGCGGTTTGAAGACGGGGCCAAGTTTGCGCCGAAAGACACCTTGGTGGGCACCTTCCGCTTCGCTTTGGCGGCGGGGCAGTCCCCATGGAACGCCGCTTTGGGTTTCTCGCCGACTCCAGTGGCTCCGGCCGGTCTGACCGCGACCAATTCGCTCGTGATGGCCACCAATGGGTTTCCGTTCGTCCAACGGGTCGATCCGTTGCCGGTGCTGGACCGCCAGACGGGGCTGTTCCTCCAGCGCCTGCGGCTGGTGAACCCGACGCTGACCGAGTTTACCAACACCAGCAGCGTCAACCTGCTGGTCCTCGGACTCAATCCGGACACCAACACGGTTTACAACGCCGTCGCCAACCAACGGACCGACACGGATCTGGATGGCGATCTCGACATCGACTTGGGCGTGGACTGCGTGAATGCGTCGACCGGCGCCTCGTGCGCGGACTGCTGCACGCTGAATCCGGACGTGAACGGTGACGGCCTGGCCGATCCCGTGCCGCTGATCTCAGTGGTGGGCTTGAAGGCCGGTGAAGCCCGCGACTTGGTTTTGGAGATCTTCTCCAAGAACCGATCGCAGCCGCAGCCGCGTTTTTCCCTCCAGCTGGGAACTGCCGTGACGAATTCAGTGTCCCTGCGCAACACCCAGATCCCCGTGCTGACCAACGGCTTTGTCGGGGGAAAGGTGATGCTCGCCTTCCGCACCACGACGACGAACCGGTATTTCATCCAATACGCGGATGCCGCCGGGGATTTTGCGGTCACGAACAACGTGCGGGTCGCCCAACCGCCGGTCACCGGCAACGGCAGCTGGATGCAGTGGATTGACCAGGGGCCGCCCAAGACCGAGCCGCTGACCAATACCACCCGCTTCTACCGCGTCCTTGAAGGTTTCTGATTTTTCCCAGCCATGAGCGTCCGTTCATCTTCCGATACCCGTTTTCCGGCCACTCCCTGCCGCCTCGTCTGGCTGGCGGCAGCCTTGGTTCCCGCCGTAGCCCTGGCTGCGCCCGCTGATGAGGAGCGTGAATCCCTCGGGGTTTCGTTCCGGCTGGGTGGCAAGGCGCTCTTCAAGCTCAAAGGCTCGCTGGTGGATACCCGCCCCGCGCTGGGCACCGGGGCTTACTACGATGACGGCTACGTGTTGGCGGATGCCAGCGGTTCGGCGACGGATACGTGGAATTGGGGTTACTCGAACGCCAGCCAGGTGATCGGCAACGACGTCGAGTTCCATCGCCTCGACAATTCGCCGCGGCCCGGTTCGATGGATCTGGGCGGGAGCAGCGCGGTGTTCGGCGGCGAACTGGTCGCGGCCTTCGAGGCCTTCCGGTTCGACTGGGGCAAACGCGAGGCCAAATTCGGAGTCGAGCTCGGCTATTCATTCCTGCCGTTTTCGGCCGACGGCAACACGCAGGTGACCCGTTCGGCGACCTATACGACCGCCCGCTACAATCTCGGGGCCACCATTCCGCCGCCCGCCGGCTATGCCGGTTCGTTCGACCGTTCCGGACCGCTGATTGATCTCAATCCGTCGGCCGGTTATCCGACGCAGGTGACCGATGTCGGAACCGGGGCGCTGGCTTCCAGCTTCGACGTGGACCTGCACGCGTTGCGGTTCGGGATGTGGATCGAATATCCGCTGACCCAACGCCTCAGCCTGATCGGGGCGTTCGGTTACGCCGCGGTGTTCGCCGACGGCAACCTGAGTGTCACCGAGAGCCTGACGTTTGCCAACGCCGCTATCCCGTCACTGGCGGCCACCACCTCGACGGTCTCCAAGACCGACTGGCTGCAGGGCGCCTACCTCGAGCTGCGCGCCAACTGGCGTTTCAACGACTGGCTGTCGGTCTTCGCCGGTGGTGAGGTGCGGTATCAGACCGACTTCGAACTGCAATCCGGCGACCGCTCCGGCCAGCTCGATTTCGGCATCGGCTTCGGCGCCACGGCCGGCGTCATGTTCGAGTTCTGAGGGCGCGCGGCCCCGGGTTAGTGCCGGTCCAGTTGGTCGATCGCCGCGCGCAGGCGCGCGATGATCGCTTCCTGGCGGTCGTGGTTGGTGATTTTTTCGCCGTCCCGGTCCACGACATAGAACGTGTCGATGGCCGCGCCCTTCTCGGTAAGAATCTTTGCCAAGGCGATGTTCAGGCCCAATTCCGCCAAGGTGCGGGTCACGGCGAACAGGAGGCCGACGCGGTCTTCCGCCTCCAGATCCATGATCGTGTAGGTATCGGAGCTGGCGTTGTCGAACCGCACCGTGGTCGGAATGAACTCCTCGCCGGCTGCGAGGTAGAGCGGTTGGTAGATCGGCGAGCGGGCCAGGTATTTCTTCGGATCAACGCCCTGGACGAGGATCTCGATGACGATCCGTTCGAAGCGTTCGCGGGCGCCCGGTTCCGGCAGTTGTCCGGTGCGGGCGTCCACCACGAAAAAGTCGTCGAGCACGATGCCGTCCGGCCGCGTGTAGATCTGGGCCGCCAAAATGTTCAGGCCGGCGGCGGCGAAGGCCCCGGTCAGCTTGGAGAACAGGCCCGCCCGGTCCCAGGTGCACACATGCACGCCGGCGTAGCCGCGATCGGGCGCGTCCTGCCAGAGCACCGCCGGTTCCAGCGCCCGTTCATCCACCGTGATCTGGAGGTGCATGAACCGGTGGACCAGCGTGAGGTCGCGCGCGATCGCCCGGGCCTCATGCAGGTGGAAGTAGCGCGCCGGCATGCCGTGGAAGTGCGCGTCAATCTCGTCCGGGGCGAACGTCTTCGGCAGCATCTCGCGAACGTCTTCCTTGAGGCGCTCGCGCTGGCGGACTTCGGCGCGGATGAACTCGGTGCCGCCCAGCAACACCTCGCGGGTCTTGCGGTAAAGCTGCCAGAGCAGGGAATCCTTGAAGCCGTTCCACAGCGTGTCGCTGGTGCCCATCGAGTCGGCGAAGGTGTGGAGCATCAGCAGGTCCATCGTCTCGATGCGCCCGACCTGGTTCGCGACCTGGCGGATGACTTCCTGGTCCTCCAAATCCCGTCGCTGGGACACCTGCACCAGCAGCAGGTGAAGCTCGATCAGCAGGCGGAGCGTCTGGGTCGTGGCGGCGTTCAGGCGGAGCCGCTTGGCCGCATTGATGGCCAGTTCACCGCCGACGATTTCGTGACGACGTCCCGGGTAGGCCTTCCCGGAATCGTGCAGCAGCAGCGCCAGGTAAAGCACGTAGGGCCGTTCAATGCCCTGGAACAGCTCGGCGTAGTGGCGGTAGGGCGACTCCGTGGCGTCCCAGACGCGGTCGAGCTTTTCGAGGCAGACAAGGGTGTGTTCGTCCACCGCGAACTGGTGGTAGAACTCGTGCTGGACGAGGTTCGTCATCTTCCCGAACTCCGGCACCACGCGGCCCAGCAGGCCGACCTCGTGCATGGCCCGTAGTGTGGGCGCGACGTTGCCCCGCTGGTTCAGGATTTCGAGCAGGGTCTCCGTCGCGCTGGCGGAACGCAGGAAACGGCCGTCCGCCGCGCCGCCGGAAACCAGCTGGCGCAGCATTTGGGCGAGGTCCGGGTGCAGGCTCAATCCCCGCTGCTGGGCGTAGAGGAAGCAGCGGATCAGCCGGCCGGGATCTTCGCGGAAGACCAGCCGCGAGGACGCGACGAGCTGGTTGTCCACGATCCGGAACCTGTCGATTTCCTGGGTTGGCCGGGCGGGCTGGGCCTTTCCCTTGATCAGTTTGCGAAGGCCGGTGGGCGGCGTCGGCACGAGCGCCAGGCGCTGCTCCAGCGTGCGGGTGATCAGGTAGAGGTTGCGGGCGTGGGTGTAGTAATCCCGCATGAAATGTTCGACGCGCAGCCGCGGTGAACGTTCCGGGTAGTCGAGGCCGGCGGACACCGGCGGCTTCACGTTGGCGGCCAGCACATCCACCGGGGTGCCGGTCGTGTAGTGCAGCTCGTTCCGGGTGCGCAGGAGGAAGTCGTAGGCGGTCTCAAGCTGCCGTTTCTCCGCGCGGTCGATCAGTTCGGCCTTCTCCAGATCGTCGAGGGTGCGGGCGCCGAGCTTGAAGAACGTCATCCAGAGCAGGTTCTGGAAATCCCGCAGGCCGCCGCAGCCGTTCTTGATGTTCGGCTCCTGCATGGCGGCCGAATTGCCGTGGCGGGCCCGGCGGCTGCGCTGATCGCCGAGGCGTTGGGCGATGTATTCGTCCTCGTGGCCCCGGACACATTTCGCGTGGAACTTTTTCTGGAACTCCAGGAACAGGGCCTCGTCGCCCTCCACCAGCCGTGCCTCGAGGAGGGACGTTTTCGACTGCATGTCCTGGTTGGCGACCTGAAGGCAGTCCGACACCGTGCGCACCGCGTTGCCGACCTTCAGTCCGATGTCCCAGAGCGTGTAAAGCACCGCGCTGGTCCATTCCGCGAACGTCGCCTGGGCCTCGCCTTTGAGATCGAGCCCCGCGCCTTGCAGGAACATGAGGTCCACGTCGCTGCAGGGGTTCAGCTCCGCCCGGCCGTAGCCGCCATAGGCCACCAGTGCAATTTTGGGGGTGCGGCCTTTCGGGGGAAAGGCCGCCTGAGTCGCCGCAAAGATGTGCCGCACGAGGTGGTCCATGACCGCGGCGCGCGCCCGGCAGATGACCAAACCGCTTTCGCCGCCGCGGTGGAGGATCTTCAGGCGGGCCGACTCCTCCTTCAGGAAGGCCCGGTAACGGGGAAGTTCCTCGGCGGGTTTGCGGCCGGGCGGCAGCGGGAGGCGCTTGGCGGCGTTGGACTCGATCTTGGCAAGCAGCGCTTTCACGGTTCGCCGCGACGTTGGGGGCCGCGCTTGGCGGTTGGCAACGGGCAATTGCTTCCGCGCAACCTTGTTGCCGTCCCGGTGTTCCGCAAAGCTGCCGTCGCCCATGGCCTTGCCGCCACCCGCCGATCCCGATGCCGACCTGATGCTCCGCGTGAAACGCGGCGGCCGGGATGCGCACGAGGCGTTCGCGGAGCTGGTCGGCCGCTGGCAGCAGCCGGTGATGGGCTTTGTCTATCGCACATTGCCGGACGAAGCGGAGGCCGAGGACCTCGCCCAGGCGGTGTTTGTCCAGGTCTGGAAGACCGCCGCCCGTTACCAGCCGTCCGCCAAGTTCAGCACGTTCCTCTTCACGGTCGCGCGAAATCTCTGCCTCAACGAGCTCCGTCGGCGCTCCCGCCACCCGGCCGATTCCATCGACGAACCGCGCGCGGATGACGAGCAGCATCCGCTCCGCCAGCTGGAGGATCCGCGGCAAGCGTCCGCCGCGGAGGTTGCCCAGCGCTCCGAAGTTTTCGCCAAGGTCGAGGCTGCGCTGGCCGAACTGCCCGAAAAGCAGCGCACCGCCATCGTTCTCTGTCGCGAAGGCGAGCTCAGTTACGAGGAAATAGCCGAAGTGCTCGGCACGTCCCTGCAGGCAACCAAATCCATCATCTTCCGCGGTCGCGAATACCTGAAGGCCCGCCTCAAGCCCTATCTCCGTTCCGGAGAGTGGGGCGCCGACTGACGCAACTTTATGCCGCCACTGGTTTTCAACCTCCTGCCGCCATGAATCCGGCTCCTGATTCCAACGATTGGCTTGATGAAGTCGCCCGCCGACGGCTGACGGCCGCCGAGGCGGAATCTTTGCGTCGTGACTTGGCCCAATCTCCCCGCGAACAGGCCCGGCTTGCCGAGGAACTGGCCCTGAACCGGCTGATGGACGAACTGCCGAAGCCGGCCGCTTCCTCCAACTTTGCCAGCCGCGTCGTGGCGGCGATTGAAGCCGAGTCGGCGAAATCCGAACGCGTCGCGCATCCGTGGAGCCGGATGCTCTGGCCGCGGCTCGCTTGGGCGTTCGCCGTGCTGACGCTCGGCCTGGTTGGCTGGTGGCAGATGCAGGGAGTTGCCCGTGCCCGGTTGGCTGCCAGCGTGGCCGAGGTTTCCCGGGCGGCGGCGGTGCCGGGCGTCGAGGTGCTGCAGGATTTCGACGCGATCCGTTCCTTCCAAACCACCGCCCAGCCGGGCGACGTCGCGCTCCTCGCGGCGCTGACCGAGTGATTCCGTGCGCCCCGGCTTTTCCAATTCTCCTCAGGGGCTACGGCTGACGAGCACCGTCGTAGCGCTCGTGCTGTTGAGCGTCCGCCTGTGGGGATCCGAACCCTCGGGCGTTCCGCCGCTGCCGGCGCCGCGTTCACCGGTGCAGAGGTTCCGGGAGTTGCTCGCGGCCGCTCCGGACCAACGCGCCGCCTACCTGGCCCGCAAGTCCGCCTCCGCCCGCGAACTCATTGAAGCCAAGCTGAAGGAATTTGAGGCGTTGAGCGGTCCCGAACGGGAGCTGCGCCTCGAGCTGGCCCAACTGGAGTTTTACCTGTCACCCCTGCTGGCGAACGAACCGGCGAACCGCGGACCATTGCTGGCCGCCGTGCCCGAGGAACTCCGCGCGATGGTCGGTGAGCGGCTGCGGGCTTGGGACGCGCTCGCTCCGGACGCCCGGCTGGAAATCCGCGAGAGCGAGCGGTCGCTGGCCCATTTCATCCGGCTCGAAACCACGGACCCGGGCCGGTTGGCGGCCGTGGTGGCCAGGGCGCCAGCCGCCGCCCGACCCGAGGTGGAGGCCCAACTGCAGCGCTGGCTGGCCCTGTCGGTCGAGGAACGCACCCGCAAAACCGCCGGCTTCCAGCAATTCTTCAGCCTCACCGAACGCGAACGCGCCCGGACGCTGAAGCAACTGGACGACACCGATCGTGGACAGATGGAGGCGACACTGGCCTCGTTCGACCAGTTGCCGCCCGCGCAACGGCAGAAGTGCGTTGAGGCGTTCCGAAAATTCGCTAGCCTCACGCCGGAACGCCGGGCGGAGTTTCTCCGGGACGCCGAGAAGTGGCAGTCACTCAGCGCCGCTGAGCGGGCCGCGTGGCGCCGACTGGTGCAACGGGCCGCCGACCAGCCGCCGCTGCCGGAACCGCCCTGGCCCATCCGCCCGGCGCTGGTCACCACGAACTCTCCCTGAGATTGCAGTAGGGCAGGCTGCCAGCCTGCCCGCTGTGCCACTCGGCGTGAAACGATTCGCCAACTTGGCCGCACCATTTGCCGGATTCGCCCGGCTCTGCTCGGTTAGATTCCGGGAAATCGGGGTTGCTGCCGGCTCGCAGGTGGTTTGAATCCCTGCAAGATTCTTCACTCCCATGAACACCCAATTCTCCACCGCTTCCCGGTTCCGCCGTCCACTCGTGGCCCTCGCCGTTGGAATCTGCTGCCTCGCGGCGGCCCGGGCGGAAGACAAGCACCCGCAGTTGGAGAAGTTCCGGCCGCTGCTGGGTAAGACGTGGCGGGGTGAGTTCAAAAACTCCACCCCGGAGAAACCGGTGGTGGACATCTCCAAATGGGAACGGGCGCTCAACGGGCAGGCGGTGCGGACTCTCCACTCGATCAACCAGGGCGAGTATGGCGGCGAGACGCTGATCTTCTGGAGCGAGGAGAAGAAGGGCCTCGTCTACCACTACTTCACGACGGCGAACTTCCAGACCACCGGCACGATGACCTTCGATGGCACGAAGTTCACCAGCCTGGAAAAGGTCAGCGGTCAGGCCGGCGGCATCACCGAGGTCAAGGCGGTCGGCGAAGTCCGCGCCGACGGCTCCTTGCTGATCAAGTCGGAGTATTTCAAAAGCGGCGAATGGACGCCGGGACGCGAGACCGTTTACCGCGAGGATCCAAAGGCGGAAGTGGTGTTCAAATAGGCCTCATGGGCGCGGCCGCGAGGAGTCTCCATCTCCCGCTTGTCCCGGCTGGCTTTCTTCGTTCTCAAAGCCGTTAGGGCGATAGTGCATCGGGACTTTGTCGCCCTTGGATACACTTCTGCCGGGGATCACCCGTCCGATTGAGGTTGGTGCTTACTGGGCGGTTCCCAATAGCGGCGCGGTCTTGGTGTTGCCGAAGCCGACGTTGGTCTGGGCCTGCACGGCCACGGTATTGCCGGTGAACCGGAACGTGAAGGTGGTCTGGTAGGGTGTTTCCCGGGCGCACACTTTCACAGTCAGGGTGTCGTCCGCGGTCCACGCGGCGCTGGCGGCCAGCGGTTCCTCCGGCAGCGGTCCCAAGGGGCCGCGGGGCGAGACGCCCAGCACGCCGGAGTCCTTCAGCCAGTGTCCGTGGCCGCAACGCAGGGAAGATGTGGTGCCGCCGATCTTGCGGGTCAGCATCCAGCCGTCGCTGGCGAGCGGGGAAATCTGAAGGGATTCCCACTGAAGGTCGTTGGGGGAAAACATGTAGGTGCGGCCCAGCGCTTTCGCGGACTGTGGACTGGTGGCGGCGCCGGTCGGTGATTTCACGGTGAGCGAGCGGAGTTTCGCCGTGAGCCGGGTCTGCTCCGCGGAGTTGGCTGGCAGCCGTTTCGCGGAGAACGCCGGCAGCAGACGGTCCCAGACGTGGTTCAGCACCGCCTGCATGTCGCCGAGTCCGCTAGTGATCGCCACCACGGCGTCCTGGGCGGGCAGCACGAGGCAGTATTGGCCGAACGCGCCGTCGCCGCGGTAGGCGCCGTGCCGGCAGCGCCAGAACTGGTAGCCGTAGCCCTGGTCCCAGTCGCTGGCGGGATTGCTGCCGTTGGAAACCTGCTTCGCGCTCGCGGCTTCGACCCACGCTGCCGGCAGTAACTGCTGGCCGTTCCAGCGGCCCTTCTGCAGGTATAGCTGACCGAATTTCGCGATGTCCTCCGTCCGGACTCGCAGGCCGTAGCCACCGAGGCTGATGCCCTCGAAGTTGCGATCCCACGTCGCTCCCTCAATGCCGAGCGGCTCGAACAGCCGCGGGCGCAGGTAATCGAGCACGGTCTCGCCGGTGACCTTCTGCACGAGCGCGGACTGCATGAACGTGGCCGCCGTGTTGTATTTGAAATGCGTGCCGGGTTTGTGCGGCACGGGCTGGGCCAGAAAGCTCTTCGCGCAGATCTTGTCGGGTGAGGTGGGCGGTTCGTCCTGATGACCGGTGGACATCGTGAGCAAATCCTGAACGCGCATGGCCTTGAGATTGCCCCCCGGTTCCGCCGGGGCGTCGGCGGGGAAGAACTTCAGCACCTCATCGGTCACGGCCACCTTGCCTTTGGCCACGGCGAATCCGACCGCAGTGGAGGTAAAACTTTTGCTCAGCGAATACAGCTCATGCTTGGTCGTCGCATCGTAGGGACTCCACCAGCCTTCGGCCACGACCTGGCCGTGGCGCACGATCATCACGCTGTGGACCTGATCCAGGCCGTCGAGCGCCTCGACGAATCTCAGGACCTGGGCCGACGAAACACCCTGCTTTTCCGGAGTGCTGCGGGGCAGGGGAGCGGCGTGGAGGACGGCCGGGATCAGTGCGAGCGTGGTGAGCAGCAGGACCGACGTGCGGAGGGCGGGGAAGGACATGCGCAGAAGGTTTCGTGGGAACTGAGCGATGCCAAGGAAAAGGCCGGGCTGCCGGGAGTTCGCCCACGGTGGCCGGCGGTTTGCATCTCCGGGTGTTTTCGGGTGAAGCTGCGCCGGTGAACACCCGGATCGTCAGCGTGGGCGAGTGCATGGTGGAACTGGCTCCGGCCGGTGACGGCCGGCTGCAACCGGGCTTCGCGGGGGACACTTTCAACACGGCGTGGTATCTGCGCCGCGAACTGCCGGCAGCCTGGGAAGTCGCCTATGCCTCTGCCGTGGGTGACGATCCGCTGTCGGCGCAGATGGTGGACTTCATGGCTGCGGCCGGCCTGGAGACCCGCACGGTGCAAAGGCTTCCGGGTCTGACCGTGGGCCTTTATCTGATTTCGCTGACGCAAGGCGAACGCAGCTTCACCTATTGGCGCGGCCAATCCGCGGCCCGGCATCTGGCCGACAATCCGGGCGCGTTGGCTTCCGCGTTGCAGGGCGCGGGCTGGATCTACTTCTCAGGAATCACCCTGGCGATCCTCGCTCCGGACGCCCGGGAACGCCTGCTGGCGTGCCTGCGAACGGCCCGGTCCGCGGGGGCGAAGGTAGCGTTCGATCCCAATCGTCGTCCGCGGCTCTGGTCCGACGCGGCGGTGATGAACCGGGAAATTCTCGCGGGCGCGGCGGTCAGTTCGCTGGTGCTGCCGTCGTTCGATGAGGAAGCGAAATGGCACGGAGACACGACCCCTGAAGCGACCCTGGGTCGTTACCGGGGAATGGGAGTGGAAACCGTCATCGTGAAGAACGGCGCGGGGCGAATCCATGCCGAGGCCGGAGACATGCGATGTCATCACGATCCGCCGCCGGTCGAGCCGGTGGACAC
>CAIWAH010000167.1 GCA_903910585.1 uncultured Verrucomicrobiota bacterium
ATCTTCGCCAAGGATCAGGCCCTGGTTGACCAGCTTGTAGAAAGGCTCGGCGGTGGAGACATGCCCCAGATCAAACAGGATCTTGTGCCAGAACCGGGCATAAAGCAGGTGCAGCACGGCATGTTCGGTGCCGCCGACGTAGAGATCGACGCCAGGCGTCGCCGCGTAGCCGCCGACGTGAGGAGGCGGATTGGACGAAACGGCTTGGTCGGCCTCGTGACCTCGGCGGCCACCCATCCAATAGGACTCCACGTCGCGGTTCACGAAGGCGGTGCCATTCTTGGCATCGAGGTAGCGGAGGTAATACCAGCACGAGCCGGCCCATTGGGGCATGGTGTTGGTCTCGCGAAGGGAGCCGTCGGGAAGATTCAGCCAATCGGTGGCACGGGCCAACGGCGGTTGGCCGTCGGCGGTGGGCTTGTAGTCCTCCAACGTCGGCGGCAGGACGGGCAACGCGCTTTCCGGCAGGGCCTCGTGGTAAAGGTTTCCGGCGGCGTCCTTCTTCCAAATGATGGGGAACGGTTCCCCCCAGTAGCGCTGACGGCTGAAGAGCCAGTCGCGCAGCTTGAAGTTGACCGTCTTCTGGCCGAGGCCCTTGGACTCCAGCCACGTGGTGATCTTGGCTTTCGCTGCGGCAGTCGGGAGTCCGTTGAGGTTAATTTCCGGGTTGGCGGAATTCACCGCGAAGCCTTCGCTGGCAAAGCACTCCAGCGGCTGCGCGGAACAGGGCTTCTCCGCCGTCTCTTCGCCACAGGGGTGAGCGCTGACGACTTCGCGGATGGTGAGCCCGAACTTCTCGGCAAACTCCCAGTCCCGTTCGTCGTGCGCGGGCACGGCCATGATCGCGCCGGTTCCGTAGGTTGCGAGGACGTAGTCGGCGATCCAGATGGGGATCTTCTCGCCGTTGACCGGGTTGATCGCGTAGGCGCCGGTCCAGACTCCGGTCTTTTCCTTGGCCAGTTCGGTGCGTTCCAAGTCGGACCTGGTGGCGGCGAATTCCTGATACTGCTTCACCGCCGCCGCCTGTTCGGGCGTGGTGATCTGGCCGACCAGTTTGTGCTCGGGCGACAGGACCATATAGGTCGCGCCGAAGAGCGTGTCCGGCCGGGTGGTGAAGACGCGGATATTGTGTTCCTGTAGCGGCGCTGTGTCAGCGCCAGGCCGGCGGTCACAGACCTCCGCTACGACTTTGAAATCCACCTCTACCCCCTCGCTCTTCCCGATCCAGTTCCGCTGCATTTCCTTCAGCGAGTCGGACCAGTCGATGGTGTCGAGGTCGGCCAAGAGCTTCTCGGAGTAGGCGGTGATGCGGAGCATCCATTGGCGCATCGGCTTGCGGATGACCGGGAAGCCGCCGACCTCGCTCTTGCCATCAATGACCTCCTCGTTGGCCAAGACGGTGCCCAGCTCGGAGCACCAGTTGACCGGTGCTTCGCTGACGTAAGCGAGACGCTTGGAATCGCGGAAGGCACGCTTCTGGTCGTCCGTGTCACAATCGGTCGGATAGGTCAGCGTGCTGATCGGCTCGGCCTTGTTTGTCGCCGGGTTGAACCACGAATTGTAGATCTGGAGGAAGATCCACTGGGTCCACCGGAAATACTCAGGATCGGTCGTCGCAACCTCGCGGGACCAGTCGTAGCTGAATCCCAGCGACCGGATCTGCCGGGTGAAGTTCGCGATGTTCGCCTCGGTGGTGATGCGCGGGTGCTGGCCGGTCTTGACTGCGTATTGCTCCGCGGGCAGCCCGAAGGAGTCCCAACCCATCGGATGCAACACGTTGAATCCCAGAGCCCTTCGGTAGCGGGCCAGAATGTCGGTCGCCGTGTAGCCTTCCGGATGCCCAACATGCAGGCCCGCTCCGGAAGGATACGGAAACATGTCGAGAATGTAGAACTTGGGAGGCAACGCCGCCACGGGCCCCGGCGAGGCATCTGCCCGGTGGCGACATCCGAATGGGTGTTCCGAGGGAACGGTCTCGCCCGGATTGAAAGCCCGGAAAGTTTGCTGCACTTCCCACCTGCCCTGCCAGCAGGCTTCAAACTGCGGAAAAGGAAACTGATTTCGACCTGCCATACCAATGTTCGTGAACCGGAATCCTGCCCGCCGACCACCTGCCGAGAAAAGGAATAACCCGCATTTTTCTGGGATTTTTGCCAATTCCGTCTTCCAACCGGCTCTCACCACCAGCCGATATCCAAATTCAATTATTCTCCGCTTGACCTTCGGGAGCCCCGCCGATAGACATTGCGCACGACGACAAGGAGTCGGGAAAAGTTATTATGAAAATCAACAAGCATATCGTTTTACTGTTGGGTGGAGTTGCCGCGAGTCTTTCCGCTTCAGCGGCATTGCTGGACAACTTTGAGACGTTTGTCGCTCCCGGGAATGGCACACGTGGATTTGATTTGTTGGCCACAAGTGGGACCCAGCAAGACAACTCCGGCAGCGGCGAGAATATTGCCGGGGCCCCTTCCGATACTAGCTTCGCTAGCCTCACCCGCCGAGTGATGCTTCAGCATCTCACTGGCTCCGGCAATGCGAAGTTCAACAATAAGGACGTCGCCGGTGTTGCTGCGTGGTCGAACGATTCGGGCGTTACTTCGACTGTAATGCTTCGTTACAATTTCGCCTCCGCTCAGGATTTCATCGGCGCCGGCTTGGTGAACATCGATTTCGATGTGTTGAATCCGGAGTTTTTTGCCGACCTCACAATTGATGTTTTCTCGGGCACCACCCCCAATTACGCAAATCCTTACATCCGGGGAACTTTCGCCAACGCGTTTCTTACGACCAATCCGTCCTTTAATGTTGCTAGCTTTAGCGGCTACAATGCGGGCACCTACGGGTCGATCTGGAGTTCGGTGAGGACAATCGTCTTCACGCTCAATTCCACCACAACCGACCGTGATTTGTCGATTGAAGAAATCAATCTGACCCAGAACCAAGTTCCCGAAGCTGAAGCCATGATTCCTGCAGTCGGGTTGGCGGGAATGGTCGGTTTGGTTGCTTGGAAGCGCCGCAAAAGCAACTGAATCCATTTTTGATCAAGAACCCGCAGAGAATCCTCTGCGGGTTTTTTCGTTTTGGCCAACTGAGGTTTTCGTGGCCCCACACTTCCAGGAGCAAGCGTCACCATCAGCGTTTGAAGCGGCGAATGATCGGAACAAGATGCCTGCTCCATTCTTTCGCAGCACAGGTCCCGACCGGCCGGTCGTTCCACGGCCATCCTAGAATCTAGCTTCCAAGGCCTGGCCTTTTGCTGGCGACTTTGTCGGCAGCTTTTTCCGCTCGAGATGTGCCCGTTTCCACCCCGGTCAACTGCCGAGATTCATGGGTCTCTTTCGGCAACCACCGCAACGACGGGAGGTGAAAACATCACCTAACGGATGATTCTCGCCACGCGGACCTGCCGGTTCGCCCTGCCTCCATCCACTTACCGCAGGATCCGGATCTATATTCCATGGCGTGTCGTTTCCCAATCAACAACTGCGCATGACTCCCTCGGTCCGCCCCCGCTCTCCCGCTCGGTCATAATGTCGAGCTAATCTCGGTGCAGTTAGCGCAACTGCCCCAATTGCTTTCATCGCTTCAGCGTCTCCAAATCGATCAGGGTAAGGAAATCGATGGTCCCGAATTCCCGGTCAATCGCGGGAGGACCACAGATCTTGGCACCGAGCGAAAGATAGGCCCGGAGCAGCTTGGGTATTTTGGGACGGACTTCTGACCTCGCCGACAAGGAACAGCGAACTTTGTCGAGTGGTTGGGTCATCAGTTCAGGTGAAACAAGATGAACTTGCGACAGTTCATGATAGGCAGCGGCTCCGAATTCTTCACTTTGACTCGTCAGCGAACTGCATCCGACCAGATACCGGGCCCTCTTGTCCTGGGCATATTCGATAATCCCCCTCCACAGCAACCCCAAGACCGCCAAGCCACGGTGGTCGGAATGCACACAGGCTCGGCCAAGTTCCACAACTTTGTCCTCGATGTTTCGATAAGGGGCGAAATCAAACTCTTGTTCCGAGTAGAAGCCGAGATTTGCCCTCGCCTTCCTTCCTGTCTGCAACCGATACGTTCCCACCACGTCGCCGGTGCGAAGGTCTTCAACGAGGAGGTGATCGCAAACAGCATCAAACGCGTCCTCGTCACGGAGCGTCGCGTAGGAACTTTCCAATCCTTCGTTCAACTCAATGTTGAAGACGAGGAACCGGAGCGCCTGAGCGGCCTGAACATCGGCGCCGCAATCCGCCATTCGCAGCCGGTAGTGCGCCTCGGCCGAAGCCTTGAAAAGCAGCCGTGAGGCCGCCTCCATCGAAAACCTTGCTGCCGTCGTCGAGGGCGGCAGGTTGGACGTGAGGTTGCTCATACAGTTAGCCTAGCCCTGCCGCCACTCTCCTCACACCGAAAGTTTTGAAACAAGCGGGCAACGCCGGCCAACGACAATTTCAAGATTCCTTTGTCACTCCACTGACCACCGGAGGTTCTTGGGCAAACTGAAGTTTGTCGCCGGCGACCGTGACGGAAACCGGCTGGCCTTCAGCCAGAGTGCCTCGGAGGATTTCCTCCGCCAACGGATCCTCCAAATAGCGCTCCACGGCCCGACGCATGGGCCGCGCGCCATATTGGGGATCGAAGCCCTTCTCGATCAGGAAGTCCTTGGCCTTGTCGTCGAGGATGATCTGCACATTCTTGCGGGCGATCCGTTCCAACACCTTCCGGATCTCCAGATCCAAAATCGTCACCAACTCAGGTTTGCCGAGAGTGCGGAAGACGATGATGTCATCGAGGCGGTTGAGGAACTCGGGACGGAAAAACTTCTTCGCTTCATCCAAGGTCTTGCCCCGCATGGTTTCATAGTCGGCCGCATCGCTGGGCTTGGCGAAGCCGAGAACGTTGTTCTTGCGAAGGACATCGGAACCGACATTGGAGGTCAGCAGGATGATGGTGTTCCTGAAATCAACTACGCGGCCCAGCGAGTCAGTCAGCTTACCTTCCTCCAGAATCTGAAGGAGCATATTCATAACGTCGGGGTGAGCCTTCTCGATTTCGTCGAACAGCACCACGGAATATGGCTGCCGCCGGACCTTCTCGGTCAACTGCCCGCCTTCCTCGTAGCCGACGTAACCGGGCGGCGAACCGATGAGCCGGCTGACGGTGAACTTCTCCATATACTCGCTCATGTCGAGCTGGATGAGGTTCTGAACGGACCCGAACATCTGCTCGGCCAATGTGCGCGCAAGCAGGGTCTTGCCGACGCCGGTGGGGCCGAGCAATGCAAAGCAACCGATCGGGCGTTTGGGGTCTTTCAGGTCCGCCCGAGCACGCCGAAGCGACTTGGCGAGCGCCAACACGGCATCCTTTTGACCAATGACCACCTTGCTAAGTTCAGCCTCGACCGTAAGCAACTTCTGGGTCTCGGACTGGCCCATCCGTTGCAACGGAATACCGGTCCACTTCGCAACCACCTGAAGAATCTCGTCTTCTCCGACCTGAACTCGGCGTTCCTCTTTTTGCGCCTTCCACTCGGCAAGAATCTTCTCGAGCTGCTCTTTGGCAGCCTTTTCCCGATCCCGCAATTGGGCCGCGCCCTCAAAATCCTGGTCCTTGATTGCCTGCTCCTTCTTGACCTTGAGCGTTTCGATTTCGGCCTCCTGATCCTTGACGTTGGGCGGGCGTTGCATGGCACCAATGCGAGCTTTCGAACCCGCCTCGTCCATCACGTCAATGGCCTTGTCGGGGAGGAAACGGGCGGTGATGTAACGATCGCTTAGCTTTACACAGGCCGAGATTGCATCGTCGCTGAAGGTCGCCTTGTGATGCTCTTCGTATTTCGGCTTCAGGCCGTGCAGAATCGTGATGGCGTCGTCCACCGATGGCGGCTCAACCTTGACCGTCTGGAACCGGCGTTCGAGCGCAGAGTCCTTTTCGATGTATTTCCGGTATTCGTTGAGCGTTGTGGCCCCGACAATCTGCATTTCGCCGCGACTGAGAGCGGGCTTGAAAATGTTCGAGGCATCCATCGTGCCCTCGGCCGAGCCGGCACCGACAATGGTGTGCAGCTCGTCGATGAACAGGATCACGTTCTTGGCCTTCTTGATCTCGTCCATCACGGCCTTGATGCGTTCCTCGAATTGTCCGCGGTATTTCGTCCCAGCAACCATCAGGGCCAGGTCAAGCGTGATGACCCGCTTATTGGCGAGAATCTCAGGCACATTGCCCTTCGAGATTTCCTGAGCCAACCCTTCCACAATCGCCGTCTTGCCAACCCCGGCTTCGCCGAGCAGCACCGGATTGTTCTTAGTGCGGCGGCAGAGAATCTGGATGACCCGTTCGATTTCGGACGCGCGCCCGATCACCGGGTCCATCTCGCCCTTCTTGGCGAGTTCGGTGAGGTCCCGACCGAAAGCCTTGAGTGCCGGGGTCTTCTGCTCTTTCTTCCCCTCGCCTTTGCCACCGGACTTGACGGGTTCAGCCTTTTCTTCGGAAGCCTCTTCGGCGCCGCCTTCGCTCTGCTGGAAGCCGGGATCAAGCTCCTTGAGTATCTCTTGTCGACACTGCTCGATGTCCACGTCGAGGTTCTTGAGAACCTTTGCAGCCACGCCATCGCCCTCGCGCAGGAGTCCGAGGAGGATGTGCTCCGTGCCCACGTAGGTATGGTTGAGCGCCTTCGCCTCCTTGGCAGCCAGAGACAGCACTTTCTTCACCCTCGGGGTGTAGGGGATGTTGCCGCTGACTTTGCCTTCGTTGCCGCC
>CAIWAH010000168.1 GCA_903910585.1 uncultured Verrucomicrobiota bacterium
GGTGGCCGATGCCGGCGTTGTCCTCGCCCAGCAGTTCGCCGGTCTCGGGATTGAGCGCGATGAAGCTGGGGGAATTCGGCGAGGGAATGTTGACGTGGGTCCAGTCCTGGCCGTTGGAGGTGCAGACGAACAGCTTGCCGTCCACCATGATGACCGAGCAGTTGGAAGCGTTGTGCGGGAAGACGCCGAGCTCCTCCATCATGTCGTAGCGCCAGATGATGTCGGCGTCGGTAGGGCCGGGTTCAACGGGCGGTTTGCCGGTGTCGAGCGTGGCGTATTTGCCCTCGTCCTTGTAGGCGCCGTCGTTGCCGTTGGCCATGCCCTCTGTGTCGAGACAGAGGACTTCGCAACGGCTGGTCACGACCCAAAGGCGATTGCCCTGCACGAGCGGGGCGGCGAGCAGGCCGAGGTTCTCCCAGTCGTTGACCTTGCCGGACTTCAGCTTCGGCACCACGAGCTGCCACAGGAACTTCCCGTCCTTCTCGCCGAACGCATACAGGATGCTGCGGTCGCCGACGTGGCGCTTGTCGCGGGGCGTTTCGTTGTTGGTGCCCACGAAGACCTTGCCGCCGGCGACGACCGGATTCGCGTAGCTCTGGGAGCCGAGCTTCGCGACCCATTTCACGTTTTTGGTGGTGGCTAGGTCAATGTCCTCGGTGCCGGCCTTGAGTTTGCCGGGTTCAAAGCGGTCCGGCAGACCCTTGGCGGCCGAATACATGTTGCGGCCGGGATCGTTGCCGCCCCATTGGGGCCAGTCCTGGGCCTGGGAGAGCAGGCCGGCCGTGGTGAGCGCGAGGGTGAGTAGCGGGAAGGTCTTCATTGCTCTGGCGGGAAAGGTCCTACGAATCGGGGGCGGTTCAAGTTCAGTTGAGGTTCACCGTCACGTTGTCCACGCAGATCCTCTGGTCCTGCGGCGCGAAGCCGAAGAGGCCCGGCGATCCGTTTGCGTGAAGCTGCTTGATCGGCACCTCGATGGTCCAGTCACCGGGCTCGGCATCGCCCTTCTTCCAAGCCTTGCCGCGCACCATGCCGGAGCCGTCGGCGGCTGCGTCCACCCGGACCTTGAGGTGATACCACGCGTTGGGCGCCCACTTGAACGGTTTGGCGACCTTCACGCGCTCCTGGTTTGAGTTCACCTCGATCTCCTGGGAATTGCCCTTGAGGATGACGGCATAGCGCTGGTTGATGAGGCCGACTTCGGACATCTTGCGCCGGTTGCCTTCGCTGAGGACGTCGGCCTCGACGGTGTAGTTCGACAGAGTCGGGAACCCGAAAAAGATCTGACCCCGCTGGAACAGCTTGTTCTCGATGGTCTTGGTCAGTGCCTTGGTCTTCACGCCATCGACGTCCTTCTCGCGGACCTCGAAGCGGAATCGCGCCGAGTTCCACGGCAACGGCGGATAGGCGAAGGCCGTGGGCGGTTCCACCGTGTTGGTGGTGGTGTTGCTGAGGTCGAAGTTCTCGAAGTCGTAGGTAAATGGCGGCGCCGGCAGGACCCGGCCCTTGATGTAACCGGCGATCTCCCGGCCATCCGCAGTCTTGTAGGTGGCCTTGAACTGTCCGGCGCTGGGAACCTTCGCCGCCTCGGTGACCAGCTGGCCGTCGGAGTTGAAGGAGGCCTTCATGTAGGCCTTCACGAGGGCGGTCGGCGGCACGAACGGCTCCCACTTCAGCGACTTGGGATCCACGGACTCCTCGACGGTGAAGCCATTGGCATCGAGCACGCGGATGCGGAAGGACTGCGTCTGGCCGGGGCGGAGCAGGACCTCATAGGGGATCGCCTGCAACTGGGCTGCGGGGCTGGCCGGAAGCCAACGCTTGGTGTCAGGACTGACGGCTAAGCCGGGGTTTTTGCCCGCCTTGCCGAAGGCGTAGAGCTTCTTGTCGGTCTGGATGTAGAGCTTTCCGTTGTAGCCGATTGGAGAACCGAAGCAGCGGCCGACCAGTTGGGTGCGGCTGACTTCCTCGGCGCCATCTTTCCCGGGACGGAGCACAATCAGGTCACCGTTGGAGACGCTGTCGGCGTCCGACTTCGCTGCGTCGGTGGCATCCTTCATGGTCACATACATCGCGACGTAGAGCAGGCCGTCGGCGTAGAACGGAGTGCTCTGCCGTTGCTCGATGCCGACCTTCTTCTTCCAGAGCACCTTGCCCGAATTGGCGTCCACGGCCGCGAGGTCGCCCGTGCCGGTGATCTCGTAAATCGTGTCGCCGACCACCACCGGCGAGCTCGCCAGCGATCCAACCCCGTTGCGCCAGACTTCAAACGTCTTCGGGGGGAACACGTGCGGCGTGGTGGAATTGGTGGGTTTGACCTCGCCCGCGGAAGGAATGCGGATCGCGGCCATGCGGCCGATTTCAGACGAGTCGAGGTTCTCGGATTCGTGCAAGGCGATCAGGTTGTCCTTGTGGCGGACGAGGGCGGCGTTGATGCCGCCCTTGGCTCCGGCCTTGGCGAACGGAAAGCGCCAGAGCGGTTCCCCGGTGCGGGCATTGAGGGCGAGGATCGAGCTGTCACCGCCGGCGCTGTAAAGCACCCGTTTGCCGTTCCAGAAATCCAGGTAGGGATTGGAAAATGTGTTGTCCTGCGGTCGGTCGCCCGGGGCGCTGCTCCAGACCAGTTCGCCGGTCTTCTTGTCGAAGGCGTAGAAGCGGTCTCCCGCGGCGCCGTGCGCGCCCCAGGCGCTGGTGATGCCCCGGGTGATGATCAGTTCCCGGTCCACAACGGGCGACGCGGTGCGGGAGTTGGGAAACGTGAGGCGGCCGAATTCCTCCATCATCGAGTGCTTCCACAGCAGCTTGCCATCCTGGGTGAACGCCATCAGCAGGCCCTGGGTGTGTTGCACATAGATGTTGCCGGTCTCCGGATCCACCGTCGGGGAAGACGTGGCGTAGCGGAGATAGATGGTGTCGGACAGGAAGTCGCTCTCTCCGTGCTGCCAGATCAGCTTGCCGGTGTCCGCATCGAAACAGGACACATACTCGCGCAGTTCCGGGCCTTCGCCGAGGTAGCCGTTGATGTAGAGCCGTCCGTCCGCGATGACCGGCGCGCTCTGGCCCGGGAAATCGGCCGTCCACAGCGGGTTCGCAGCATCGATTTTCGCCGGCAGCCCCTTCTCGGCGGAGACCGAGTCTTGGGTGGGACCGCGCCAATTGAGCCAGCCGGAGACATCAGCCAGCAGGGATACGGAGCAGCAGAGCGCGGTGGAAAGGGCGGCAAAAACGCGGGAACGTTTCATGGGGAATCCGTGGTTGGAACCGATGGCCGGCAACATGGCCGGCCGTAATCCCGCTGGCAACGGATTTAATACGAGTGCGTATCAATTTGCAGGATGACGCAGTCCGGACTCAACCGCGAGGCGGCGGCAACGGCTAATTGCGGACGACCGTGTTCGGCAGGTCGTTGCGGTCACCTGAGTGGCGGGGGAAATGGTGCGCCAGTTCGGCTCCGGTCCGCCGGATGCCGGCGAGGATTGCCCCATTGATGTCGCCTTGCCTGAGGAGCGCCTCCATTTGTCCCGCGACTGCCTGCCAGAACGGTTCGCCACAGCGCAGGTGAATGGCCTCATCACCGATGATGGCGAACCGCTGGGACTCGGGTGCGAAGTAGAGCAGCACGGCATTTCGCAGCGGGGTGCGGGCCATGCCGAGACGGGCGAATTCCTTCTGGCCATCGGCGAGCGGATCGGCACTGGCGAACCGGCTGATGAACACCCGGATCTCGCCCGAGGTGCCGCGTTCCGCTTCCCGGATCGCGGCCTGAAGTTTGGTATCGTCGATCTGTTGCTGGAATGAGGTCGCTTTCATAGGTCACCAACTCCCGCTGGCACCGCCGCCGCCGGAACTGCCGCCGCCGCCGCTGAAACCGCCACTGAATCCGCCGCCCCCGAATGACCACCCGGAAGATCCACCGGAGGGCCAACCGCCCCACCGGGTATGCCGACCGTAATGGTCAAATGCCCAGCCGCGGTTGCGGGTAAGGATCAGCAGCCAGACGACCAGCAGGATCACCAGGCCGATGAGGAGATTCAGGTTGCTGCCAAAGAGGTAGGCGATCGGGTGGCCGATCGCGCCGAGGAACAGTCCGCGAAACCCTTGCCCAAACATTCGTCCTGCGCCTTCGCGGAGACCGCTCATCCCGCCGCCCAGCATTCCAAGAATACCGCCGGCAAGGGCGAACAACCGGAGCCGCTCACCGTTGAAAATGAGCGGGCGCGAAGATCCGGGACCGGAGCGGCCGCGATATTCCCCCTTGGTCGCGGCCAGGATGGCGTCAACGCCGGCCCGGATGCCGGCCTCGTAGTTGCCGGACTTGAAATGCGGGGTGATTTCGTTGGCGATGATCCGCCCGCACAGCGCGTCGGGCAGGGCGCCTTCCAGTCCATAACCCACTTCGATGCGCAGCTTGCGGTCCTCGGTGAAGATCGCGAGGAGCACGCCATTGTCCCGGTCGCGTTGTCCGATCTTCCAGGCCTGGAACACCCGGTTCACATGGTCTTCGAGGCTGGCACCCGCCGGCAGCTTATTTTCCGTCCAGACGACCACCTGGGTGGACGTTTCGCGTTCAAACGACTCGAGCCGACGGGTCAGCTCCGTCCGCCCGGCGGTGGACAGCACGCCGGCCCCGTCAGACACATGGGTCGGTGGCGCCGGTGGAAGTGACTGCGGGAAGGCCGTGAGTCCGAGCCAGAGCGCGAGGAAGCAGACGATGTTCCGGGGCCGGGTCACTTGGCGGGAGCGTTGAAGTCAAAGCTGACTTTCGGAGCCTTTTCGCTGCCGGCGTCAGCCGCGAAATACGGTTTGGGCTGGAAGTTGAAGGCGCGGGCCAGCAGCACGGTGGGAAATTTCTGGGTGCGCGTGTTGTAGCGCTGGACCGCCTCGTTGAAGCGTTGCCGTTCTACCGTGATGCGATTTTCCGTGCCCTCCAACTGGACCTGCAGGTCGCGGAATCCCTGGGACGCCTTGAGGTCCGGATATTTCTCGGCCACGACCAGCAGCCGGGACAGCGCCGAACCGAGGGAACCTTGGGCGGCTTGGAACTGCTTGAGCTGTTCGGCGGTTTCAGGCGCGGAACCGCCCGGCAGCTTGACCTGCCCGACCGAAGCCCGGGCCTTGGTAACTTCGCGCAGCACATTGCGCTCGAAGTTGGCGGCACCGGACACCGTGCTCACGAGGTTGGGAATGAGGTCGGCACGGCGCTGGTAAACGGTTTCCACCTGGGCCCACGCCTTGTCCACCTCCTGACGCGAACCCACCAGTCCGTTGTAACTGTTGCAGCCGCCCACGCCGACGGCCAGCAAGAGGCCGAAACCCGCAGCGAGGACGAAGGCGATGATCTTCTTCATGATGCGGGGACTTCTAACCCGGCTTTGCGGACTGTCAGGTGGAACTTTGCCGGGGAAATCCCACGGGGTTTCGCGGCTCGACGGGGACGGCCGCGCCCGGAATCTTTGCGGGCAAATGGCACAGGCGGACCTGTTCAACGCTTCCCAGCCGGCGCCGGCCGTCCCCACGGCGGTCGCTGATCGGCCGGCCGATTCCTTGCGCACGACCGCCCCGCTGGCGGCCCGGATGCGTCCCCGGAACCTCGCCGAATATGCGGGACAGACCCACATTCTGGCGCCGGGGCAGCTTCTGCGCCGGGCGATCGAGGCGGACCGGATTCAGTCGCTGATCTTCTATGGGCCACCCGGCACCGGCAAAACTTCGCTGGCGCAGATCATCGCGGCCCACACGAGTGCCAAGTTTGAGCGCCTGAGCGGGGTCGAGTCCAATGTTGCTGACATGCGCCGGGTGCTGGCCTCGGCCTCCAACCGGCTGCTGAACTCCGGTCAACCGACGATCCTGTTCGTGGACGAGATCCACCGGTTCAACAAGTCCCAGCAGGACGTCCTCTTGCCTGACGTGGAAAGCGGGGTGGTGAAGCTGATTGGCGCCACCACGCACAACCCGTTTTTCTTCGTCAATTCGCCGCTCGTGTCGCGGTCGCAGATCTTTGAGCTGAAATCCCTGGGTGAGGACGAGCTGCTGGCTCTCCTGCGCCGCGCGCTGGCGGACAACGAACGGGGGCTCGGGCACTTGCGGACGGAAGTTTCCGAGGACGCGCTCCGGCACCTGGCGCGGGTCGCCGACGGCGATGCCCGCAAAGCGCTGAATTCCCTGGAGATCGCCGCGCTGACGACCGAGCCGCGGGCCGATGGCGTCATCGTCATTGACCTCGCGGTGGCGGAGCAGTGCATCCAGAAGAAGGCGATCGTGTATGATGGCGACGGGGACGCCCACTACGACACGATCAGCGCCTTCATCAAATCCATGCGCGGCTCGGATCCCGACGCGACCCTTTACTGGCTCGCGAAGATGATCCATGCGGGCGAAGACCCGCGTTTCATCGCCCGCCGCATCATGGTGCACGCCGCTGAAGATGTCGGGCTGGCCGACCCGATGGCGTTGGTTCTGGCGACCTCCGCATGCCAGGCCGCGGAAGTCATCGGCTGGCCCGAGGCGCGCATCCCGATTGCCGAGGCCGCGCTCTACATCGCGACCGCCAACAAGAGCAATTCGGTCATAATCGCGATTGACGCCGCGCTGGCGGACGTGCGTTCTGGTCGGACACTTGAGGTTCCCAATCAGCTAAAGGATGCCCACTATCAGGGCGCGGAAAGGCTCGGACACGGCAAAGGTTACCAATACGCCCACAGTTTTCCGGAACATTTTGTTCCCCAGGATTACCTAGGGGCGGACCGCCGTTACTACGAGCCCACCGAGCAGGGCGTCGAAAAGAAGATCAAGGAACGCGTGGAACGCTGGCGCGCCCTGAGCGCCGAAGCCAAGTCCCGCGGCCCCACGGAAGGGAACAGATGAAGCCATCCAAGACGGAACTGCGCCGGGAAATCCGGGCAAAACTGAAAGAACTGCCGCCCACCTCGTCCGCCGTCGGTTCGGCCCGGCTGGTCGCCCGGGTCACCGAATTGCCCGAGTGGCGCAATTCCAACTCCGTCTTCCTGTTCGTTCCGCTGTCCGGAGAACCTGCCCTGGAAGTGCTGCTGGAGTTGGCCCTCGCCGGGGGGAAGAAGGTGGCCGTGCCCGCCTACGACCCCGCCACCGAGACGTATCTGGCCCGCGAGGTCCGGATGTCCGAAAAGGACCTGGTGCGGGGGCGCTTCGGCGTGCGGGAGCCCCATGACGGCTGCCCGCCGCTGCCGGTGGGCGCACTGGACTTTGCGGTCGTCCCCGGCGTAGCGTTCACCTCCGACGGGAAGCGGCTCGGTCGCGGGAGGGGATTCTACGACCGCCTGCTGGCTTCTTTCCGCGGGGTGTCCTGCGGCGTCGGGTTCGACGAACAGATCGTGCCCGAAATGCCGGTGGAACCCCACGACGTGAAACTCAGCTACGTGGCGACGCCGACCCGGCTTTGGGATTGCCGGTCTGCGCCGAAGAAGAATCGAAATGCAGACTGAAAGCGTCCTGCTCGCGGTGGGCGGCCTCGCGGCAGGGTTCGGAATCACCTACGCGTTCGCCCGGGTCAAGGAACGCGCGCTCAAGGCGGAATTGCTCGCCCGCGAACGTGACCTCGAGGACCGGATGCGCCGCGAAAGCGAGGCGCTGGCACTTTCCTTCAAGGTCGCCGCCCAGGAACAGCTGGTCCGGGATCGCGCTGAACTGGAAAAGTCCTTCGCCACCCAGCGGGAAACGCTCGCCGCCGACGAACAGCGCCTGCGCGAACGGGAATCGCTGGTGAGCCGCCAGTTGGAGCGTCTCGGGGAGCAGGAACGGGAACTGCGGCAGCGGAGCGACGATTTGGAGGCGGGCCGCGGCCTGATCGAGCGGGAGCGGGAGGAGCTGCGCCGGCAGACATCGGAGGTTCGGGCGCAGCTGGAGCGCATCGGTCAGCTGGACAGCGCCTCGGCCCGCACCGCCCTGCTGCGGGAAATCGAACGCGAATCATCCAAGGACGCCGCCGACCTCAGCCGGCATATCCTCGAGGAATCCCGTCAGCGGGCGGAAATGCAGGCCCGGCGGATCCTGGCGACGGCGCTCCAGCGTTACGCGGCCAGTCATACCTTTGAAACGACCACGGCCACGGTGGCGCTTTCCGGTGATGACATGAAAGGCCGCATCATCGGCCGCGAAGGCCGGAACATCCGCGCGTTCGAGGCGGCCACCGGCGTCACGGTGCTCGTGGATGACACCCCCAACGCGGTGGTGCTGTCCGGGTTCGATCCGGTTCGCCGGGAAGTCGCCCGTCAAGCCATGGAACGCCTCATCCTCGACGGCCGGATTCACCCGACCCGCATCGAGGAAATCGTCGCGGCGGTGAACACCGAAATGGAGGCGTTTGTCGCCCGGGCCGGCGAGGAGGCGACCTCCCGGGTGGGCATACCGCCGGTGCACCCGGAGGTGGCGCGGATGCTGGGCCGGCTGCACTTCCGCCATAGCTACTCCCAGAACGTCCTCCAGCACTCCGTCGAGGTTGCTCACCTCTGCGGTCTCATGGCGGCGGAGTTGGGCGAAAACGTGCAGGCGGCCAAGCGGGCAGGGCTGCTCCACGACATTGGCAAGGCGATGACCCACGAGGTTGAAGGGCCCCACGCGATCGTCGGGGCCGATTTCCTCAAGCGCTATGGCGAACCGCCAGACATCCTGAACGGGGTGGCGTCCCACCACGACGAGGTGCCGCACGAGAACCTCTACGGCATTTTGGTGGCCGCGGCGGACGCGATCAGCGCTTCCCGTCCCGGCAGCCGGAGCGAGAGCATGACCACCTATCTCCAGCGCCTGGAGCGACTGGAGTTGGTCGCCCGGGAATTCGCCGGCGTGGAACGGGCCTTCGCGTTCCAGGCCGGACGCGAACTTCGGGTCTTCGTGCGGCCGGAAGAACTCGATGACAGCCAGTCGTTCCAGTTGGCCCAGAAGCTGGCCCGCAAGGTGGAGGACGAGCTGGTCTATCCGGGGCAGATCCGGATCACGGTCATCCGCGAATCCCGGTCGGTGGAATACGCGAAATAGGCCCGCTTGGGCGGTTCGCCAAGTCCCCTGTTGACAGCGCGCGTTTACAGGAATAACCGTTGCCCTGTTCACAGCCGTAACCACCCTACCTATTCAAGCAAATGGCCGCACTTCCCCGCATCTCCGAGACCGAGTGGGAGATCATGCGCGTCGTCTGGGGCAAAAACCCCATCACGGCCGCCGAGATCATTGAGGAACTGTCCAAGGCGGACGCTTCCTGGCATCCCGTCACCGCCAAGACCCTGATCAACCGCCTCGTGAAGAAGGGGGCGCTGGGATTTGATCAGGAAGGCCGGGCCTACCTTTATCGCCCGCTGGTCAGCGAAGGCGAGTGCATCAGCGCAGTGAGCTCTTCGTTTCTGGAACGCGTCTTCGGCGGTTCCCTCAGCGGCCTCGTGGCCCACTTCGTGGAGCAGCGCAAGCTGTCGCCGAAGCAGCTGCGGGACCTCCGCAAGGTGATGGATGACAAATGAACTGAGCCGCTGCACGCTCGGCTCCGTCTCCCATGGAAGCCTCCGTCATCGCCGAATTTTTGGGACAGCTCGCCCGGGCCACCGGGCAGGCGTCCTTTTTGGCGATGGTGGTTTGGCTCGTCATTCAGGCCCTCGGTGAACACCTGAACGCCGAATGGCGCTGCCGGCTCTGGCTGCTGGTCATCGTCCGGCTGGCGTGGCCCGTCTCGCTCCCCAGTCCGGTCAGCCTCTTCAACCTGCTGGTGGCGCCGACAGAATGGGCCGGTCCGGAGCATTCCTCGCGCTATTTTGCCGACGAATTGCTCGCCCAGCTGGACTCGGTCGTTACCCATCCGTTCGTGTCCGGGATCTGGGCGCTCGGCGCCGGCGTGCTGCTGGTGCGGGCCATGGCGGCGGCCGGTTGGGCGTTTTGGGTGCGCATGACGGCGCGTCCGCTCGCTTCGTGGGAGGCATGGTGGCTCTTGCAAGATTGCAAGGAGGCGTCTGGTCTGGCTGATCCGGTAGCGATCCTGGAGTCGGCCCGAGTCAAGAGTCCCTGCCTTCTCGGACTTTTCCGGCCGGCACTCATCCTGCCGGCGGGGTTGCGGTCGGAGCTGACCACCAACGAGCTTCGGCTCATCATGTTGCATGAGCTCGCCCACCTTCGCCGCCGGGATCTCGCGCTGAACTGGGTGCTCGCCGCGGTCGAGATTTTCCACTGGTTCAATCCCATGGTCTGGGCGCTCACCCGGCGCATCCGTGAGGAACGCGAGGAGGCCTGTGATGAACGCGCGCTCGCCTCCCAGCCGCAGTCCTGCCGCGAATACGGCGAAGTCCTGCTGAAACTGCTGGAGCGCGAACCCGAATTGCCGGCCCGGGCTGCGGTCGGGGTGGGCATGCTCGGAAATTCCGACGATGAAGTGGCGCCGCTGAAGCACCGCCTACGGGCCATCATGAAGTTCCGCCCCGGCACCCGCACGTGGGTGGTGGGATTCTGCACCTGGCTCGCGGTGGCCCTTGTCGGCCTGACGGACCCCGTTCCACGTTCTGGGCTGGAAACCGCCCAGGTTCGCCCGGCGGCTTCCGCAATGGTCTGAGACCGGTGTGGCCTCAGCGCAACCCGCCGTTCGCCGGGGCCATCAGTTCGCCGACGTTTACGGTGCCGGATTTGGAGGCCTTGAGGCGGGCCGTCCGGTGACGCCGGTCCACGAACACCGTGCTTTCCAGCCGGTAGGAGAACGTTTGCGACTCAAACATCCGGTGAAACGACCGGGCCAGCCGGAAGGTGCTCAGATGAACTGCCACCTCCTGGGTGGTCGTCGCCAGCCGCGGAACCTCGGTTTCCTGATTGCTCAGTCCTTGGCCGACATAGACGTCATTCAGGTAAATCCGGTGGCTGCCGCCGGTGACTTTGAGTCCCTCCGGCGAGCCGTTTTGCAGGCGGACGGTGAAATTCAGCGCGGCCTCTCCCAAGCCGCCGCCGCCATCGCGCGGAGCAGAGATGTTGACCAATGTCACATCAAACGTGCCGTCCTTCTGGGGCGTGGCGCACCCGGCCGCGAGCAGGAGCGCGACGGTCGCCGGCAATTGATGGGTGAGGCGGGCGGGTAACTTCATGACGTGGGTTCAGTTGTCCACCGGGTTCGCGGGCGGCGACGCGCCTTTCTCGTTCCGGCGTTCGAGGAAAAAGGACTTTAGCAGGCCCGCGCATTCCTCACGGCGGACCTCTGAAGTGATGTCGCACCGATGGTTCAGCGTCGGGAATTGCAGCAGGTTCAGCGCGCCGCCCGCGGCTCCACCCTTGGCATCCGGCGCGCCAAACACCACGCGGTCGAGCCGGCAGTGGACGATAGCTCCGGCGCACATCGGGCAGGGCTCCTTTGTGACGTAGAGCGTGCAGCCGGTCAGCCGCCAGTCGCCGATCGCGCTCTCCGCGGCGGTCAGAGCGAGCATCTCGGCATGGGCGGTGGCGTCCTTCAGCAGTTCGACCTGATTCCAGGCCCGGGCAATCACGCGGCCCTCGAACACCACTACTGCGCCCACGGGCACCTCGCCGGCCGCGTAGGCCTTGGCGGCCTGCCGCAGGGCTTCGCCCATGAAGTGAGCATCGAGTTCGGCGAGCGCTTCCGGGTTCATGGGCTCAATCGTGGGGAGGACTGCTCGAGCACCCAAACGTTCTGTCCGCCGGCGTGGCAGTGGCAATGGGCGGAAAAGAAGCCGCCGCGATGTTCCCAAAACCACGGCCAGATCCGTTCCCGATCGGTGGCGGGAATAGGCAGCGAATCCACCGCGGCCCGGGCAAAGAACGCGAATTCGCCTTCCGGATGTTCGGGCGGAACCACCGTCAGCCGCGGGCGCACCTCGAACAGAAACATCAGCCAGTGTGCCTGGCCTTCGTAGCCGTGCTCGCTGATGAGCCCGGTCAGGTGCAGGTCGCCGGGCTGAAAGCGCAGGCCGAGCTCCTCGTGTGCCTCGCGGCACGCACAGGCGAATGGTGATTCGCCGGTCTCCGTCTTCAGCTTGCCGCCGGGTGGGGACCACAGGCCGGCATTCGGCTCGCGCCGGCGCCGGAGCAGCAGCACTTCGTCCTGCGCGTTGAAACCGTAGAGCAGCGTGGCGATGCGGTAGGGCAGACTCACGGTGGAATCAGCCGAGGAACGAGCAGACGTATTCGCAGATGCCGGCCGTCACCTCGATGTCGAAGCCCGACTTGGCCGGCACATCGAAGTGCTGGCCGCCGGCGTAGCAGGCGACGTTGGCCTGGCCATCGAGTTTCACAACGCAGGCGCCGGCGACGATCTCCATCCGCTCGGCCTTGTCGGTGCCGAAGTGGAACTTGCCGGGATAGATCAGGCCGAGGGTCTTCTTGGAACCGTCGGCGAACAGGATGGAATGGCTGACGACCTTGCCGTCGAAATACACGTTGGCCTTGGTGACAGCGGTGACGTTCTTGAATTCAGTCGGTGCGGACATCGGCCGGAGGTTTCCGGAAGTGCCCGGCGGGATGCAAGTGCCGGGTCCGCTCCCGCCTTGCGTGCCGGATGCCCCGGTCCGTAGCGTCCGGGCACATGAGCACGCTGGTTTTGGCAGGCGGACGGGTCATTGACCCCGCCTCGGGATTCGACGCGGTGGCCGATGTGGTGTTGCAGGACGGCAAGGTGGCGGCGGTGGGGGCCGGCGCCGGGGCCCGCTTTGCGGGCGCCGAACGGATCGATGTTGCCGGCAAGGTCGTTTGCCCGGGCCTGATAGATCTGCATGTCCATCTGCGCGAGCCGGGGCAGACCAAAAAGGAGGACATCGTCACCGGGGCGAACTGCGCTGCCCGCGGCGGTTTCACCACCGTGGTCTGCATGCCGAACACCGCACCGGCCATTGATTCCGCCAGCACCGTGGCGCTGATCCAGGACAAGGCCCAACAGGCGGTCGTCCGGGTGGAAGTGACCGGGGCGCTGACCAAGGGCATCGCCGGCGAGGAAATGGCCCCCATCGGTTCACTGGCCAAGGCCGGCGTTGTGGCCCTGACCGACGACGGGAAATGCATCCAGAACAACGAGCTGATGCGCCGGGCCTGCGATTACGCCCGCATGTTCGGTCTGCCCGTGATGGACCACTGCCAGGACTACGGGCTCGTGACCGACGGCGTGATGCACGAGGGACACTACTCGATGATGCTGGGCCTCCGTGGCTGGCCTGCAGCTGGCGAGGAGATGATCGTCGCGCGCAACATCCTGCTCGCCGAACAGACCGGCACCCACATCCACTGCCAGCACCTGAGCAGCGCCGGCAGCGTCCGGCTGCTGCGGGAGGCGAAGTCCCGCGGCGTGCCCATCTCCGGCGAAGGTTGTCCGCATCATTTCACCCTGACCGATGCCTGCATCGCGGGCAGCGACGAGTTCTGGAAAGCCGAC
>CAIWAH010000169.1 GCA_903910585.1 uncultured Verrucomicrobiota bacterium
CCCAGAACATCGCCACCGCCGCCGCGATCCAACCGCCAAGCAATAGCAGCATTACTACACCGACAAGGACTGGGTCTTCGACGAATACCAGTCGGCACCTACTTCCCATACCATCTGCCAATCCGCTCACCCACCCCACGATCACCAACGGCACTGGCAAAAGCAGCACGACTAGGCCGAGCGCAGCGCCGGCTTTGGTGTCAAACAGTGCGATTCGACTCTGGGCGTTTTCGAATCCGGCTTTCGCCAGTTCCAGACTCCGATTCAAGTCTTCCTCAAGCTGCCTCACGGTAACCTCCGGTTCGTTTGGACTGCTCATATTCCCGGCGACCAGCCTCCGCGTGTGACCACTGCGGCCAATCCTTGGGCCACTCCGAAATTCCGATGACCGAAGCCATGAAGTGACGATACAGCAGCCAACGGAGGTTTCGGATGCAATACTGCACGGCATAGATCATCGCCGCCTTGTTGCCCTCGTTTTGTTCTACGGCAGCTATGTGATCCCGCCATTCGTTGTCCAATACGTAACAAAGCCACCCCCCGGTTCCGGCGTGCCAGTCCATGTGCGACCTTGCCCACGGTTCCAAGCAGAAGGCGGAAGGTGGTGCCTCCCGCCATTTGGGGCCAATCACCAGCCGGCAGCGCACGGTGCGATCCGTAATGACGTCATCATGTGCTAAGCAAAGTCGTCCTTCGACCCTCGACCACAGCGAATCCTCCTGCCAGCGATACGTCGGTGCGTCGACAAATGCCGTGCCCAACAAACTCGAAAACGCCCAAAGGTCACCTTGTCGGAAAGTCCGCGATGTGTCGTAATCCGTAAGGTCGGGGCCTAGGCAACGCCGCCGTAACCCCAGTTGCTCGAACTGACGTGGCCCCAGCAAGGGACTGGGCGACGGAATGTCTGGCTTTCTTGAGCTTTGCATACGTGGAAAAGAAATAGGTCGGGTGGTTGGCGATGTCGCTGAACAACGGCTTTAGTCCCCATTCGAGGTTGTCGAAATCAACCTTTGGCAGCGCGACGTGTTCGGCACCGACGCCCGGACATTCCTGAGCATCCTGCGCTCGCCGGGCGCACCAGCCGGCGATGACTCTAAAGCGACGGTTGCTGGTTGGAATTTCGGCGACGATGGCCCAGCCGTTGCCTCCTTCGTCCGAGTCGCCGCACGCGAACCCCGTCGCCCATTTGGCCTCTCCCAAGGCCGACTTCCACCGGTTGATGTCCGCCTGTGTGTCTGCCACACCATGCCAGAGCCGGCCGCCTTCAACGGGAAAAACCTGCCGCAGGTCTTCGACGGATTCGTTCTCGGCCGGCCGCACAAACAGCGTGCAACAGTCACCGGCCCAGGGCAGATCAACAATGCGCCGGCCGGGCTGGAGCTTCATGAACTCCCGGGGATACTCCATGATTTCGACGAAGTGGCGGACCAGTTCCGCCACGGCCGCCGGCCCTTTGGCAAAGGCCGATTCCACCGCTTTCGTGAAGCCGTCGAGATCGGCCCGCAGGCACATGCCCCGGTCGCGAAGGGGTTGCTTGCCGAGGTTGTCGGCCGCGAAAGTATTCACGAAGGCGCGGGCGGCGCGCGTCGGATTCGACAAAACCTCACGCGCAATCCGGCTGATGTCGCCATCCAACTGCCGGTCAAACAATGCGGCCAACTCCACGGAAGGCTGGTTGACGTGCAAGAAAGTCCAGTCCCCAGATTTCACTCCGCCGGGCAGGCCACCGGCCAAGTCGTAGGGCAAAGCTAGATGGCCCGAGGCGACACCTTGCGACAGGCGTTTGGCAGGTCGGTTGGCCGCCTGCCCCAATGAAACCACCGAGCCACCTCCGAAGGTTGAAGGCACAAACACCGCAGGCCCGTAGTCCGCAGCGATTGAAAACCCCTTCCAATGTTCTCCCGCGGACTTCCGAAGCTCCGCATAGGCCATCCGCATCAGTGCCGCCGAGAAGGCAACAACCTTGATCAGTCCCTGCCGAAAGTCTTTGGGTGGCTGGGCCGGAAGCAGAAAGTGAATCCGGTTGCCCTGGACCTCCAGAATGCTGGCCCCTGACAAATGGCAAACCCGGTCCGAAATGGTGGCAAAATCTTCGATCAACTCCAGATAGCGCATCGCTTTTGAGGCATCTTCGGCGGCGGCAAGATCCAC
>CAIWAH010000170.1 GCA_903910585.1 uncultured Verrucomicrobiota bacterium
CCTGTGCACCCCGGACTACCAACTCACCTGAATCTGGAAGGCCGCCGCCGGTGGTGGTCCCGGGCCGCGCGCTCCCGGGGCCGACCGGCAGCGGCCGGCCCCCTGCTCTCCCGCCCATGAACACCCTGCACACCCGCCGTTCGTTTCTCCGCAGCTCCGCCCTCGGCGGCGCCCTGACCGCGACCGTCCCGTCCTTTCTGGCGGCCACCTTCGACCAGTTGAACGCGGCCGAGTCCGGCAAATTGACCCAGCCGAAAACCGGCAAGGACGAGCGCATTCTCGTCGTGGTCCAGCTCGCCGGCGGAAACGACGGACTGAACACGCTCGTGCCCTTCGCGGACGACGACTATCACCGGGCCCGGCCCAAGCTCGGGCTCAAGGCGAACCAGGTGCTGCGGCTGACGGACGCCGTCGGATTGCACCCCGCCCTGGCCGGATTCAAGGCCCTTTACGACGAGGGCCAGTTCGCCGCCGTCCAGTCGGTCGGCTATCCCAATCCCAACCGCTCGCATTTCCGCAGCACCGACATCTGGATGACCGCCACGGACAGCGACCGTTTCTCGAACAAGGGCTGGCTCGGCCGATACTTTGACCATGCCTGCGCCGGGGCGGACGCGACGGTGGGCCTTTGCGTGGGACGGCAGGCGCCGCTCGCGTTTGCCGGAAAGCAGCCCCAGGGCGTCGCGCTCGAAAATCCGGAGGCCTATCGCTACGTGGACACCGACACTCCCGGCGAAGGCGAAATGGCCGGTGGCGAATCGTTCTACCGCCAGATGAACGCCGGCCACGACCCCGTGGACACCGAAATGAGCGGCGGCTCAATCGGCGGCGTCAGCGGCAGCGCGGCCGTAACGTCACCGCTGGATTTTCTCGAACGGACCGCCCTCGATGCGCAGGTCAGCAGCGACCAGATCCGCGCCCTGTCGCGCAAGGCCAGGAACCAGGCGACCTATCCGGCCGGCCGGCTGGCCAATGACCTGAAGCTGGTCGCGCGGCTGATCGCGGGCGGTCTGGGCACCCGGGTGTATTACGTGAGCCAGGGCGGTTACGACACCCACACCGGCCAGCTGCCCAGTCACCAGCGACTGCTGACGGAGCTCGGCGGTTCGCTGCAGGCCTTCCTCGGCGATCTCCGGGCGCTGGGCCAGCTCGACCGGGTTCTGGTGCTGACCTTCAGTGAATTCGGCCGGCGCGTGGCCGAGAATGCGAGCGGCGGCACCGATCACGGCGCCGGCGCGCCGCTGTTCCTGTTTGGAAATTCCCTCAAGGCAGGCCTCCACGGGACCCCGCCTGCGCTCAAACCGGGCGACCTCGTGAAGGGCGACGTGAAGTTCACCACGGACTTCCGTTCCGTTTACGCGGGAGTGCTCGAAAACTGGCTGAAGACGTCCAGCGAGGCCGTGCTCGGTCGGAAGCACGATCCGCTCCGGTTTCTGGCCTGAGCGACGGACGACCGGATCACTCCGAGGTGGCGGTGGCCGAAGGATTGGCCCAGGCATCCCGACGCTGTTTTGCGGAAGTGAAGAATTCCGCAACGGCCTTCGCATCGCCCAACCGCAGGGCCCGCTGGAATTCCTGCAGGTCCGCCACGAGCACGCCCAGCACCCGGGCGAGGTTGTCCCGATTGGACAG
>CAIWAH010000171.1 GCA_903910585.1 uncultured Verrucomicrobiota bacterium
CGCCGGCAGTAAGCGTGGGAACCGCCCAGCATCACCACCGCGTCGGCGCCCTTGGCGGGCTTGGGCTGCGTCAGGGGATCATACGGCCTTTCCAGCCGGGACAGTAGCCACGCGGGAAAACTCGTGCCGCCGGCGGCGTGCAGCAGCACCACCACGCCGAGATGGAAGGCCAGCCAGCCGCGCTGACGTTTCCTCCAGGCCACGACCGCGGCAATTCCGCTGCAAAACCAGATGAAACCCACCGGTTGCAACAGGGATTCGATCAGTCCGGTCAGGCTCATGGGCAAAGTCAGTTCAGCGGAAGTTGGCGCGATAGTGGGCGAATCGGCCGGTCACATCCGCGATGTAGGCCCGGGTGCTCGGAATGTCCACCTGCGCGAGGAAAGCCGCGCTGTTGGTCGCCGCCGGCCCGTTCATCCACCGCAATACCCGGCCACGGCCGGCATTGTAGTCCGCCAGCGCGTAGGGCAGCGGATTGTCGGTCCGGAGATACCGCCGAAGAACTTTCCCCAGATAGTAGGTTCCCGCGAGCGTGTTGGTGCCGGGATGCAGGACATGCTCGTGCGCGAAGTTCGGCAGGCGTTGCGAGCCGGCCCATTCGAATGCCGTGTCCTCCATCAGCTGCATCAGCCCGATTTCGCCGGCCTTGCCCCGCGCCCCGGGATCGAACCGGCTCTCCTTCCACACCACCGCCTTCACCAGCGCGGGGGCCACGCCATAACGGGCCGCCGCCGTGCGGATCTCCGCATCAAACCGGTGCTCCTGCCGGTTACGGTAGGACCACCACGCCGAGAAGTTCAGCGCCCCGAGCAGAAGCACGACGATGACCCAGTTGCGGACCACGGCGCCGAAGGTGGCCGACCGGACCCGGATGGGAAGCCGGAACCTGCGTGCCGAGTTCGCGCCACCCCGGTCCAAGCTGGTGCCGACATGAATGCCACCGCCCACGAGCTTTGCCCTTTGAACTTTGCCGGACCGGTTCCTACGTTGCCGGCCGTGGAATCCTTCGCCCCCAGCGCCCGCCGCGCCACCATCGACGACCTGCCGTCCTTGCAGGCGCTGTGGATCGAGGCGGAACAGCCGTGGGAGGAACTGGAGAAGTTCCTCGGCGAATTTCAGGTCGTTGCCGATCCGGACGGCTCGCTGATCGCCGCCATCGGGTTGCTGGTCGAAGGCACGGAAGGGCTGCTGCACACCGAGACCATCGCGCAACGGGCACAGGATCAGGCGGACGAACTGCGCGCGCTTCTGTGGCGCCGCATCCAGATCGTGGCCCGCAACCAGGGCGTTGTCCGGATGTGGACGGCCGAAGATTCGCCGTATTGGGCCACGGAATTCACCCCCGCTGCCGTGGCAACCTTGCAGGGATGCACCGCCAGCTTCCTTGCCAACGATCCCGCGGCGACGTGGCGCGCACGCGACCTGATCGACGCCCACCGGGCGAAACAGATGGTCAACGAACAGATGGCCATCTGGGCGGCCAGCCGGAGCCAGGAGCGGGAGCAGTTTCAGCAGAAGACCCGGATGTTCATGATGGTCGCCCTCGTGCTGGTGGCGCTCATCATCGGTGTTTGCGGTTGGATGCTGTTCCGCGTGATGAACGCCCAGCCGGATCTCCTGCAGCGCATCTTCCGCGGTGGCCGCTGAACCGCCCCCGGCCCCGGACGAAATTGCGCTCGCGTGGCCGGCGAAGTCGTGGTTCAACACGGCGGCCTTGGCGCACCGGTAGCTCAATTGGATAGAGCATCTGACTTCGGATCAGAGGGTTTGGGGTTCGAGTCCCTACCGGTGCACCACCTTCGGGGTTTTCGGGCCCCCTTTTCCCATCGCTGCCAAGTCAGGCCGTCTCCCCGAGCACATGCACCGCCACTCGCCGACGATGCGGGGCCGCGCGGTGCTCCCAGATGTAGATGCCCTGCCACGTCCCCAGGGTCAGGCGACCGTCGGCGACCGGAATGCCCAGGTTCACCGTCGTCAGGGCGGTGCGGATGTGCGCGGACATGTCGTCGCGGCCTTCGGCGGTGTGGATGAATTCCGGGTCGCCGTCCGGAACCAGCCGGCGAAAGAACGTTTCGAGGTCCACGCGCACGTCGGGATCCGCATTTTCCTGGATCAGCAGCGACGCGGAAGTGTGCCGCAGCAGCAACGTGCAGAGCCCGCTCCGGATTCCGGTTCCGCCGACAAACGCCGCCACGGTTTCCGTGATTTCGGAGAAGCCGCGGCCGCGGGTGGACACGGAGAGTTCGGTGATTGCCTGCCGGAACATGCCGCTTCAGTGCCCCGGGACCCGCGAAACGGCAACGATCAATCCGGTCATCATTCTCCCAGCCCGAGGGCGGACAGCTCCCGCTCCAGTTCATCGAACTGCCAGCGCAGGACCTCACCGGTGATGGTGGTCACCGCGAGTTCATTGCGGTCAGGATGGAACGCGACGGCGAGTATGCGGCTGTGACCGGACGCCTCGATCGTCAGGCCCGGCGTCAACCCGGGCAAACGGAACAGGCGGACCTGATGATCGCCATACACGGCGGCGAACTGCGTGCTGTCGTGACTGAAGGCAACCGCACCGGCAACGGTGTTGGCCGGGCCCGCCGGCAGATTGGTCCGCGCAGCCCAGTCGGGTCCCTCCCACAATACACAGGCCGGCCCGGCCGCCGCCAGCCAGCGCCCGTTCGGACTGTAGGACGGACGGACGTTGCTGCCCGAGTTCAGGCGGGTGATGCGCTGACCAGACGCGGCATCCCAGAGCTGGATGCCGGATTGGGCGAGGGAACCGCTGGCCAGTTGTTCGCCATCGTTTCTCAACGCGAGGAACCGCACGAACGGATGCGGCCCCAATGACCGTTCCGGACCATTGACAGGCCGGACGAGCGCACTTTCCCCAACCGGGTCTGCAAGTGCCAGCGCACCGTTGGCCGCCACGGACAGGTGTGCCCATGGGTGCGACCGGTCCCGACTGGCCCCGGCACCAAGCGAACCGTCAGCTGGCCAGGGCGTCCGGGCAAATCCGTGGTCGTCCACCCAGAGCAATTGCAGCGGATTTCCCAACCAGGCCACGGCTCTCACGCCGGCCGCAGGGATGCTCGTGGGCCCGGTCCTTGCCGGCAGATTCCAGACATCGACCGATGCCGCGGTTCCCGCCGCCAGCCATTCGCCGTCGGGCGAATACGCGAGGGCTCCATCGCTGGCCGCCGGACGGGAACTCTGGTGGGTGACCAGTCCGCGGGCGGGCTGAACTTCGACAAATCCCGGACGCCCTCCCCGCCACACGAGGCCCAATCGCTGGTCCTCCGGACGAAATCCGGGGTTCCACGCAATGGCAGGCATCTCGGCGACCGGTCGCCCGGAAGCCGCCGTGAGCAGGGTCAGCACTTCGTCTTCGCCAGCCACGGCGAGCCAGTTGCCGTCCCCGCTGAAACTGAGCCGACGGATGGCCGCCGGGCGGACCCGCACCCGCCATTGAACCGACGGATCGGGCAGGTGCCAGACGACGACCTCGCCCTCGGCGGTGCCGGCGGCGAGCCGTTGTCCGGTCGCGTTCCACTCCAAGGTGAACACCTCGCCTGCGGCCGGCAGCCGTCCCGCCGGTTCCGCTTCATCGGAATTCCACCACACGACCTCCTCGCCGGTGGCCGCGGCCATCCAGCCCTCAGCACTTGCCGCAGCAACCTTCCAGCCGGTGGCGGCGTCCGCCGGCGGCGAGAGCGTCCGCCGGGGTGGCCCCGCGGTCAGCGCCTCGAGCACCAGCCGGCCGCCAGAATCGGCAATCCAGATGCCGCCCGCGGGATTGAACGCGACCAGCGAGTTCGTCCGCACGTAGGCGCCCGCGCTGAGATCGCCCACGATCCACTCGGTGCCCCGGCGCAGGGAAAGAAAGCGACCGTCATGGCTGAACTCCCCGACCTCGTCCGCGATCGGACGGAGCGCCGGCAATTTCGCGACGGCCTCGGCCCGGCCGAACGCACTGACCACAACTTCCCCGGACTCCGTCCGCCGGGCCAGCTGACGTTGATCCCGGTCGGCGGAGATGCTCATCGGATCGGTCGAACCAAAGTCCGCCGCGTCCGCCCAGCGGAATCCCACCTGGGCGATCGTGGCGGCTGCCTCCGAACGGAGCGCCCGGCGCTGGTCACCATCCGGATGCAGGCGGGCCGCCTGGGTTAGCGCCCGCAGGCCGGCCTCACGACGGTCCAGCCCCCCCGCGAGACGCTCCGCCCGCGCCTGCTCCAACTGGGCATTGATCAGTTCCCGCCGGGTCCGCTGCTCGGCCGCCGCGAGGCGGGCGGCATTCTCCCGCTCGTGTTGGGCTTCCCGCCAAAACCAGCCGCCGAGGAGCGCCGCGAAGGCCAGACCCGTCACCGCAAAACCGCCGATACGCCGCAGCCAAACCACCCGCCGCTCCAGGGTCCGCAACTGGCGCACCGACTTGCCGCTCTGCAGCAGCGCAAGGTCGGCCAGCACATCCGTCGCCTGCCGGTAACGTCGCCTCGCGTCCCCTTCGCCGAGCTTCAGCACGATTTCATGGAACTCCATCAAGGCGCCGGCGTCGGGTGAGTCCAGCCAGTCACCGGGGATTTCAGGAAACCGTTCTGGGGCCAATCCCGTCGCCGCCTGGAACAGCACCCGACCAAGGGCGAACAGGTCCGCGGCGGCGGTGCCGGGTCCTTCGGGGGGAACGAATCCTTCCGTGCCCACGAAGCTGCGGCTTTCATTTGCGCCGGTCACCAGCCCGAGATCGGCCAGTTTGGCGCGGCCGCCGAGGAAGATGACGTTGCTGGGTTTGAGATCGCGATGGACGAGCCCGTGCCGGTGCAGTTGGGCGAGTCCGGTGGCCAGCGAGTGCGCGATCTCGATGCACTCGTCCACCGGCAGTCGGCCCACGCGGTCCAGATCGCTCCGGAGTGTCCGGGCCTGATAGGTTTCCGGTGTGCCGCCGGCCTCGGCTTCCTCGCTGACCACTCCGCCCGGCTGGCCCACGGAATCGGCCAGCTCCATCACGTAGTAAAAGCACCCCGCCGCGTCGTGGCGGCCCACGTGCAGCACCGGCACGAGCCCTTCGCCGCGGGAGATGGGTTCATAGCGCCGGATGCCCCCGAACTCCCGGTCATATGGGCGCTCATCCTCGAAGCGTTCGCGGTGGACGACCTTCACCGCCCGCAACATTCCCATCACGTTGCGGGCAAGCCACACCTCGCCGTAGCTGCCGCGGCCAATGACCCGCAGCAGCGCATGATCGGGAATGGCCGGAGGCGCGTTCATGCCTCCAGACTGCGCAACCGTTCGAGCTCGGCCTTGAAGACCTTTCCCACCCGGTGTTTGGCGAGGTAAACCTGTGCCACGTTGACTCCAAGAGTCCGGGTGATCTTGGCGAGGGGGGTCTCCTTGAGCACGGCCAGGTCAAAGATCAGGAACTGCCGTGCGGAGACCTTCGCCTTTGTGCGCTCAAGGGCTGTGCGCAGGACGTTGGATTCCCATTCCTTCTGCCAGAGCGCGTCCAAGTCTGCGTCCCGCTCGTCGGGAACCCGCTGGAGAAAGGTCGTATCGCGGCCGTCTTCGGTCGGCGGCTCGGCCTGGTGGCGATCGCGACGGAGCCGGCGGCGCCAGTGCTCCGCGATGCGGGACCGGACATTGAGCAGCAGCCACGCCTTGAACGAGCCCTTGGCCGGATCATAGCGGAAATCCGGCATCTTCTTGGCCACCGCCAGCAGGGTTTCCTGGACGACGTCCTGGGCTTCGGGCTCGCTCAGTCCCGCCTGCCTGGCGACGTTGAAAATCAGCCGCCAATAGGTGTCGAAGAACTCCCGCCAGCCTTCCTGGTCATTCCAGTCCCGTAACCGTGCCAGCAGCGTCTGCCGGGTCGGCAGCAGCTCGTCGGGTGGCTCGACCGGCAAGGAAGGGGAGGCATCGCTCATGGCGTCTGCCCGTTATCCGCAGGCAGCGCCCGGGTTCTTTCAAGCAATCTGTCGCGGAACCGCAGCCGGGACTTCAGCAATCCAGCGCGTAACTGTCCGCTGCCATCGCCAGCTCCAGTCGGCGGGCCGCTTCGGTTTCGCCCCGGCACCAGCCGTCCGTTCCCATCCCCTTTGCCGCAAGCGCCAGCAGCCGGCCCAACGCCATCTGAATAAGCCGGCCATGCTGCCGCCGAAACTGCCGTAGCTCTGTCGGGGACGGCCGGTCGCCCGTCGCCAGATAACGGAGATCTGCGTCCGCCACGATGCGTTCCGCCAATTCGACGGAGCTGTAAACCCCTCGGGCATAGGCGTAAGCAAGCAGGGTCAGCAGCATCCGGAAGCCATATCCGTCACCGCCACCCGGCAACCGGAATTCCCGGCGGGGGCTTTCCAGATCGCCCACCGCTTCCAAGGCCAGCTGGGTCAACCGGACGGCGCCGAACGTCTCCGCCAAATCCTCGCTCCCACGGGATTCTTCGGCGGCGATCTCTCGAATTGCGCTGCTCGTCATGTCCCCAGTAGGGCGAAGCCATGTTACAAACAGATGGCGGCCGGGTAACCTTGTGAGGAAGCGGCCAAGCGATTTGATATCACCAAATCAGGATTCGTTGATTTGTCCCTTGAGCGCGAAGCAACGATGGCTAGGCTGAAGCCATGTCGAACGCTGCTTTGGGAGCGCCAATTCAATCGCGGGGAAACGAGCTGACGGCCCTGCTGCGCAAACGCATCGCCATCATCGACGGCGCGATGGGCACGACCATCCGCACCTACGGCAAGAAGGAGGCGGACATCCGCGGCAAACGCTTCGCGGACTCGAAGAAGGATCTGCTCAACAACGGCGACCTCTTTTCGCTCACGCAGCCCGAAATGATCTGCGACATCCACCGGCGCTTCCTCGAAGCCGGCGCGGACATCATCGAGACGAACACCTTCTCCGCTACGAGCATCGGTCAGAGCGAGTTCTTCGTGGACGACCCGCGCGAGCACGGCGGGCGCAAGGATCCGGCGTTCTATCAGAAGATCATCGAGGACAAGTTCCTCAACGACCTCGCGTGGGAAATCAACGAGACCTCCGCGCGCCAGTGCCGCGAGTGGGCTGACCGCGTGGCGAACAAGGACGGCAAGCAGCGCTTCGTCGCCGGCGCCATCGGGCCGTTGACCGTCTCGCTCTCGAACTCGCCGGACGCCGATGACTCAGGATTCCGCGTCGTGACATTCGATCAGGTGAAGGCCGCCTACATTCAGCAGGTCCGCGCGCTCATCAAAGGCGGCTCGGACTTCCTGCTGGTGGAAACGATCTTCGACTCGCTCAACGCCAAGGCGGCGTTGGTGGCGATTCAGGAAGTCTTCGAGCAGGACAATGTGCGCCTGCCGATCTCCATCTCCGCCGCTGTCGGGCGCGGCGGCGAGACCATGATCTCCGCGCAGACCATTGAGGCGTATTGGAACGCCGTGAAGCACGTGAAGCCGCTCTCCATCGGCCTCAACTGCTCGCTCGGGCCCGACCTCATGCGGCCGTTCCTCGCGGAGCTGTCCGAGAAGTCCACCGCCGCGATCTCCTGCTATCCGAACGCCGGGTTGCCGAATCCGCTTTCACCAACAGGCTTTGACCTGAAGCCCGAGGACATGGGGAACTTCCTCGGCGAGTTCGCCCAGAGCGGTCTGGTGAACATCGCTGGCGGTTGCTGCGGCAACACACCCGAACACATCGCCGCCATCGCGAAGGCACTCGAAGGCCGCCACCCGCGCGACCTCGCGCCCAAGGAATCCGGCACGCAACGTCTCGGCGGCATCTCCGGCAGCGACCCCGCTCCCGTCGCTCCCTTGCCCCTCCGCCTGAGCGGCTCCCAGCCATTCACGCAGCAGATCGGGCAATACATCATGATCGGCGAGCGCACCAACGTCGCCGGTTCGCCGAAGTTCGCGAAGCTCATCAAGGAAGGGAAATACGACGAAGCCGTGGCCATCGCGCGCCAGCAGGTCGAGAACGGCGCCAACATCATCGATGTCTGCATGGACGAAGGAATGATCGACGGCGTCGCTGCGATGACGCGCTTCCTCCAGTTGCTCGGCAGCGAGCCGGAGGTCGCCAAGGTTCCCTTCATGGTCGATTCCTCGAAATGGGAAGTCATCGAAGCCGGCCTGAAATGCCTTCAGGGCAAGGGCATCGTGAACTCCATCTCGCTCAAGGGCGGCGAGGACTTGTTCCGCGAACACGCCCGCAAGGTGCTCAAGTATGGCGCCGCTGTCGTCGTGATGGCGTTCGATGAGCAAGGCCAGGCCGCGACTTACGCCGAGAAGATCCGCATCTGCGAACGCGCCTATCGCATCCTCGTCGATGAAGTCGGCTTCCCGCCCGAGGACATCATTTTCGATCCGAACATCCTCACCGTCGCGACCGGCATCGAGGAGCACAACAACTACGCCGTCGATTTCATCGAGGCCACGCGTTGGATCAAACAGAACCTCCCGCACGCCAAGGTCAGCGGCGGCGTGTCGAACGTCTCGTTCAGCTTCCGCGGCAACAATCCCGTCCGCGAGGCGATGCACAGCGCGTTCCTCTTCCACGCGATCAAGGCCGGCATGGACATGGGCATCGTCAACGCCGGCATGCTCGAAGTGTATGAGGAGATCGAACCCGAGCTGAAGGAACTCGTCGAAGACGCGTTGCTCAATCGCCGCCCCGACGCCACCGAGCGTCTAGTGAACTTCGGCGAGAAGCTGAAGGCCGCCAGCGCCGGCACCATTGCCAGCGACAAGAAGGTCGAGGAAGAGTGGCGCAAGGGCACCGTCGAGGAACGCCTCGCGCATTCCCTCGTCAAAGGAATCGACCTCTACATCGACGTCGATACCGAGGAAGCGCGCGCCAAGCTGGGCAAGCCGTTGTCTGTGATCGAAGGCCCCTTGATGGCCGGCATGAGCATCGTCGGCGACCTCTTCGGCGCCGGGAAAATGTTCCTTCCACAGGTCGTGAAGTCGGCCCGCGTGATGAAGAAGGCGGTGGCCTATCTCACCCCGTTCATGGAAGCCGAAAAGGCCGCCATGGCCGCACGCGGCGAAGCCGTGAAGGCCCAGGGCAAGATCGTGCTCGCGACCGTGAAGGGCGACGTCCACGACATCGGCAAGAACATCGTTGGCGTCGTGCTCGCCTGTAACAACTACGAGGTGATCGACATGGGCGTGATGGTGCCTTGCGAGAAGATCCTCGAACGCGCCAAACAGGAGAACGCCGACATCATCGGCCTCAGCGGACTCATCACGCCGTCGCTCGATGAGATGGTGCATGTGGCCAAGGAGATGGAACGCACTGGTTTCAAAGTCCCGCTGCTCATCGGCGGCGCGACCACCAGCCGCGCGCATACGGCCGTCAAAGTCGCCCAGCACTACAGCGAGCCCGTCGTCCACGTCCTCGACGCCTCCCGCGCCGTGCCCGTGGCCAGCAGCCTGTTGAGCAGCGAACAGAAAGCCGGATTCGTCCAGCAGCTCCGTGTCGACTACGACAAGCTCCGCGCCCAACACGGTGGCAATCGCCAGACGCTCCTGCCGTTGGAGAAGGCCCGCGCAAACGCGGCCAAGCTGAAGTTCGACGATCTGCCGAAGCCCGAGTTCACCGGCGTGCGCGTGCTCGAAGACGTATCGCTCGAAACCCTGCGCGGATTCATCGACTGGTCGCCGTTCTTTCACACTTGGGAACTGCGTGGCGTCTATCCGAAGATCCTCCAGCACGAGAAGTATGGCGCGGAAGCCACCAAGCTCTTCAACGACGCCCAGAAGCTGCTTGACGAGATCATTGCCAAGAAGCTGATCCGCGCCCGCGGCGTTTACGGCATCTTCCCGGCCAACCGCGTCGGCGACAGCATCGAGCTCTACACCGACGAGAGCCGGACGCAGGTCCTCACGACCTACCACATGCTCCGCCAGCAGATGGACAAGACCGACGGCTCGCCGAACTACAGCCTGGCCGACTTCATCGCCTCGAGAGGTTCGCCCGACCATCTCGGCTCCTTCGCCGTCACCACCGGCATCGGTTTGGATGAACTGGTGAAGGGCTACAAGGCCGCGCACGACGACTACAATGCGATCATGGCCGAGGCCTTGGCCGATCGGTTGGCGGAAGCCTTCGCCGAATACCTCCACAAGCGCGTGCGCGACGAATGGGACTTCGGCAAGTCGGAGAATTTCACCCGCGAACAGCTCATCGCCGAAGAATACCGCGGCATCCGGCCCGCCGGCGGTTATCCGGCCAGCCCCGACCACACCGAGAAACGCACGCTGTGGCAGCTCCTCGACGTCGAGGCCAAGACCGGCATCCAGCTCACCGAGAGCTGCGCCATGTGGCCCGGCAGCAGTGTCAGCGGCCTCTACTTCGCCCACCCCGACTCGAAGTATTTCGCCGTCGGCAAGCTGGCCAAAGACCAGGTCGAAGACCTCGCGCGGCGCAAGGGAATGAGCGTGACCGAAGCCGAGAAGTGGCTCGGTCCGTGGCTGAATTACTGAGCCCGCTTGGGCCGGTTGCAGGAATCACTCGGGAAACCACCCGCGCAGAAACTGGGCCTCGCTGCCGTCGTAAACGGCCTCGGCGAGGTGTTCCACGCCCTGCTGGTTGCCCCACGAATAGTTGATCGTCAGCCGTCCCTGCCACTCGCAGAAGTCGAGGTCGGAGTTGTTCAGATTCCGGGCGCCAGCGATGCGTTGGCGCTGGGCTTCCGTGAGCTTCGCGTTGGCGATGGCCTTGTCCTCGGCAGAGGCCCGCAGCACGGGATTCAGCGGGCTGGCCTCCCAGCGGATCAGATCCCGTGAGCGCACCACCCGCATCTCATAGCCTTCGTGCGCTTCGAGATAGAAGTCGTAGAACCATCCGTCCATCCACCGGAGGCAATGCGGTGCGGTGTAGCGGTCCTTGGCGTAATGGCATTCGGGCGGCGTGAGGGTCCAGGTGCGAAGATCCGGTGACTTGGCGAACCGTGCGGTGAACGCCGTCCCGGCCTCCGACTCCGGCCGATCAATCTCAAACATCATCACAAACTCATCCCCGGCTCGGCAGACGGAGGTGTTGAAGATGCCATAGCGTCCCGCCGGAATGGCGGTCCAGGTTTCCCAGACCTGGAGATCACGGGACGCAAAGACGTTCACCTGGCCGCGACCGAGTGTGCCGGTGACATACACCGTGCCCCCGTGGACAAACGCGCTGCCGAACTCGTGTCCGTCCGCGAACGGGGCGGTCACTTCGCCGGTCGCCGGATCGCGGAAGCGGAAATAGTTCGTCTCCCGGCGGTTGTCCCAATACTGCTGGCCCACGCCCTGGCGCACCCATTCGAAGCGCCAGAGACGGCCGTTCAGAACCACGGGAGTGGTCTCCACCAGATCCAGGTCCACGGTGCCGAGCTTGCGGATGAGCGGCCGGCCGGCCGCATCCCGCGGACCTTGATCGGGGGCAGCTGGAGAACGGTTGGCCTGGTTTCGCAAGCCAGCCAGCAGCGCGCCCGGTGCGGCGACATCTTGGCCGATCTCCCAGATCATCAGGCCGGCGAAGCGGCGTTGGCGGGCGAGCTCCAGCTTGGCCCGCAACGTGGCCGGGCCATTGAAGCCAAAGCCGTCGGCCTCATCCGCCTCCGGGGCCGGCAACTGGCGGGACACGAGTTCGCGATATGGCCGTTCCTGATTCCGCCCGTCGAGACTGCGGCCATAGAACGGCGTGCCCAGCGCGACCTTTCCCGGCGGAACTCCCAGATCCGCGAGCCGGTCGAGCGCCTTGACGGTGTCCGGCATCGTCGAATGGCGGCCGCCGCCGAAGTCGTAGGCCATCAGGTGAACGCGATCCACCGCGGCAAATCCCGCCTTGCCCAACGGCACCGACACGTTGAGCGCCATGGTGAGTTTGAGGTCGTGCGGAGCGAAGGCGGCATGCAGTTCGCCGAGCAAAAGGTCATAGGCCGACTTCTCGCCTGCGCTGCGGGGAAATTCCCAGTCGAGATCCACGCCTGCGAGACCTTCGGCGAGACAGAACTCCGTGAGCGTGCGGATGAACTTCGCCCGCGCCGCCGGATCGGCGCTCATCGGGCCGAACCCTTCACTCCGGCCCCAACCGCCCACGGCCACCAGCACGCGGGTGTTCGGGCCCGCGAGTTCGCGCACCTGGTGCACCTGCTGGCGCTGGCGGTCGGTGACGTTCAACGGGCCGTCGGCACTGGCCTGGAGCGAGAACCAGATGACTTCGTCGAGGCGGCGGATCTGTTCGGCGGAAATGGAATCCACGCGGTAATCGGGCAGATAGCCGATCAGCAGCGGCCGGGGCGATTCCGCGCGCGGGCCGGCGTGCTGCCAGATGAAGTCCACGATCGGCGTCGAGTCATCGAGCCCGTGCGGGTGATGCTTCACCCCCGGTTTGCGGATGAGCGTGATGCTGCCACCGAGCCGCGGATACCGCTCGGCGATGACTCCGGTATTCTCGTCCCATGGCACGACTTCGTCCGCGTCGCCGAAGACGTGCAGCAGCGGGATTCCGGCCGCGGCGAGCGGGGCGAGCTGGTCCACCGGATTGCGTGGGTAGGCCCTGGCCTCGTCGTCCGACCCGAAGCCGTATCGTTCCCGCACCAACTGCCAGTCGCGGTCGCTGCGCTTGCCCTTGCCGAAGGCGCCGGGCCAACTGCGGAAGTCACACACCGGTGCATCCCCATAAATGCAGGCCACCCGTTCGGGGTTTGCGATCGCCCAGTTGTAGCAGTAGAGCCCGCCGCGGCTGAGGCCCACGAGCGCGGGCTTTGGGGCAAAGCCAAACCGGCCGGTGAGTTCGGCATAGAGCGCATCCCATTGTTTCACCGCCGTCGGCGACCCCAGCATGTCGGGCACACTCAGGTAAACGACGTGGAATCCGCGACCCAGCAGCGCTAGATCGGGATTGGGCTTGTGACCGAAGAATTCCCCATGCCAGACCCACGGGCGTCCCGACGCCTCCTGTTTCGGAGCGACCACCATCGCGTTCTTGCCCCCGACCTCGAAGTCGTAGCGGTCGAAGCCGAACCAGGCGGACTTGGTTCCGGGAAATGCTTCCGCAGCGAGCCCGCGAGCGGCGTCAAGGCACACAATCAGCAACCAGGCGAAGCGGCGGTGAAGGACGGACATGTCGCAGGCTCACGCAGTGGGCAGTCCGCGGTCAAATCGCCGAATCGTGCGATGCGCCCGTCCGGCCTGATCTGGCGAACGGCGCCAAAGCGGTGCAAAATTGTCACCACATCGGCAAGGGACTTGCGTAGAGTTTCAGCAGTCCTTTCACCCCTTGGCCGGTCGCGGAGTCATTTCTCGCGACAGGCTTTGGCGTTGGAAGGAACCGCTCCCATGAAGCTGTTTTCCATGCTGCTGATCGCAGTGACCGTCGTTTGGCGGCCACTTGCGGAAACCGTCGCCACCCACGCCGCACCCGAGCCCGGACCGGAGGTATTTGCCCCGTTGGCCTCGACACCGCCGCCGCTGCCAGGTCCCGACCTGGACAAGGACGGCCTGTCGGACTTGCAGGAGCTTCGCCTGGGAACCGACCCCACAAAGCCGGACTCCGACGGTGACGGCTTCAATGACGGTCAGGAATACCAGCTCCGCACCGATCCGCTGGCGCGGGACCGCCATCCGATTTTCACGCTGAGCACCAACCGGCAACAGCATCTCCTCGGCGAGACACTCGTCATCCGCCCGTTCCTGCTGACCAACTTCATCGTCATCACCAACATCCAGATCACCAACATTCCGCCGGTCTATGAGGGCACTCCGGTGGACACGGACGATGACGGCGAACCGGACAGCTGCGACGCCGACGGCGACGGGGTTGCCGACACCGCGGAGCTCTGTCCGATCACGACGCCCGGATCCACCAAGACCAACATCACGGTCATCACGAACTACATCCAGTTCCAGTGGTTCCACGGCACGGAAGCCCTGCCAACCCAGACGAATGCCAATCTCGTTGTCCTGCGGGTCAACGAGGCCGACGCGGGCAGCTATCATCTCGAAGCCACCCTGCTGACCTCTTCGCAAGGCAGCGACGACGTGCCGGTGCAGGTGATCGGGCGCCCGGCCCTGCGGAATTTCCCGCTTACCGGCAAAGTTCTGGCGTGGGGCAACAACGTGGCCGGTCAGACGTCCGTCCCACCGGATCTGACGAATGTGATCCAAGTCGCCCCGGGCTTCCTGCATTCGGCGGCATTGCGGGCGGACGGCTCGGTCGCGGTGTGGGGCGACTCCGGGTTTCGGCAGACGGACGTGCCGCGGGACGCCCTCGGACTGCGGGCCATCGCCAGCGGTTCGTCGCACCTGCTGGGCTTGCGCACGAACGGCACGGTCATGGGCTGGGGCGCCAACCAATACGGACAGGCGTCGCCGCCGTCCGGACTGACCAACGTGGTGGCGATCACCGCCGGCTATTTCCATTCCGTCGCGCTGCTCGCGGACGGCACGGCGGTCGCCTGGGGTGACAACGTCTTTGGCCAGACCAACGTGCCGTCTTTCAGCGCTCCCGCCGTCAAGGTTTCCGCAGGCATGTTCCATTCGGTCGCCCTGCTGGCCGACGGCTCAGTCGTGTGCTGGGGCTTGGACAGTGAAGGGCAGTGCAATCCGGCGGCGGTGGCCGACTCACTGATTGGCATCGTGGACGTCGCGGCCGGCGGCAATCACACGCTCGCACTGCGCCGCGACGGCATCGTCCTGGCCTGGGGTAGCAGCACCGCCGGCCAGACCACCGTTCCGGGCCAGCTGCCCAAGGCGGTGGAACTCGTCGGCGGCTTCAATCTCGCCGGCGCGATCACCCATGACCGGCAGCTCGTGCTTTGGGGCGACCAAACCCTGAAGACGGCGCCAACCCTGACCCGCCCCACCGGGGTGATGGGGGGCTGGGCACACGCTCTCGCCATCGATGCCGGTCCCGATACGGACGGAGACCTGCTGGACGACCGCCATGAAGTGACTTTTCAGACCAGTCAGACGGATGTGGATTCCGACCGGGACGGCGTGCGTGACGGCATCGAAATCCGCCTGAACCTGAATCCCGCAGTAGCCGATTCCGACGCCGACGGCCTGCGCGATCTCGACGAACTGACGTTTGGATTCGATGCAGTCGCCGCCACCGAGTCTCCGAGCGGGACCTTGCGCGCCATTCCAGCCGAGGAATTCGAAGTGTTTGCCTCCGGCAGCAACCGGTTCCAGCTGCAGGGCTCCACCAATGGAATCGACTGGGAGAACTTGGGCGAGCCCTACGTTCCGCGCCGGGGCATCACGCGGTTCCTCACCAACCGCGTGGCCGGAATCGAGCATTACCGCCTGGCCAATCTCGGAACCGTCAGCGGCCTGCCCCCGGGCGACACCGGGGCTCCCGAAGCGGTGATCCTGAAGACCATCGCAGCCTGGGGAAACAATGAGTTCGGCCAGGCGGAAGTGCCCCCGCGGCTGGACCAGGTGAAGGCCGTCTCCGCGGGGGTCTGGCACACGCTGGCCCTCCGCACCGACGGGACGGTGGTGGCGTGGGGGCTCAATTCCTCCAATCAGGCCACGATTCCGGCCGACTTGTCCGAAGTGACCGCAGTTGCGGCCGGTGGGCTTCACTCGCTGGCGCTGCGATCGACCGGAGAAGTGGTCGGCTGGGGTTCCGATGCCTACGGGCAGGCAACCGCGCCGCAGCTGGACTTCCCCGCGGTCGCCATTGCGGCCGGCGGCAGCCACAGCCTGGCCCTGCTGGTGGACGGTTCCGTGGTCGCCTGGGGGGCCAATGAATCCGGACAGGCTCACGTTCCGGCCGGTCTGGGCGGCGTCACCGCCATCGCAGCCGGCCGGTTCCATTCCGTGGCCCTGAAGGAAGACGGCACGGTGGTGGCCTGGGGCGAGAACATCTTCGGTCAGGCGACTGTGCCGGCGGGCTTGCCCCCGGTGGCCGCCATTTCGGCCGGTTTCCGTCACACCGCCGCCCTGACCCGCGACGGCCGGGTGATCTGCTGGGGCAGCAATGGCGAAGGCGAATGTGCGGTGCCCGGCGGTTTGGCGAACGTCACGGAAATCTTCGCCGGCCGCAGCATCACCGTGGCCCGGGATGCGGCGGGGCATTTCACTGCTTGGGGATTGGGGGCGGACGAGCTGTCCGCCCAACTGAACGCGTTCGGCGCAACCGCCTCGCTGTCCCTCGGCAACTTCCACTCGGTCGCCGTCAATGCGGCGGCCGACGGAGATTTCGACGGCGTGGACGATGCGTTCGAACGTGGCGCCGGAATGAACCCGGACTCTGCGGACTCCGACGGCGACGGTCTGGACGATCAGACCGAAGTGCTCGCCGGATTTGATCCGGCCAATCCCTCGGAATCGGCCAACGGAACGTTGCGCCGTTACGACGCCCTGAAGCTCCGGTTCTTCACGCTCAGCGGCGAGACCTGGCGCCTGGAACGCAGCACCGATTTCACGACCTGGCTGAACGAGTCCGCCCTCCGTCCGGCCCAGTTCGCCAACCGCAACGGCTACACCGAGGTGTTCGTCGGTCTGCGCAACCGCGATGCCCAGGCCTGGCGCCTGCTGCGGGTTGTCCCCGCGCCTTGATCTTCCCACAAACTAAACCTGGCCCGCGGTCGGAGAGATGGCTCTCGCCGCGGGTTTTTGTGACGTGAGCCTGGACGCCACCGCCGTTACGGTGAACGGCGTGAAGACGTTCAAGACCGTGGCGGCCATGCAACGGACCGCCCTTGGCTGGCGGCAGGCCGGACTCCGGATCGGATTTGTCCCGACCATGGGGTTTCTCCACGACGGGCACATGAGCCTCGTGCGGGAGGCCCGCCGCCGGGTGGGTGCCACGGGCAGGGTCGTGCTCAGCATCTACGTCAATCCGACCCAGTTCGCGCCCACCGAAGACCTCGCCAAGTATCCCCGCGACCTGAAGCGGGACTACGCGCTCTGCCGGGAAGAAGGGGTGGACGCCGTTTTCCTCCCCTCGGATGCGGCGATGTATCCCGGGAAGGCCGGCGGGCTCTACTCGACCTACGTCGTCGAGGAACGCCTCACGCAGGGAATGGAAGGCGTGTCGCGCCCCACCCACTTCCGCGGCGTCACCACCGTGGTCGCCAAACTGTTCAACTGCGTGCTGCCCGACGTAGCCGTCTTCGGGGCCAAGGACTGGCAGCAGGCGGCGGTGATCCGGCGCATGAGCACCGATCTGAATTTCCCGCTGAAGGTGATCGTGGCGCCCACCCGCCGCGAACCGGACGGACTCGCGATGAGTTCCCGGAACACCTACCTGGGTCCGGAAGAGCGTTCGCAAGCTCTTGTTCTTTCAGAGTCCATCGCGGCCTGCCGGCGGGCCGTGGCCAAAGGTCCCGCGCCGGCAGCCGACCTGAAGAAGGCGGTGGCCCGGCTGGTAAAGACCCGGCCCGCGGCCCGGCTGGACTACGTCGAGTTCTTCCACCCCGAAACGCTGGAGCCGACCCGCGAAGTCAGGCGCGGAACCCAGATGGCGCTGGCGGTGTTCGTCGGCAAGACCCGGCTCATCGACAACGGCCGGCTTTGACCCCATTCCGCCGTGAACCACGCGCCCAATCTGCTCGCGCTGCCGGAATGGCTTCACCTTGGGGCCACGTTCGTCTTTGCCGTGACGGGCGCGATCGCCGCGATCCGGCGGCACTACGACGTCGTCGGCGTGTTCGCGTTGGCGCTGGTGACCGGTGTCGGCGGAGCCCTGCTGCGCGATGGCCTGTTTTTGCAAAAGGGACCGCCCGTGGTGCTCACGGATTGGCGTTACCTCGCGGTAATCGCGGCGGGCTGCGCCGCCGGCTACCTGTTCGGGTCCCGGCTCGACCGGTTCAACCTCGTCTTCAGCGGCATTGATGCGCTGGGTCTGGCGGCATACGGCGTGATCGGAGCCCGGCTTTCGCTGGCCGCCGGCCTGAGCGTTCCCGCCGCGATCTTCGTCGGTGTCGTGAACGCCGCGGGCGGCGGCGCCCTGCGGGACATCCTCACCCGGGAGGAGCCGCTGATGTTCAGGCCCGGACAGTTCTACGTCCTGGCCACGGCCACGGGGACGTCCCTTTTCGTGATTCTGGTCAGCCAAGTGGGCTTTGCGGTCGAAGCCGCGGCGTGGTCGGGCGTGGCGGCGACCTTCGTTCTCCGGGTGCTGGCGATCCACTACGATTGGCGCACGTCCCCGCTGCGGTGGGATGCCACCGGCGAGCCCGGCAAGCCGTCGGCCTGACGCCCCCGAGGTGGACCGGACCGGGGCCAACTTCGCCTCGCGCCCCCGTCCGCAATAGGGCACGATGGCGCCCGTCCATGAGCCTCCAGGAACATCGGCAAGCCATTGATGCCCTCGACGAACAGATCGTGAAGCTCCTCAACGAGCGCACGAAGCACGTCCTCGAAATCGGCCAGATCAAGCTCAAGGCCGGCGACGAAATCTATGTGCCGCACCGCGAGCGGGCCGTGCTCGACCGGGTCTGCAAGAAAAACCAGGGGCCGATCACCAACGCGGGGTTGCGGGCAATCTACCGCGAGGTGATGTCGAGCGCGCTGTCGCTGGAGAAAACCCTCACCATCGCGTATCTCGGACCGGAGGCGACCTTCACCCACCAGGCCGCCATCAAGCGCTTCGGCTCCAGTCTGCGTTACGCGTCGCAGAAGACGATTCCCGACGTGTTCAGCGAGGTCTCCAAGCACCGCGCCGACTACGGCGTCGTGCCGGTCGAGAATTCCACCGAGGGCGTCGTGACCCACACGCTGGACATGTTCGTGGACAGCGACCTCAAGGTTGTCTCCCAGGTCATCCTCCGCATCTCGCATTGCCTCGTGAGCAAGGCCAAGCGCGAGGACATCGCCCGCATCTACGTGCATCCGCAGACGCTCGGCCAGTGCCGCGGCTGGATTCACCGCAACCTTCCGCATGCGGAGCTCGTCGAGACCAGCTCCAACGCCCGTTCAGCCGAACTCGCAGCCAAGGAAAAGCGTTCCGCCGCCATCGCCGGCGTGCTGGCGGCCGAGCAATACGTTGTGCCTGTGCTCGAACACGACATCCAGGACAACGCCGCCAACGCGACCCGTTTCCTCGTGCTCGGCCGGCAGTGCAGCCCGCCCAGCGGCGCGGATCGCACCAGCCTCATGTTCAGTGTCCGCGACGACGTCGGGGCCCTCCACAAGGCGCTCGCCCCTTTCCGCCGCTACCGGATCAACATGACCAAGATCGAGTCGCGGCCGAGCAAACGGAAGGCCTGGGAATACTTCTTCTTCGTGGACTGCGACGGCCACGCCGAGACGCCGAAGGTCGCCAAAGCCATTGAACAGCTCGGCGCCCATTGCAGCTTCGTGAAGGTGCTCGGCAGCTATCCGAATGCGGAGTGACTCCGCAGCTCACACCGCCTGCCCGGCCGCGTGACCGCTGGCCCAGGCCCACTGGAAGTTGTAGCCGCCCAGCCAACCGGTGACGTCCACGACTTCGCCGATGAAATGGAGGCCGGGAACTTTTCTGGCCTCCATCGTCTTTGAGGCCAGTTCGCCGGTGTCCACCCCGCCCACGGTCACCTCGGCCTTCGGGTAACCTTCGTCGCCGGCGGGCGTGAACTCCCATTCCTGCAGGGACCGGGCAATCGCTTCCGTTTCCGCCTTCGTGAGGTGCGCAATCGGCTTGGTCGTGCCGTGCCGGGCGCTCCATGCCTGCACAAAGCGCTCGGGCAATACCTGCCGCAGGGCCGTTTTCACTTCGCGTCCGCCCGCCCGGTTGGCAGCCAGCAGTTCGCTCACCTTCACGTCGGGCAGCACATTGAGCCGCACGGTTTCGCCGGCGTGCCAGTGGCTGGAAATCTGTAAGATCGCGGGACCGCTCAGGCCCCGATGGGTGAACAGGACCGCCTCGCGAAACGCCGGAATTTCCGGCCCCGCGCTGACGCCGCACTCAAACGCAATCCCGCTCAGGCTGGCGAACGCCTCGCGGTCACGTTCGTTCCAAGTGAGCGGCACCAGTCCCGGACGACGCCCGACCAACTTCAGGCCGAATTGTTCGGCGACGTCATAACCGAACGGTGTCGAACCCAGTTTGGGAAACGAAAGGCCGCCGGTCGCGATGACGAGGGAATCCGAAGTGAAGTCACCTACGGACGTGACCAAGCTCCAGCCCTTCTGAGTCGGATCTTCCGCGGCGCGCCGGACCGAGGTGACCCGGCAGTTTAGGCGGAACTCCACGCCCCCGTCGGCGCATTCGTCCTCCAGCAATTGCAGGATCTGCTTCGAGCTGTGGTCGCAGAACAGCTGGCGGTGCTTCCGCTCGTGCCACGCGATGCTGTGTCGCTCGACGAGTGCGAGAAAGTCCTGGGGCGTGAAGCGGGCGAAGGCCGATTTCAGAAAATGCGGACTGCCGCTGGTGACGTAGTTGGCCGGAGTGGCCCCGAGATTGGTGAAATTGCAGCGACCGCCACCGGAGATCAGGATCTTGTTCCCCAGCCGGGCATTGTGCTCCAGCACGAGCACCCGGCGGCCGCGCAGTCCGGCGGTGCGGGCGCAGAACAGGCCAGCGGCCCCGCCGCCGATGACGATGGCATCGTAGTGCATCGGTCAGTCCTGCACTTCCGGCCGGTCCAGCTGCGGTCCCGGCTCCAGTTCGTCGAATCCTTCAAAGTCACCCGGACGGAGCGACCGGCTGATCTTGTGTTCCTCGCCAAACCATTGCCCGAGATCGATGAGCCGGCAGCGCTCGCTGCAGAACGGTCCCCATTGGGCGGCGAACCACGTTCCCTGCTGCCGACAACGCGGGCAGGTTACGGTCAGTTGACTGGCTTCATTCATCGGTTGAACAGGCGGAGGAGGACGGTCAGCAGCACCGAGACAAGGATGCAGGTCACGATCGGAAAGTGGAATGAGAACGAGCCCCGGCGAAGGCTGATGTCCCCGGGCAGAAGGCCGCCGGAACTGCCCAGCCGCGGTCCGAGCCACCACACAGCCAGTCCGACCACGGTCAGGCCGAGGCCGAGGAGCACCAGCGTTTTACCAAGCGATTCCACCGGGGAATGAAGGCGACAATTCCGCGATCCGCTCAAGGCGAAGTTGCCCGCCACACCCGCACCAGCGGCCGTTCCTCGCGGGTCCACCCGGCCGGAACCGGATCGTCGGCGAGCAGATAGCGCCGGGGCGAACTGCTGCCGGCAGGCGGTCGCACTTCAAACAGCGCCACCGGCGCGGCCTTTGCGGGCACTCCACAGGGAACCGCATTGCGGTGCAGTTCAAGCTCTCCGCCTTCCGTTCCGTCCCGGCGCATCCAGCGCCCGAGCCATCGGTCACCGGAGCGTTCGGTGAGGAGCCGGTATTCGTCGTTGATGTATTTGACGTCGAGCTCGAGGCGTTCCGCCGTGGCAGTTCCGCCTGCGATCTGGGCGAACCGATAGTCGGTCGTCTGGTCGAAACGGCCCGCCACGCGGCCGTGATGTTCGGACAGTTCGACAGCAAGATGCAGCCTGGAGCCATCGCTGCGCGTGGCCTGAATCTCCCAGCGTCCCGCCACGGATGCGGTGACGGACTCATCCACGGCTGGCAGGCCAAAGAAAATCGGATCGGTGAAATCTTCCTGCCCGCGACCGGGGTGCCGCCGGAGTTCCCAGACACCCGACTTTTCAACGGCGAACACGGGCACCATGCCCGGAACCCAAGCGGAGCCGTGGACGGCCCGGAACGCGGGCCGGTTGGTCGAAACAACGAAGGGCGCCTCAGCCGCCGCGTCGTTTCGGGCGAAGCCGGCCAACGAACAGTCATCCGCCAACAGCGGGAAGCCGCCGGCCAGCATCAGCAGGCACAAGCCGGCACCGGCCGCAGACATGGACGGCGCCCTCATGATGGTTCAGACCAATCCCGCCGTTTCGGGCAGGCCGCAGATGATGTTCATGCTCTGCACGGCCTGACCGCTCGCGCCCTTCACGATGTTGTCCTCGGCGCTCATCACCAGCAGCCGCCCGGTCCGCGGGTCCAGGCGCCAGGCCAGCTCCAGCATGTTGGTGCCGACGACGTTTTTGGTGTCGGGCAGCGCCTTGCCGGTGAGCACCCGGACAAACGGCTCGTTCGCATAGGCCTGCCGATAGCATTCCTCGATCTCCCGCCCGAGTGCCGCCGCCTCGTCGGTCGTTGAAAAGTGCCGGGCCGGCGCAAGGTAAAGCGTCGTGTGAATGCCGCGGTTGACCGGGATGAGGTGGGGCGTGAACTGGACGGTGACCTTCTCGCCGGCGGCCAGGCTCAGTTCCTGTTCAATCTCGGAAAGATGCCGATGCTTGGGCACGCCGTAGGCCCGGACGCTCTCGTTGCATTCGCAGAAGAGGTAATCCACTTCGGCCTTGCGCCCGGCACCGCTCACGCCGCTCAGGGAGTCCGCAATGATCCCCGCCGGCCGGATCAGCCCGGCGCGCAGCAGCGGCAACGTCGGCAGCAGGATGCTGGTCGGATAGCAGCCGGGAGAGGCGATGAGACGCGAGGCCCTGATCCGGTCACGGTAAACCTCGGGCAAACCGTAAACCGCCTCGGCCAGCAGCGCCGGCGCGGGGTGTTCGTGGGCGTAAAACTCTCGGTAAATTTCGGCGCTCCGCAGCCGGAAATCGGCGCTCAGATCGATCACCACGACCCCCGCCTGATGCAGCGGCACCGCGAATTCCGCCGCCACGCCATGCGGCAACGCAAGAAAGACGATGTCGGCCACCTTCGACAGGACCTCCACGTTGGGGTCGCTGAAGTGCAGCGTCCGCGATTTGGGATGGCTGGCGAACCGGGGAAACACCTGCGCAACGCTCTGGCCCGCGTTTTGCCGCGAGGTCACCGCCACGAGATCCACGGACGGATGGTTTAGCAGGAGACGGACGAGCTCCTCGCCGGAATAGCCGGAGGCGCCGACGATTGCGACGCGCACGGGATGGTGAAACGGATGCATGTTCAAAGAATGGCGGAAGTCTTCGCCGGGACCGTTGCGCTGGCAATGGCTGCGTCGGCGATCCGGCGCATCCAGCGGGCCGTCGCGCACTCGGTCGAATCGGAGGATTTCTCCAACGCGGCGATGACACCGGATACGTCGGCCGCGGAACGGTTCTGACTGAGCTTAAACTTGGCCTCAAAGCGCCGGACCTCCAGTTCCAATCCCACGATGCCGGCCAGCATCCGGTCCCGGTATTCGGCCGGCATTGGCTCCCCTCCCGGGCCTTCAAACGCCGTCGTCATCAGCGTGACCAGCCGGAGCAACCGCTCACGGTCCTCCACCAACCGGGCCCGGCACCAGGCGTGGACCGCGATGTAGTTCCACGTCGGAACGGCCGGATGTCCGCGATACCACTGCGGCGAAACGTAGGCGTGCGGCCCGTGAAATACCACCAACACCACCGGGGCCTCAAGGAGCTGCCGCCAGTGAGGATTCGCCTTCGCGAAGTGCGCCAGCAGCCGGGGCTGATTAGGGGAATCCGGATCGGCGATGACCGGAATATGGGTGGCGCTGGGAGTGCCCTCGCCCGTGACCAAGGTCGCAAACGGATGCTCCCTGATGATTTCCCGAATCATCCCGGGATCGGTGACTGCAAAGGCCGCAGGTGAATACATGGCCGGCAACAAGGCGGAAAAACGAAAAACCCCGCCGGAAATCCGGCGGGGTTTGGCAAGGAAACCGGCTCAGCGCTTGCTGAACTGGAAGCGCTTGCGGGCGCCGGGCTGACCATACTTCTTGCGTTCCTTCATACGAGGATCGCGGGTCAGCAGCTTGTCGGCCTTCAGCAGCGGGCGCAGGGTGGCGTCGCTGGCGAGCAGGGCCCGGGCGATGCCATGACGGCAGGCGCCGGCCTGACCGGAAGTGCCGCCGCCCCGCACGTTGATGCGGACGTCGTATTTGCCGCCAGTGGAAGTCGCCGAGAACGGCTGCTGGAGCAGCATGCGCTGCGTATCCACCGGGAAGTAAACCTCCAAGACGCGCTTGTTGACGGTGATGACACCGGTGCCGGGAGTGATCCAGACACGGGCAACGCTCGTTTTGCGACGGCCGGTGCCGTAAAATTGGACTGAGTTCGACATGGTTTGGCTAAATCGGGTTCAGGTCAGCCGGCGTAGGCCATCGCATCGGGGTTCTGGGCCGTGTGGGGGTGCGTCGGGCCAGTATAGACCTTGAGCTTGGTCAGGAGGCGGTCCGCCAAACGGTTCTTCGGCAGCATGCCCTTGACGGCGTGCATGACCAAACGCTCCGGGTGTGCCTCACGGACCTGGGCGACGGTGCGATACTTCTCGCCGCCCTTCCAGCCGGAGTAGGTCATGTATTCCTTCTGGTTTTCCTTCTTGCCCGTCAGGACCACCTTCTCGGCGTTGACGACGACCACGAAGTCGCCGGCATCCATGTGGGGGGAGAAAACCGGCTTGTCCTTGCCACGCAGCGCGTCGGCGACTTGGACGGCGAGACGGCCGAGCACGACACCATTGGCATCCACGACCCGCCACTTGCGGCGCTGCACGTCAACTTTCGGAATAAAGGTCCGCTTGTTCATTTTGCCCTAACGAAAAGGAGGGCGATTGGTAGCAAAAGCCGGCCGAGGGTCAAAGGCTTTTTCCGAAAACAACACGGCACCCTTAACAATCGGTCCCGCCGAGGTCGTCGGTTTCAATGCCAGTTGCCGGCGCTTCTTCCCCGGAGTCTCCGAGGGCAGCGGAGCAAATTGGCCGGGACGGAGCCAGCGGTTAAACCAACCAACACGCCCGTCTCCCGTGACCGGACGCGAGTGATCCGCCAGCCGGACTTGGCTTGGCGCTTCCCACCGCTATCCTGCAGGCGTCGCCATGAAAATCTCGTTGCTCCTTGCTCTCGGGGTGGCTCTGCCAATCGCCGCGGTGGCCGCCGAAAAGAAATCCGTGGACACCTCCAAGATTCCCCTGCCGGTGCCACGCAAGGTGGATTTCGTGAAGGAGGTTTACCCGATCTTCAAGGACGCCTGCATCTCGTGCCACGGACCGGAGAAGCAGAAGGGCAAATACCGGATGGACTCGAAGGAAGCCGCCTTCAAGGACACCGACTACGGCCCGACCATCGTGCCCGGCAAAAGCGGCGACAGCTCAATCATCCACATGTGCTGCAACCTCATTGACGAGATGATGATGCCGCCGCCGAGCGACAAGCCGGGCAAGTCCGAGCCGCTGACTGCGGAGCAGATCGGCATTCTCCGCGCTTGGATTGATCAGGGGGCCGAATGGGTGGCCGGGGCGGACAGCTACGTGAAGTCGGTGACCTTCGAGGCTGACATCAAGCCGATCTTCCAGCAGGCGTGTGGGGAATGCCACGGCGCCGCGGCGCCCAAGGGCGAATTCGCGGCCCTCACGCTCGAAGCCGTGCTCAAGGGCGGCAAAGGCTACGGCAAGGTCATCACCGCCGGCGATGTGAAGAAAAGTTCGCTCATCACCATCGTTTCCGGCCAGGACGAAGACTTGCCGCAGACCGAGAAGCACAAACTTCAGCCCAAGCAAATCGAGTTGGTGAAGAAGTGGATCGAGCAGGGGGCGAAGTAACGGCCCGCATCCCCCGAGGTGATGAAACGAGCCCTCGCCATCGTGAAGCTGTTGTTGCTCACCTTGGCGGGAGCGGTGGGGCTTTGGGTGCTTGCGGTCATCGCCGTGTTGGTGCTGCCCTCATCTTGGACGTCCAGACGACCGCCGGATGCGGAACTGCTGCAACGGCACCTTGGGTTGGAATCCACCAACGACTTCAGCCGGATTGAAGTCAAATACCAACCGGCGCGGGAGTGGAAGGCGTGGTTCTACTTGGAGGCCAAACCGGAACGGATCGAACGCTTGCTGCGAGAACAGCATTTTTCCCGGGAAGACCAGTCGCGGACCAATTCAAGAGGCAGCTCGCGGGCCAAAACAACCGTCCGCTGGGTTGCCATCCCGGCGGCTCCACCGCCTCCGTCGATAACTTCAGGCCAATTTTACTCCAAATCCCCGTCCGACACGGCGACGAGCTTCTATGCTGTCGCCGCAACCAACGGCAGTCAGCTTTGGGTCCGGGTTCACCGATATTGACCGCCACAACGGCCGAACCGCGCAACCCCGCGCTTGCTGCCCCCTTCTTCGCAGCCCACGCTGAGCCGCCTTGATGCTCGTCCTGTTCACAGGTCTCGCCGCCGGATTTCTCCACGTGCTCAGTGGACCGGACCATCTTGCCGCCGTTGCACCACTCGCGGTTCGCGGGCATCGGCGGGCCTGGGTGGCCGGTTTGCGGTGGGGGTTGGGCCATTCCGCCGGGGTGGCCTTGGTCGGCCTGCTCGCGCTGGGACTGCGGGAAGTCTTCCCGGTGGAATCGGTTTCCGCCTGGAGCGAACGCCTGGTCGGGGTGCTGCTGATCGGCATCGGCATCTGGAGTCTGCGCAAGGCCCTCCAGGTGGAGGTTCACGCGCACGAGCATGTCCATGACGGCAGCGCCCACCAGCACCTGCACTTTCACGGTCCGGCCCACCAGCATGGTCCTGTCGGCGAACCCCATGTCCACACCCACGCCGCGTTTGGCATCGGCACGCTGCACGGCTTGGCGGGAAGTTCCCATTTCCTGGGCGTGCTCCCCTCCCTGGCGTTGCCCACGACCGCGCAACGGATCACTTACCTGCTGAGTTTTGCGTTGGGAACCGTGCTGGCGATGACCGGATTCTCCTCGGTGCTGGGGTTGGTCTCCCAACACTGGCGCGGCGACCATCGCCGGGCCTATCGTGGACTGCTGTTCGCCTGTGCGGCGGCGGCCTTCGGGGTGGGCGGCTGGTGGATCGCCACGGCGTGAACGCGGACTTCCGACGCACGAACCGGTCGTTGCCGGTGCGATTCCCGCAGATTTCCCAAAATTTGTTTCCCCCCGGCATGGGATTTGCCAACGTCGCCGCATCATGCGTCTGATTCGACTTGGAGTCGCCTGCTTCGCGCTGCTGACCTGCTGGTTGAGCGGTCTGGCCGCGGAATATCGCCTCATCACGGGCGATGTTTACAAGGGAACCCTCGCCGCCGCCGACAAGGATGGGCTCATCGTCCGGCTGGAAAGCGGCGAATATTCGCCCCGCGTGGACTGGGCCAAGCTCACCGACGTGACGCTGAACCAGTTGGTGAACGACCCCAAGGCCAAGCGTTTCGTGGAACCCTTCATTGAACCGCCGATGGAGGAAATTCAAAAGCTCTCGTCCGCCTCTAAGGAGATTGCCGTGCGCCAGCCGCAGCGCGTGGAATTGCCGCAAGGTGGGGGAAAAGGACTCATCGCCGCCCTCAGCGCGCCGAACTCGCTGATCCTGCTGCTCGCCCTCTACGCCGCCAATCTTTACGGCGCGTTTGAGATCGCCCGCTTCAAGTGGCGCCCCGTCGCGCTGGTCTGCGGGCTGTCCGCGATCCTGCCCGTGATTGGTCCAATCGTCTTCCTGCTGGTTCCGAAGCACCAGGTGGCGCCCCAGGAAAACGCCACCGAGGCGGCCTTGGCCGAGAAGGTGGTCACCACCGGCGGTCCTCCGCCCCCGCCTGACGCTCCCCGCGGCGGCGCGGCGGCCGCGCTCGGACTCGCCAAATCCCACACCGGTGGCGGCGGCGCCGACGGGACGCCGAAAGTCTTCCGACGGGGCGAAACCACGTTCAACCGCCGCTTTTTCGAGACCCAGTTCCAGAATTTCTTCCGCATGGTCGCCACCGAGGCGGACAAGGACCTCGTCATCGACGTCCAGGCCGGCAAAAGCAGCGTGATCGCCTCGCGGATCTCGCGCATCTCGGCCAATGAAATTCACTTCAAGACCGCGAACCAGCAGGAGATCGGGGTGAACTTCTCCGACATCACGCAGGTCACCCTGCGCCACAAGGACGCCACGCACTGACCGCCAATCCATCCGCCGTTTCGCGATGAAATACCGGGCCATCCTTCTGTTCGGAGCTCCCGGTGCCGGCAAGGGCACCCAGGGCAAGATCCTCGGACAGATTCCGAACTTCGTTCATTTCTCCTGCGGCGACGCCTTTCGAAACCTGCGGGTGGATTCACCGCTGGGACGGGTATTCGTGGAATATGCCGGCAAGGGCCATCTGGTGCCCGACGAGCCCACGATCGAGCTGTGGAAGAAGTCGATCGAAGGCATGGAAGCCACCGGCCGCTTCCACCCCGAAGCCGACACGGTGTTGCTCGACGGCATTCCGCGGAATCCCAATCAGGCGCTCATCATGCGTGACCTGATCGACGTGGTGGCGATCTTCAACCTGTTCTGCCCGCAGGTGGAGAAGCTGGTTTCCCGGCTCCAGCGCCGCGCGCTTAAGGAGAACCGGCTCGATGACGCCAACGTGGACGTCATCCGCGCCCGGCTTGAAACCTACAAGCGTGACACCCGGGCAGTGCTCGAGTGCTACGACGACCGGCTGATCCACCAGATTGACTCCACCCAGGAGCCGATGCACGTGCTGCTCGACATCCTGAAGATCATCGTCCGGATCCCCAAGCCTGCCGTCAGCGATGGCGGCACCGTGTTCGCCGGCAACGCGCCCGCCTGACGCGCCCTCATGAGCCCTCTCCGGCTGGTCTTCATGGGCACCCCGGACCTGGCCCGGACCGTTCTCGCCCAACTCGCCGACGATGCCCGCTTTGCCCTGGTCGCGGTAGTGGCACAGCCCGACAAGCCGACCGGCCGCGGGCTTCAGCTGACTCCGCCCCCGGTGAAGACCGAAGCGTTGGCCCGCAATCTTCCCGTGCTGCAGCCCCTCAAGGCCCGTGAACCGGGCTTCCTCGACCAGCTTCGGGCGCTGGCACCGGACGCCATCGCCGTCGCGGCCTACGGCCAAATCCTGCCGCAGGCGCTGCTCGACATTCCCCGGCACGGTTGCCTCAACGTTCATACCTCCCTGCTTCCGCGTTGGCGCGGCGCCGCCCCGATCCAGTGGGCGCTCGCGGAGGGAGACGCCGAAACCGGCGTCACGATCATGCGTATGGAGGCGGGGCTAGACACGGGACCGGCGATTTCCGAAGTCCGCACCGCCATCACGGCCGAGGACACCGGCCAAACCCTGCACGACCGGCTGGCCATTCTGGGCGGAAAACTGCTTTGCGACACCCTGCCCCGTTACGTGGCCGGAGAACTCCCGCCCCGGCCGCAGCCGGTGGACGGGGTCACCTACGCCCGCAAGATCACCAAGGACGATGGCCGGCTGGACTGGAATCTGCCCGCTCAAGTGCTGGACCGGCGGCTCCGGGCGTTCACCTCTTGGCCCGGGGGATTCGCCTTTCTGCCGGCCGAACCCAAACCGCGCCTGCTGAAGATCCATCGGGCGGAACCGCTGGCCCGGGGCATCCCGGCAACTCCGGGCACCGTCCTCGCAGCGGATCGCCACGGACTCGTCATCGCATGCGGCGAAGGCGCGCTCCGCCTGACCGAAGTCCAACCGGAAGGAAGCCGCCGCATGACGGTGGAACAGTTTCTGGCCGGCCACCGGGTGGAACGCCTCCTTTAGCCGGTGAACCCCGGCGGCTGCCGCGGCCATTTCAATCCGCCGTTGACCAGCCCCGGAGACGTCACCAACTTCGCGCCCTGCTTTCGTCGTGATGAAGACGCTCCTGTTCGTTTGCACCGGGAACACCTGCCGCAGCCCCATGGCTGAGGCATTGGCCCGGCGGGCGTTCCAGGGACAGGAAGGCTGGCGGGTGGTTTCCGCCGGCATCGGTGCGGTCAACGGACAGCCGCCCAGCCGCAACGCGGTGCTGGCGATGCAGCAGCTCGGCCTCGACATCTCCGCGCACCGGTCGCAGATGCTGACCCAGAAACTGGTGCGGGAGGCTGACTACATCTTCGGCCTGACCCACGGGCATGTGGAGGCGATCGGCTACCTGTATCCGGAGGCCGGCGAAAAGACCTTCGTCCTCCGCGAATTCGACCCGGCGCTCGAAAGCTACGACCAGGACATCTCCGACCCCATCGGCGGCCCCTTGGACGGTTACGTCGAATGCCGGCAGGAAATTGAGCAGGGCATCGCCTGCGCCTTGGATTTCATCCGCGAACACCACGCTGTGAGCACCCGCAAGACCATCGCCATCGGTTCCGACCACGCCGGCTTCGCCCTCAAGCAGGCCCTTGTGCCTGTCCTGCGCGAGCGCGGCGTCACGGTCCACGATGTCGGCACGCATTCCGCCGACTCGACCGATTACCCGGATTACGCCCACACCGTGGCGCACCTGGTTGCCAACGGGGATGCCGACTTCGGCATCCTCTGCTGCTCCACCGGCATCGGCATGAGCATGGCCGCCAACAAGGTGCCCGGCGTCCGCGCCGCCCTGGTGGTCAACGAGGAGGTCGCCGCCCTCACCCGGCAGCACAACGACGCCAACGTGCTCTGCCTCGGCGCCAAGACCAGCACGCCGGAGCAGGCGGTGAAGATTCTCGACGCGTTCCTCGGAGCCGACTTTGAAGGCGGCCGTCATGAGCGCCGCGTCAACAAGATCGAAGACGACATGCATCCAGAACTAGCCCTCGCCCACATTGATCCCGAAATCGCCGCCGTCGTTGAGCACGAACGCCAGCGCCAGCAGGAGAACATCGAGCTCATCGCCTCGGAAAACTTCACCAGCCCCGCCGTCATGGAGGCGCAGGGCAGCGTGCTCACCAACAAATACGCCGAGGGCTATCCCAAGAAGCGCTGGTATGGCGGCTGCGAAAACGTGGACGTCGCCGAGCAGCTCGCCATTGACCGCGCCAAGCAGCTCTTCGGCGCCGAGCATGCCAACGTGCAGCCGCACTCCGGCTCCGGCGCAAACATGGCCGTGTATTTCTCCGTGCTGAAGCCCGGCGACAAGCTCCTGACGATGGACCTGTCGCACGGCGGCCACCTCACCCACGGCAACAAGGCCAACTTCTCCGGCAAGTTCTTCGAGATCGTCCACTACGGCGTCCGCAAGGAGGACGAGCGCATCGACTACGATCAGCTCGCCCAGATGGCCCGCGAGCACCGGCCGAAAATGATCACCGTCGGCGCATCCGCCTATCCGCGCATCATCGACTTCGCCCGCATGGGCGAGATCGCCCGGGAAGTCGGCGCCCTGCTGCTCGCCGACATCGCGCACATCGCCGGCCTCGTCGCGGCCGGGGTGCATCCGAGCCCGATGGCCCACGCCGATTTCGTGACCACCACCACGCACAAGACGCTCCGCGGACCGCGCGGCGGCCTGATCCTGTGCAAGGCGCAATACGCCAAGGCGATTGATTCCCAGGCCTTCCCCGGCATTCAGGGCGGCCCGCTCATGCACGTCATCGCCGCGAAGGCGGTCTGCTTCCACGAGGCGCTGCAGCCGGGCTTCCGCGAATACCAGCAGCAGATCGTGAAGAACGCCGCCGCCCTCGCCGACGGCATGAAGCGCAACGGCTTCCGGCTCGTCTCCGGCGGCACTGAGAATCACCTCATGCTGGTGGACGTCGGCGCCCGCGGCCTGACGGGCAAGCAATCGCAACTCGCCCTCGATGAGGCCGGCATCACCACGAACAAGAACACGATCCCGTTCGAGACGCGTTCGCCGTTCGAGGCCAGCGGCGTCCGCCTGGGCACGCCCGCGGTGACCACCCGCGGCATGCGCGAGCCCGAGATGGCGGCAATCGCCGACATGATCAGCGAGGTGCTGCTCGACATCGCGAATCCGGCCACCGCCCACAAGGTCCGCGACCGCGTCCGCGCACTGACGGCGAAGTTCCCGCTGCCCTACTGAAGGGCTCCTTGCTGGCAACCACTCTGGAATCCCGCGCGCGTCGCTGCGTCGCGGGATTCTTTTTTGTCCTGATCGTGAGGAAAGCAGCTTCCCTCGGTCCAAACAGTTAAACCGCCCTCGACCGACCGATGAAGCTCCTCCGCCGCCTCGCCACACTGGCCGCGATGATCTATGCCGGACTCGCGGCGGTGATCTACGTGAAGCAGCGTTCGCTGCTCTATTTTCCCACCCGGCTGAACACGGAGGAGCTTCAGCCGCTGGCGGCGGAACACGGTTACCGTCCGTGGACCAATGCCGCCGGCCTGCGCATCGGTTGGTGGCGTCCGGCGGACGGAACCTCCACCGGCACGGTGATGATCGCGCACGGCAACGCCAGCCTAGCCGCCCGGCGGGAACATCTCACCCAGCCCATCCAGGCGTGCCGTGCGTTCGACGTGTTCGTGCTGGAGTATCCCGGGTTTGCCGACCGCCCCGGAGAGCCTACCGAGGAAACGCTGTGTGCGGCTGCCGAGGAGGGGTTTCAACTGCTTGCCGGTCGCCCCGGTCCACTCTTGCTGGTCGGCGAATCCCTCGGCACCGGCGTGGCGTCGTTTCTCGCCGGCCGGCACGCGGACCGCGTGACGGCCCTGATGCTGCTGGCCCCGTTCACCCGCCTGACCGATGTCGCGGCGACCCATTATCCGTGGCTCCCCGTGCGCCTCATGCTCAAGGATCGCTACCCTTCAGTGGATTTCCTCCGGCAATTCCGCGGACCGCTCGCCGTGCTGGTCGGCGAGGCGGATTCCACGGTGCCGGCCCGACTGGGCCGCGAGCTGCACGAGTCCTATTCCGGACCCAAACGGCTGTGGTCGTTCCCCGGCCAGGAGCACTGGGAGGTCATCCAGCAACCCGCCGACATCTGGCTGGAGGTGTTCCGCTTTCTCGAAGCGAACCCCGCCGGCACAAGAAACTGACTTCGCCGTGCGGCTAACAGCCCGGCGCCGACACCCGCTTCAGTCCACGAACACGAACTCGTTGGCGCTCAGCAGCACCTGCGCGTATTGCTCCCACGGGTTCAGCGGGCGGGCGAAGTCGCGGCGACCGCTGAATTCCCGGCGTGCTTCCCAGCGTCGGGTGGAAGCCGCCGTCACTCCGGGTCCGTCGCGGACCAGCGTCACTGTCGGCGCCCAGTTGAAGCCGTCGGAGTTCTCGTTGGCCTGTGGCTCGACGACGAAATCCACGGTGTCGCCGGCCTTCACCTCCAGCTCCGCGACCTCGGCCTTCTGCTTGCCGTTCTTCGCCACCCAGGAACCGACTTCACCGCGCCGGCTGGAAACGATTCGCGCCCGGATGCCGTCGCCCTGATCGGAAGTGTGCTCCACGGTGCCTTCAATCCGCACCACGCCGCCTACGGGCGCCGTCCAGCGGCGGATGGCGGCGTTCGCCGCGTCGCCGCCCGGATGCCCACCGCGGGCGCTCAGAAAGGTCCATTGGCCATTGCCGCCCGGCAGTTTGTCGTCCCACTGCCACTGGTCCTTCACGAACTTCGGCAGGGCGCGCCAGGCTCTCACCCGGCCGGTCGCGGCGTCGAACTCCCCGGTGCCATAGCTCCAGGCCGCCCCGGGTTCCGGTTCCGGTTCCGCCACGATGGGCTGCGCGATGAACTGCTTTCCCAACGACATCTCCTGCCGCGTCGGCGGACGCTGGTAAGCGAGTTCGTGCAGCTGCCGAATTTTTGCCTCGGTCCCGGAGGCCGCAGCGATCGCCGGATGACCGAGGAAATCCCGCGCCCGGTCCGCCATGAACGGGCTGTTCAGCATGAAGAGCGCCTGCTGCGGCACGGTGGTCTGGAACCGCATCGGCGACGTGGTGTCCGGGCTGGCGAAGTCGAAGACGCGCAGCAACCCGGGCAGGTTCTGCCGGTCAATGAAACCATAGATCGAACGCCGCGGCGAACCGCCGCCCTCAAACATCTCGACCGGTTGCCCGCCCAGCACGCCGTCGAACCGGCCGCTCACCGCCAGCAGGCTGTCCCGTAACGCCTCGAAGTCATGCCGCTTGCGGTTCATCCGCCAATACTGCGCGTTGGCCGGATCGTGCGTTTCGCTTTCCGCAAAGGCCCGCTGCGCGGCGGAATCGGTGCCCGGATCGCTGGCGCGTTGGTAGGTGGCGGAGAGCAGCAGATACCGGTGCAGTTCCTTCAGCGACCAGCCGTGGTCCATGATCCAGACGGCCAGATGATCGAGCAGTTCGGGATGGCTCGGCGGTTCGCTCTTGAGCCCGAAATCGCTGGGCGTGCGCACGATCGGCGAGCCGAAGTGCTGCGCCCAGATCCGGTTGACGAGGACCCGCGCGGTCAGCGGGTTGTCCTGGGACGCAATCGCCTGCGCGAGCTCCAGCCGGCCACTGCCCCGGCTGAACGGCTGCCGGTCCTTGCCGGCCACCACTTCGAGAAACTGGCGCCGCACCTGGGGCCCGTGATTGCCCGGATTGCCGCGCTTGAAGACCACCGGCTCGGTCGGCGTGTCGCGGTCCAGCAACGCCATCGCCCGCAGCGGTGCGCCGGGATGGGTCGCTTCGAGTTCGTCCACCTTGCGCCGCAGGGCCCGGAACTTCTGCTGATC
>CAIWAH010000172.1 GCA_903910585.1 uncultured Verrucomicrobiota bacterium
GGCACAAGCATCACCGGCGGCTATGTCTATCGCGGCAAAGCGCTCAAGGAACTCAAGGGGCAATACCTCTTCGCGGATTGGTCCCGCAATTGGGGCCTCGCCCAGGGCGTGCTCATCGCCGCCAAGAAACCGGCGGACGGCTCGGCCCGGTGGAGTGTGGAACGCCTGGAGATCGTTGCCGGTGCGGACTTCCCCGGCACGACCTTCGGGGGTCAGAAGTATCCCGGCTACATCACCGGCATTGGCCAGGACGCGGACGGCGAACTCTTCATCCTGACCAACGGCTCGAACAGCCTGATCACCGGCAAGGGCCGCCTCTGGAAACTGGTTCCGGCCAAGTGACCCATCTGCCGGCGTGAACGACGGCCGGGATTCACTCCCGGCCGTTTTGCTTTGCGACCGGTCCACCGGCCTCACTTCGACTTGGCCCGGTCCAGGTCCACGGCCCGCCAAAGATACCAGCTCGCGGTCGTCCGATACGGCTTCCAGCGTTCGCCCAGCGCCAGCAGCTCCTTCGGTTTCGGCATTTCCTTCAGTCCGTAGGCCAGCCGATAGCCGTTGCGCACGCCAAAGTCGTCCACCGGCAGAACGTCCGGGCGCGCCAGGGTGAACATCAGGAACATCTCCACGGTCCAGCGGCCCACGCCCCGGCATTCGACCAGCCGTTCGACGATTTCCTCATCCGAGAGCTTGGCGAGCGAGCGCAGGGGCGGCACCTGACCGGATTCGGTTCTCGCCGCGATGTCTCGGATGGCGGCCAGCTTGGCCCGGGAAAACCCGCAGGCCCGGATCGCCTCATCGCTGATCTTCGGAAGGTCTTCCGGTTGCGGAAACTTTCTTCCCGGGACCAGCGCGGTGAACCGGCCCAGAATGGTTTCTGCCGCCGTTCCGTTGAGCTGCTGGTGCGCCACCGCCCGGACAAGCGCCTGATACGGCGCAATCTTCCGCGGCTGAATCGTGCAGGGACCGGCGGCCTTGATGAGCCGGCGCATCACCGGATCCACCTTGGCCAGATGGGCGTGGGCTTCAGGAGTCATGTGCTGCCGGCCAGTCTCCCGAACCCGCGCCATCCGGAAAGCTCCGAATCGGGCCATCGAATCCCGGAACCAATCCGTCCGAGAAACCCCGGCAACGAATTCGCCCCGGGATCGAACGCCGGGAAAGTTCCGGGTTTCCCGGGACGGAGGTTCGGCTACGGTGCCGCCCGCATGAATTGGCAATGGATCGTGTGGATTTACGTCGCGCTGCTCGTCGTGGGCGGACTCATGGGCCTGCTGAAGGCCGGCAGCAAGGTCTCGCTCGTCAGCTCGGTGGCGTTCGCGATTCCGCTGGTGGCCGTGACGTTCGGTTACCTGCCGCCGATCGTCGCCAAGGTGATCCCCGGATTCGTCGCCGTGGTGATGGGTGTCCGGCTGGCCAAGACCAAGAAGTTCATGCCCGCCGGCATGACGCTCATCGTCAGCCTCTTGGCCTTGGTCGCGTTGCTGGTGATGATGCCCGGCGCCTGAGCTGACGGCCCCTTCCCCGGATGGACCCACGCGAACTGCCGATCTGGCAGCTTCATTTCGACCTGCTCCGCACCCTGCGGGACGGCAACCGGCTCGTGCTGGTCGCCGCCACGGGCTCGGGCAAGACCACGCAGGTGCCCCAGATGCTGCTCGACGGCGGCATCGCGGGCGACAAACGCATCGTCATCCTGCAACCCCGGCGGGTCGCCGCCCGGAGCGTTTCCGCCCGCGTGGCCTGGGAACGGGGCGTGAAGCTCGGCGGCGAGGTCGGCTACCAGATCCGGTTCGAGGACCGCACCTCGCTGGGCACGCGCATCTGCTTCGTCACCGAGGGCATCCTGCTGCGCTGGCTGCAGGACGATCCGGAGCTGCGCGACATCGGCGTGCTCATCTTCGACGAGTTCCACGAGCGGAACCTGCTGAGCGACGTCGCCCTCGCCCTCGCCAAGCGCCTGCAGAACACCACGCGCCCGGACCTCCGGCTGGTCGTCATGTCGGCTACGATGGAGGCCGAACCCGTGGCGCGTTACCTCGCCGCTGCGCCGGAGCAGCCGTCGGGCAGCAGCCCGCCGGCGGCGCCCATCCTCGCCTCGGAGGGCCGGACCTTTCCGGTCGAAGTCCACTGGGCCGCCTACGGCGAACGTCGCCCGCCGGCGGAAATGGCGGCGGACGCGGTGGAGCGGATTATCCACGCCGGCGAACCGGGCGACATCCTCGTGTTCATGCCGGGCATGGGCGAGATCAGCGCCACGATCAACGCGCTTCGGGCAGCCCGGCTGCCCGAACGCTGCGTGCTGCTGCCCCTGCACGGCGACCTCGCGCCGGAAGACCAAGATCGCGCCTTCCAGTCGTTCGACGGGCGCAAGATCGTCGTCGCCACCAATGTTGCCGAGACGAGCATCACGATTGATGGCGTCCGCCACGTCGTGGATGCCGGGCTCGCCCGGGTGGCACGCTACGATCCGGAGCGCGGCATCCAGACGCTGGGTCTGGAGGAAATCAGCCGCGCCAGCGCCGACCAGCGCGCTGGCCGGGCCGGCCGCACCGCCCCGGGAACCTGCTGGCGCCTGTGGACCGAGAGCGGACACCTGAACCGCCCGGCGAAGAACACGCCGGAAATCCAGCGGGCCGATCTTGCCGAAGTGGTGCTCCTGCTCCATTCGCTCGGCATCCGCCGGGCCGCGACCTTCGACTGGCTGGACCAGCCCGACTTGGTCGCGGTCGAACGGGCCGAAGAATTGCTGCGCCTGCTCGGCGCGCTGCGCCACGCGGCGGAGCCGGGCGAGGGCGAGTCCGACCTGACGCCCATTGGCCGCCGGATGCTGCGCCTTCCGATGCACCCGCGGTATTCGCGGATGCTCCTCGAAGCGTCCCGGCGCGGCTGCGTGCCGGCCGCCGCGATGTGTGCGGCCCTGACCAGCGGACGGGACCTCCTCGTGCGGGTGGGCCGGGAGGACGTGTCCGCCAAGCTCGCCCGCGAAACCTTCGAGGGCAGTGCCGCGAGCGATTTCTACACGCTGATGCGGGCGTTTCAGTTCGCCCGGAATTCCGGCTTCGACCTCGACGCCTGCCGCCGCGCCGGCATCCACGCGCAAAGTGCCCGGGCCATTGACGACACCTATCGGCAATTGCTCCAGATCGCCGAACGCGAAGGGCTCACGAAGGTCGGAACGCCGACCACCATGGAGCCGCCAGCCACGACCGATGCGAAAGGCACCGCCAAGGTTTCGCTCCCTGCGGACCCGCTCCAGTTGTGTCTCGCCGCCGGCTTCGTGGACCAGCTCGCGCAACGCAAGGACGCCGGCACGCTTGACTGCCTGCTCGCCGGCGGCCGCACCGGCACCCTCGTGCGCGAGAGTGTGGTCACGGCACCGCTCCTCGTGGCCGCCGGCATCCGCGAAGTTGAAAGCCGCGGCAGCCGCCTCACCCTGCTGACGGTGGCCACCGAGGTCCGCCGCGAATGGCTGGAGGAACTGTATCCGCAGCACTTCGAGGCCGTGGTTGAACACGTCTTCGAGCGCCAGCAGAAAGCCGTGGCCGCCATCCGGCGCACCCGGTTCCTCGGCCTGATCCTGGGCCAGGAATACCAGCGCACCGTGGACCCGGTCGCGGCAGCCACCGGGCTGGCCGACGCCTTCGCCAAGGGCGTCTTTGAATTGCCCCAACTGGATCACACGCTGAAACAGTTCATCGCCCGTGTGAACTTGCTCGCCCAGGCCGCACGGGACCTTGAGTTTCCCGCGTTCGACGCCCCGGCCCTGCGCGCCGCCCTGATCCGCGCGTTCCACGGGCTCACGCTCGTGAAGGACGCCCAGGCCGCCGACCTGCGTCCGGCCTTCCACGCGCATCTCGAACCCGCCCAGCGCGAATGGCTCAACGAGCTTGCCCCGCTCCAGATTCCCGGCCCCGGAGACCGTCCGCTGAAGCTTCAGTATCCGGAAACCGCCGGGAAGACCGACCCCAAGGAACTCGCCCCCGAGGTCTCCGTGAAGCTGAACGACGCCTTCACGCTCCGGGAACATCCCCGCATCCTTGAAGGCCGCGTGCCGGTGAAACTCTGGCTTCTCGCGCCGGACCAAAAGCGCCTCGCCAGCACCACCGATTTCGCCGACTGGAAGGCGCGCGGATACCCGGCCCTGCGCAGCCAGATCAGGTCGAAGTATCCGGGCTTTGCCTGGCCGTAGGCAGCCGCGCCAGCAATGCGCCCGCCAGCGCAAAGGCCGTCCACGCCAGCGCCGGGATGTAGAGGGCGAACTCCGTGAACCCCTGGGCAAACCAGCCGGCCAGCCCAAGGAACAGGGCGAAGTTCAAAGGCTCCGTGTCGGCCGCCCACGCCCGCCGGGCGAGCACCGTCAGCAGTGTCGCAATCCAAGCAGAGTAGAACACCCCGCCGGGGAGACCGGAATCGCTGAACTGCTCCAGATAGTCGTTGTGGGCCAAGCGGGCCATTTCGCTTTCCGGCGCCTTCAGGCGGGCATAGGGACGCTGAAACGTGCCCGGTCCCGTGCCCACCAGGGGACGTTCCCCGACCGTCTGGACGGCGGCGCGCCAGTAATCGAACCGCGCCCCGACACTGGTCGCGCCGGCGGCGAAATACGCCCGGAACCGCAGGCCAAAGACCGCAAGTCCGCCGACCAGCACCAACACGACCACGGCCACCTTCCACCGCACCGGCCACGGCAGCCGCAGCAGCCAAAGTCCGGTCAGCAGCAGCGCCACCAGCCAGGCAGACTTCGAGCCGGTCCAGAAAAACCCGGCGCCAATCAGGAACGCGGCCAGGCCGACCACGCCCCAGCGCGTCACCGGCCGCAGCGCCACCGTTCCGCGGACCGCCAGCACCAGGGCAACGGGACCCAGCAGCAGCAGCATGCCCGCGAGGGCGTTCGGATAAACCAGCGTGCCGTGAACCCGCCCCTTCGCGAGCTTGGCGAGGATGATCGGGTTGGCGACATCCACGCCGTTGGTCGTCAGGATCAGCGACTCGGCCTTCATCTGGAGGACTACTTCGGGTGGAAAATTCGTCCAGCCGGTGCGTTCGCCTTCGGTCAGCGTGAGCCGGTCCTGCGGAAACTCGACCAATCGCTGGTTCACCGAGCGGACCAGGCAGATGGCCAGCGCGGCCAGCAGTCCCACCAGCAGCAGCGCCAAGCCCCGGCGAACCGGCACCACCCAGGCACCGAGGAAATACGCCGCCACCACGGCCACAAAATGCAGCAGGGTGGTCGCGGTGAGTTCGGAATCCACCGTCTGCCCCGCGCTGACCAACTGCCAGCCGAACCAGGCCAATGGCAATCCTGCCAGCAGCCGGGGCAATCCGCCGCGGTTCCGGCCGGCGAACCCGATCGCCGCCCCTCCGGCCGCCAGCGCAAGCATCAGCCAGTTGCCCCATCGGGTCGGCCAAGGATTGGTCAGCGACAGCGCGTCGCCCAACGAACCCGGCACGATGATCCGTCCGTCGAGGATGACGGGGTTGCCGAACTTGAGGACGGCCAGGCCCAGAAAACAGCCCAGCAGCAGGGCGAATCCTTCGCGGGCGTTCAGCGGGGCGGATTTCATGCGACCTGGTCCGCCACGAATGACGGAACGTCGGTTCGGCGTGTCGAGCTGAGATAACGGTTCGTCCAAGCCATGCGGAGGCCGGTAAGGCTGTCCGGCACCGCCCTCCCAAACAAGGACAAGGTTCCCCAGCTCGGCTTGCCCATGTTCACCGGCCGTCGGACGGACATGAATCTCCCGGGGCGGTTCACGTCTGCCTCGGAGGTAACGACCGTTCCATGAACACCAAAGCCCTCGGCCTGCTGGTTTCCGTCGCCTCCTCCGTCGCGGCGGACACGTTCTTCTACGAGAAACTTCCGGGCGGCGCGAATGATGTCGGTGTCGGCGCCAACGGGAGCGCGTGGGTCGTGGCCCGCGGCGCGGCGTGGGCCGATTCCGCCGTGTATCGCTGGGATGGCAGCACCTTTGTGCCCGAATCCGGCATCAATGGCGTGGGTATCACCGTGGATGCCGACGGGCTGCCGTGGCTGGTGACCGCCGACGGATCCGTTTATCGCCGGACCGCCACCGCGTGGCAGAAGCTGTCCGGAAAAGGCATGGACATCGCCGCCGGTGCCGACGGATCGGTGTGGCTGATCGGCTGGCCCGGTTCGCCTGCGGAAGTGCCGGTCGCCAATTCCGCCATCTACCGCTGGACGGGATCGGCGTGGGTCGAAGTCGGCGGCGCCGCCCGCCGAATCGCGGTGGACGCGACCGGTTCCGCCTGGATTGTCACCGGCACAGGCGATGTGTTCCGGCGGTCCGGCGAAACGTGGGCGAAGCTCCCCGGACGCGGCAGCGACATCGCCTGCGGGCCCGAAGGCAGCGTGTGGCTGACCGGTTACGTCGCCGGCGGGCTGAACAACCGTCCTGTCTATCGTTGGAACGGCACGACCTGGGAGATCACCATTGGCGAGGCCTATCGGCTGGCGGTCGCCCCCGACGGACTTCCGTGGGTCGTCACCAGCGGCGGCGACATCTTCCGCATGCACCGGCTCGAACCGCCGCAACTGGCCTCGGACCTTTCCGGAATCACGGGGGACCGTTTTGCCGTGCAGTTCCCCAGCCAAAACGCTGTCACCTACCGGCTCCATCGCCGGTCGGATTTCAACGCGCCGTGGAATCTCGTCCGCACGGCCGTTGGCAACGGTCAGGTCCTCAGCCTCGCCGATGATTCCGCGACCGCCGGGGCCGCCTTTTACCGGGTCGAAGCGGCGGTTCCCTGACCGGACTGCAACTGGTCCCGCTCACAGGAATCCGGCAACTTGTTCCCGCCATGGGCTGGCTGATTTGTCTCGTGCTGGTCGCGGTCGCGCTTACGGCGGCAGCCGCACTGTTCCACCCGCTGCGGGACGGAATGGGCGCGCTGCGGATGCTGGTCCGGCAGAAATTCCCCGGAGTGCGGCACGTTTCCCCTTCGGAGTTGGCGACGCTTCTGGCCCGAAACGAACCTGATCGTCCCGTGTTGTTGGATGTGCGGGAGCCGGCCGCGTTCGCGATCAGTCATTTGCCAGGTGCCCGGTCGGTTCCGGATGACTCCACGCTCACGGAATTACTTGCCACGCTTTCCCGCGGCTGCCCGGTGATCGTCTATTGCCACGTGGGCTATTCGGCGAGCGAACTGGCTGCGCGTCTCGCTGCGACGGGGCACGCGGCGCTGGCGAATCTGGACGGCGGCATTTTCCAATGGGCCAACGAAGGCCGGCCGTTGGAGCGGGACGGCCAGCCGGTCCGCGAGGTCCATCCTTACAGCGAACTGTTCCGGCGGCTGCTGCGCCCGGAGCTCTGGCCGTGACGGCGCCGGCTACTTCCGCTTCGCCGGCTTTTTCGCCGCCGCCGGCCGGGAAACCACCTTGCAGACGTAGGTGACTTCGGCCGAGGGCAGGGCCTTGCCGCCCTTGTAGGCGATTGCGCGGAAGGTGTGGGAACCCGGCTGCAGGCGGGCGAGGTTGAATGCCCAGACGCCGTTCGTGCCGGAGATTTGCTCGCCGAGCACGACATCCTGGCCGCGGAGAAAGTAGTTCAGGCGCACAGAACTGCCGGGCTCCGCCACACCGGAAATGAGGAAATTGTCGTTCGCCGGGATCACCGTGCCCAGCGGCGGCTGAAGGATCACGGTCGCAGCCATGGGGGGCGGCGGCGGCGGTGCAATGACCGGCCGGGGTGGCGGCGGTTTCGGCAGCCAGATGATGCCCGCGATGACGAGCACCAGCAGCACCGGCACGGCCAGGAACTTGGTGTCGTATCCGGCGACCCAGTAACGCGGTTTGCCGTCGCGGAACATCACGCCTCCTCGCTGGCCTTGAGCTGGGCCTTCAGCACGGCGAGCTCGGCCGCCATGTCGTTGCGTTCCCGGGTCATCAGCTCGAGCTCGGCCAGCAGCGCTTCGTCCGCGTTGCCCCCGCCGCCCGTGCCGGTGCGGAGCCGCTCGACTTCCGATTCCAGCTCCCGATGGGCACGGGACGTGGCCAGCAATTCGGCCTCGAGCTCCTCGGCCTTGCCCTTCCACGAGGACACCTCGCGTTCCCACTCCCGCACCTCTTCCTTGAGCGAGGCCACCTCGCCCGAGAGGTCGGGAACCTCCGGCGGGGGCGGGGCGGCCGCCAACGCCGTCTGGGCGGTCCGCGCCGATTCCGTGGCGGCGGCGAGCGCGGATTCGAGCCGGGCCACCTCCTGTTCCAACGTCTGGCGCGTCGCTCCGGCCGCATCGAGATTCGCCTGAAGCTGGGTCGCCTTCTTCCGGAGTTCCGCCAGTTCCTCGGAGGCTTCGCCCAACTGGTGGGTCAGCTCCTTCACTTCCTCGATGCGGGCCTTGAGCTTTTGTTCGGCCGTCTGGGCATCGGAGCGGGCGTCCCCGGCGACAGTCTCCAGTTTCTCGCAACGGGCGGCCAGCGCCGCCTTTTCGGCCTCGACCGCAGCCGACCGGCGTTCGGCGGCCAAAGTGTTCTCGGCCGCCGTCCTGGCTTCGTTCCGGACCGTTTCGAGTTCCGCGGCCTGCTTCTCCAAGGTCTGCTCCAGACGCTCCTTCTCCGCCCGCACGCCCTCGGCACCGGCCTGGACCTGCGTCAGAAGCCCCGCTTGGGCGCTGAGCTCGGCTTTGCCTGCGGTCAGTTGCGCCACCAGTTCCTCGACCCGCGCCTGGGCCGAACGGAGGGCACCCTGAGTTTCGTTGAGCGAGCCCTGGGTCGCAGAATGGTTCTCGGAAGTGGTCTGCAAATCCGCCTGCAACGCGGCCGCCTTGGTCGTCTGGGCTTCCAGATCCCGTTCCAACTGGCCAATGCGGACCTGCGCGTCCGCCGCCTCGCTGTTGGCCCGGGCGAGATTCTGCCGCAGCTCGGACGCGGCCTGGGAATGGGTGATCGCCTGGGCTTCCACGTCCGCCAGCCGCAGACTCAGCGCGCTCGCCTGCCCCCGGAGATCACTGGCTTCGGCGGTGGCGACCTCCCAGCGGCGCTCGGCGGCCGCGAGGGCGGCATCCATGTCGGCCTTGGCCTGCTTGGCGGCATTCACGGCGGCCTCGGTTTCGGCCAGCCGGGTCTTCGTCGCGGTCAGCAGCGACTCCGCCAGCGTCCGTCCTTTCTGGGCGTCATTGAGTTCGGCGATCCGCGCCTTGAACTCCGCCTGCAGCCGGCCATGGGAGAAACGTTCGGATTCCAGCTCCTCGCGGGTCTTGCGCAGCTGGGTGGCGGTGCGGTCGTGCTCCTCGCGGAGGAAGAAAATGTCGAGCAGCCACTTGATGAGGACACCGGCCAAAAGGGCGGCCGCCAGCCACAGAACGGGATGTTGGGCGATCAGTGAGCTCATGGAGGAAACGTCCGGCGTGACAGCCGCGAGTTAAATCCTCCTCGGCAGCCCGCGCAATGCCGGGCACCGGGATTTTCCGTCCGCGAGCACAATGGAGCTGCGGGATTCGATTTCCGAAGGCAGGAAGGCTGGAGCGGCAGGATGAAAACCAACGCGAGGCGCCGGGTGTTTGGCGCGTCAGCTCATGACCGCAGGTGCGATTCAGAGTCAGTGCTCCGGTGTCCTGCTTTCCTGCCTACCCAATTCTCCCTGCTGATATGGGTGGTCCGCCTCCTCACGTCGGCGGCTACGACGATGGGCTACGGGCGAAACCACTTCCGGAAGCTGGCCATCGTCTCGCGGGCAGCGGTGGCGGCGTCAGGCTGGGGAAGCACCTCGGCGGAGACGTAGCCGGCGTAGCCGATGTCCTTGAGCGCGGCGGCGATGGGGGCGACGTCGGTGTGACCGAGGCCGATGGCGCGGCGGTTCGAGTCGGCGAAGTGGACGTGGCCGAGGCGCGGTCCAGCGAGGCGCAGCGCGGCGGCGATGTCGGCCTCCTCGAGGTTCATGTGAAACAGATCGCAGAGCAGCTTCACGTTCTTGGTCCGCAAGGTGTCGAGGAAGGCCAGTGTCTCGGCGACGGTGTTGAAGAGGTTCGATTCGTAGCGGTTCAGCGGTTCGAGCAACAGCGTTGATTCCAGTGCGTGGGCGCGCGGGCCGAGCTGGTCGAGTTCCTCCTTCAGCCAGGCGAACGCCTGTTCCCGGGAGACATCGCCGCCCCAGCGGCCCTGCATGGAACCGATGATGGCGGGCGCGCCGAAGCCGCCGGCGAAATCAATGACCGCGCCGATGAAGTCGCGGGCGCACATGCGGACGTGCGGATCGGGATCGGTGAGGGTGAGCTTGCGGCGGACCCAGCCGGCGCCGGTGCCCATGGCGGCGAGCTGGAGTCCGTGCGCGCGGAGCTGGTTGCGAAGCGCGAGCCCGTCGAGGTCGTCGGCGTGCGGCGGGAAAATCTCCACGGCGTCGAAGCCGTGTTCCTTGGCCTGGGCAAGGCCTGCTTCGAGGCCGTCGTGGAAGACGAACGGGCCGGAACGGGATTCAGGGACGAGGCAGACAGTAATGGCGGAGCGGATCATGGATCTAGTAACGGCCATTGAAGAAATGATGGGTGCAGGTCAGGCCGAAAGGCCGTGCTTATGGACCCACTCTGGCGTCCAGCCATAAATCTTCACGTGGTGGATTGTCTGCACGCCCTTTCCCAAGGTCTGCTCGGTCAAACCGCTGCCTCCCCAAGACTCAGTCATAAAGTGGTCATGCTCGCAAACACCCTCATTAAGATGCTGACGGAGATGCGTGAGCGAACGAATCAAGCAATCCACACCTGCAATGTCCGCATGGATGAACAACTGCCCGTCGTTGTCTGTTGCGAAACTTAGGAGGTGATTGGTCTTGGGCATGGCAATTGGCGGCGCGAAGTTTCAGATGTCTGTTCGAGGTTCTTTCGCCCCTCTGGGGCTCCGTTGTTTCTTACTGTCTACCTCAGGCTCACGCCCGAGGCTACCGTCTGTCGCGCCTCCAGCGCTGATGGCTTACTTCAGCTTCTCCGGATTCAGCGGCTGCAAATCCTTCGGCAGGAACTTGCCGTCGCGGCGGATGCATTCGCCGTCGAACCACACCTCGCCGCCGCCCCATTCGGGCCGCTGGATGAGCACCATGTCCCAGTGGACGGCGGAGCGGTTGCCGTTGTCGCAGTCCTCGTAGGCCTGTCCGGGCGTGAAATGCAGCGAGCCGGCGATCTTCTCGTCGAAGAGGATGTCGCACATCGGGTTCATGATGTGCGGATTGAAGCCGAGGCTGAACTCGCCGATGTAGCGGGCGCCGGCGTCGGTATCGAGGATCTCGTTGAGCTTCTTCTCGTTCGAGCCGGTGGCCTTCACGATCTTCCCGGCTATGAACTCCAGCCGGATGTTCTCGAACTTGGTGCCGGCGTAGATCGTGGGCGTGTTGAAGGCGATGGTGCCGTTCACGGAGTCCTTCACCGGGCAGGAGAAGACCTCGCCGTCGGGAATGTTGCGGAGACCTTCGCAGGGGCGGGCGCCGATGCCCTTGATGCTGAAGCTGAGGTCGGTGCCGGGTGCGACGAGGCGGACCTTGTCGGCGCGCTTCATGCGCAGCGTCAGCGGCTCCATGGCCTTCGCCATCTTCCGGTAATCCATGGTGCAGACGTTGAAGTAGAAGTCCTCAAAGGCCTCGGTGCTCATGTTGGCGGCCTGGGCCATGGACGGCGTGGGCCAGCGGAGCACGCACCACTTGGTCTTGTTCACCCGGTGGTCGAGGACGGGGCGAAGCGTCTTGGAATAAAGCTGGAGCCGGTCGCTGGGCACGTCGCTGGACTCGGAGGCGTTGTGCGCACCGCGGATCGCGACGTAGGCCTGCACCTTCCTCATGCGCGCAAGCTCAAGGCCCTTCATCAGTCCGGCATGGTTCTCGTCGGTGCCCCGCAGCAGCTCGCGGGTGACGCGGGAATGGCGGCATTCCACCAGCGGGGTGGCCTTGGCCGCGCGGGCGGCCCGGATGAGCGCGACGGTCATCTCGTCGGGCACATCGACCATGTCGAGCAGGATGGCTTCGCCCGGCTGCAGGTCGCAGGAGTAGCTGATGAGCAGGTCGGCAAGTTTGGCGTAACGCGGATCGGCCATAGATGTGGCGGGAACGTAGTCCGGACCCGTCGGCCGGTCGAGGCGCCATTCAGGTCGCGGAACCGTCGGCCGACCCACGAC
>CAIWAH010000173.1 GCA_903910585.1 uncultured Verrucomicrobiota bacterium
AATCGAATGACAGAAAGTTCACCCGTGAGCTATTCGGAAAGGGCTTCTGGCGAATTGACAAAGACCGCGATCCTGAACTTCGGCAAACCGTTCTGACGCTAGTTGCCTTCCACGACCTCGAGGCGAAAATCCGCGAATACGGCGGCGCACGCGATGCTGGAGTGGCGTCCTTCCTTGCTCAAAATCACGGTGAGGGGTGGACACTTCCCGAGACCCTTCGCCTAGCGGACTACGGCCTCGGCCACGATGAGCAATCGCAGCATCCGCGAGCCGTTGCCGGAGCGCTCGGTCCCCGCTTCTACGACTGGCAGCTTGTGGGTGATGGCATTAACGAGAGCGCTGAAGTCGCAACGCACGCTCATCATGTGGCTACTCGGCAGGGACTTCGCCCGCAGCCGATTGTTTCGGCATCAGGCAGCGCAGGAGCTGCCCAGCAGAGTGTTGTACACCAGGAACTTTTTGCACCGCCTTCGGGACATGCTGGAGAGCGCCGTCGATGACTACACGCAGACGGACTTCGATAGGACTGTTTTGCGGCTGCGGTGGCATGGATTTAGGAGCCGAGCTCTCGGGTTTTGAGTCCGTCTTCGCCGCCGATGCCGACCCGTTAGCGGTTGAAACCTACAATGGAAATCTCAGGGGACGTGCCCATGTACGCGACCTTTCCCAACCATTCTCGAATCTGCTGCCTCGGGATGTTGACCTGCTGCTTGGTGGACCGCCGTGTCAGGGATTCTCTTCGGCGGGTTCGAAGGACTCGGCTGACCCACGGAATCAGCTCTGGCGTGCGTACCTTTGTGCTGTGGCCTACGCCCGGCCCAAGGTGTTCGTCATGGAGAACGTGACAGGCTTTGGTAGCGAGTTGCCGTCCTTTCTAGAAGCCGTGAGAGCGGAAACGGATAACGGATACCTCATCCGAGAACGCGATGTAGTGACGCAGTTCTACGGTGTGCCCCAGTTCCGCCATCGAAAGATCGTCTTGGGTGTGCGCCGAGATGTATTCCGGGGTTGGCCTTGGCCAACGCCAGTGGACAAAGAACACCATAACTACACCCGTTGCAGCCCTGGGCTGATTTCGATGGAGTCCGCGCTGGCAGACCTGGGCCCACCGGACGAGTACCAATCCAGCGGGACTTTGGACGGTCGCGACCATGTCGCAATGCCCCTCGTAGGGACTGACCTTGCGATCGCGTCGCACATTCCCAATGGCGGTTCTCTGAAGGACATTCCGGATGCGAAGCTTCCCGCCCCGTATTCTGGTCGCGAGAGGAAAGGGACCAAGGGCTGGCAGTGGTACTACCGCAAGCCGCGTCCCCATTTGCCCGGCCGTACCGTGCTGGCTTCGATACGTCCCATATACGCCACCATCCTATTCCCAGACGTCTGGCTCGAAGGAGGTCCTGGTGCATGGTCATGGAAGCCTGTGCCGAGAGAAGAGTACACGGACAGGGACGGGTACTACACGTCTCCCGTTCCTCCACGCCGTCTGACCGTACGCGAGTGCGCTCGCCTTCAGACGTTTCCTGATAGCTTCCGCTTCGCTGGCACAGTTCTCGAAAAGCATCGGCAGATTGGCAATGCAGTACCTGTGGAGTTCAGTCGCCGGCTTTGTGAGGCAATACGAATGATGCTTGATGGGGAACTACCGCCGAACGAACCCTTGTCGGCTCAACAAATGCTCCTGAGCCTGTAAAGAACAGTGTAGCGCCGTTTGAACCAGCCACACGAATCCCCCACCAATAAGGAATCGAGAAAACGCGAATGGGACGGAACCTTTCATTTGATGAGCATACAGAGGTCCTTGCTTGGGCAGAATCATTCAAATCACTTCATCGATTCGAAGTGTTACCTCCCGTTGGAGCGTGCATCCGGGGCGCAGCACGGCGCGAACTCGACCTATACTGGAACCTCGCCAATCTCTCCCGTGCCGGCCAGCGCCGGCCAGGGCTTTCGGCTGCCGCCTTCAAATGTGTCTTCCGGGTCCGCGTGACATTGGAACGATCAATTGCTGGATTGTTGCATGATCAGCTCGACCGTGGAATCCTTGAACTCGCGGACCTATTCGATGGCAGCTTCTTTGGCTGCAGCATCAAACAGGGCGCAAGCCTCCGAATGCCCTTGGCTAGTTGCGCCCCCACTCCCGACTGTCAAGGATCCTGTTACGCCCACGATGGAATGGATGCGGGG
>CAIWAH010000174.1 GCA_903910585.1 uncultured Verrucomicrobiota bacterium
AACAGGTGCGTGCCCAGCACCATGAGATCTTCGCCGCCGGCCCGCTGGTCCTGTTTGCCGTAGGCGCGCATCTCACGAAGCTCGCCGATGAGCCCGTCCGCCAGTGCCGAGCGCAGCTTCCGGGCAATCGGCGTCAGGCGCATCGTGTGCGCCACCGCGACCCTTAGCCCGCGGGACTGGGCCTCCTTCAGCACGCCGTTCGCCTCCGAGGGCGTCCGGGTAAACGGCTTTTCCACGTAAAGGTGCGCTCCGGCCTGAAGGCAGCCGAGGGCGATCTCGGCATGTTGGTCGGCGTGACGCATCGCCACGGACACGAGCTGCGGGCGCTCCCGTTCCAGCAGCTCGCGCCAGTCGGCGTAGGCCCGCGGCGCGCCCAGCGACTTCGCCGTGCGCCGCCTCCCGGCCTCATCCGGATCGGCGATCCCGACCAGTTCGAGTCCGGGGCGTCCGGCGAATATCCGGTCAAGCCCGTGACCGTAGTCGCCCCGGCCGGTGTGACCGATGACCGCCGCACGCAGCGGCGCCGCACCGGCCGCCAGCAATCCGGCTGCCCCCAGCGCACCGGCGGAGAGGAAGAGGAATTCGCGGCGGGAGGTGGTCATGCGGAGATGCACGCCGAAACCGGGCCTGAAATTCGAGCGGAAATTCGGCGCCCGTCCATCGGCCCGCGGCCGGCACAAAGGCAGATTTCAATGGGGAAAATGTCCGTGCGCGTTCCGCAGCAGCTCAACGGGAAGACTGCTCGGCCGCAGCAATCTCCTCCCAGCTCGGCGCCCGCCACAACTGCAACTGGCCCTCCGGCGTGGAAGCGGCCAGCCATTGACCGTCCGGCGAAAAACGGACGCGGTTCACCATCCGGTTATCCTCCACGGCGAGGGTCAGCAATTCGACCTGGCTGTTCAGATCAAACAGTTTGACCCCCTCCCGCCCCAGGCTGGCCACGGCCAGCCGGTCGCCGGCAGGGGAAAATCCGGCGCCGTGCGTCCCAAGCAGAAAGCCTCCGAATTCGCCCAGCCGCCGGGGAGGGTCCAGTTCCCAGACCACCGCCCGCCCCGAGCCGCTGGCCGCCGCCAGACGCTTTCCGTCGGCACTGAAAGCCAGGTTACCGGCCTGCCGGAGCGCAATGGAGAACCCCTCGTCGCGCCCGCCGCCCAGCCAGCGCAGATTGACCTGACCTTCGCTGCCGACAGTGGCAAAGCGGATGCGGGCGTCGGGCAACTCCAAGGCCGCCTGGGCCTCGAACCCGCGGGCCGATGAATTGGCCGCCCAGGACTCCATCGGGACGCCGGTGCTGAGGTCCCAGCGGGTGTAGGTGCGCTCCCGCGGCTGGAACGTCACCAGGTTCGTGGTGCCAGACAGGATCGCCACCGGCACCCGGAATTCGGTGGCCGAGCCGACATCCGCGAGCTTCCGTCCATCGGACACCTGCCAGACGGCCAAGGAGCCGTGGGGCGTGCCCGCCGCCAGCAACCGGGCATCGCCGGACAGCACCCCGCCCAATCGGATCGGCCCGGTTTCAAACAGCAGCGTCGCATTGGTCGAGCCCACCGGACCACGCCATACCCGGCCCAGATCATCCAATCGCACCAGCGCGCCCTGGTCCGGGGCAAAGCCCCACGTCCGCAGAATTCCGGGCAGCGGCAACGGCACCGATTCCCGGGCTGGAAGCCGCGGATCCCACAGGAGCACTTCACCGTTTTTGCCACCAGAAACGATCCTCTGCCCATCCGCCGAAACACCCACGCTCCAGACTTCGGACCGGTGACCGCGCCACGTGCGGAGCAGTTCTCCACCCGGAACAGACCAGAGCCGGAGGGTCTGGTCAGCACCCACGGATACAAACCGGTCACCATCGCCGAGGAACTTCACATCGGCCACCCACGCCGCGTGGCCCGCCAGCGGCGGAAGCTCCCGCCCGTCGCGGGCATCCCAGCGCCGAATCTGGCCGCCCTCCCGCGGGCCGCCGGCCCCGAGGAGCAGCGCGCCGTCGGGAGACAGGGACAACCGCCAGAGCTCCCCAGTCCGCTGTTCGTGACGCCAAAGCAGCTGGCCGGTGCGGGCATCGCGCATCTCCAGGCGATGTCCTTCGCCAAAGTAAACGATCCGCTCCAGCTCCGCGTCGCCTGCCAGCAGCGGTGACCCCGGTCCCGGCCCGCGACGGGTGGCCCCCACTTCGGTGCGCCCTTCGCGACGCAGGGTGGCCAGATTCCAACGCTCCAGCTCGCCCTCCGGCGTCAACGTCAGCAGCCGTAGCCCGTCCCGGGACATGACCAGGCCGGAAAACCTTCCCGCAAGCCGCAGGCGGTCCTTTTCCCTTCGCTCGCGCAGATCCCACACCAGGAGTTCTCCGGCGGCGCCGCGGCCGCGGTTGTCCAGCGCATAGACGAGCCGCGGTTCGGCGGAGGAAAAGAGGAGCGGCGACGAACGGACCGCCCGGGGCAGGTGGACCGGTGGCCGGCCGTGATCCGCGCTCCATACCCGGACTTCGCTCTCGGGATCGGCCGCTGCGATCCACTGATGGTCGGGCGAGACCGCAACCCCGTGCACCTCGTTGGTCAGTTGACCCACGCGCGCCACCGCCTCGCTCCGGCAACTCAGCCAAAGGTGCCGCCATTCCCATCCGCGCAGGTCGGGCTGTCCCAGGGACGGGCGTTGCGAGTCCAGCAGTTCCACCGCGCGCCCGAGGTTGTTCGCCGCCAAAGCCTGCTGGGCCAGGCTGATCGCGGACGCGTAGGCGCGCCGACGGGCCTGGAGTTCGAGCGACTCCGTCTGTTCCCGCAGGCGAGCCTCATCGTCCCGTGCTCGGGCGAGCCGTTCCTTCTGAAGGTGTTCCTGCCGTTGGGCGATGGACACCAGCTCGAGCGCCTCGTCCTTTTCCCGGCTCTGCCACAGGAAAAGGGCCAACCCCACGAGCATCGGAACCACAAACGCGGCCCCCGACGCAAACACCAGCGGGCGCCGGCGCACAAGTTTTCGCAGACGATAGATCCGTCCGGGAGGCCGCGCCTCAACCGGTTCGTGATGCAGCATCCGCCGCACATCCGCCGCCAGCGCCGCGACCGTCGGATAACGCCGGTCCGGCTCCTTCTCCAACGCGCGGAGGACCACCCAGTCGGCTTCCTGTCCCAATTCCCAGGCCAGCCGGCCGGGCGTGGTATCGCGCCGCGCGGCCACCTCGTCTCGGGCCGTTGCCGACAATGTCTTCAGCGATGCCGACGGCGGCCGGGCATCCTCCGTGCAGATCGTCTTCCGCATCGCCTCAAGGCCGCGGACCGTGAGTTCGCCGTGGCCAAAGGGAGGCGAGCCGACCAGCAGTTCGTGGAGCAGCGCCCCGAGGCCATACACGTCGGTGCGGCGGTCCACTGCGCCCCGTTGCAGGTCCGCCTGTTCCGGACTCATGTAGGCCGGCGTGCCGAGGAAGAAGCCGGGCACAGTGAACGTGGTCTGGTTCGACAACTCCGCGGCCAGGGCCTTGGCCACCCCGAAATCAATCACCCGCGGCCAAGCCTCGCCATCCTGCCACGCGACCAGGATGTTCGACGGCTTGAGGTCGCGATGGATCACCCCGCGCTCGTGTGCGTGCTCGACGGCCGCCGCCACGCGGAGAAACAGCTGCAGCCGTGCAGCGATGCCCAGCCGTTCCTCGTCGCAGAAGCGGGTGATCGGCACGCCCGGCACCAGCTCCATCACGAAGAACGGCTGCCCGGTCGGCGTGGTGCCGGCGTCCAGCACGCGGGCGATGTGCGGATGCTCCATGCGCGCCAACGTGCGCCGCTCGAGCTCGAAGCGGGCGATCACCGCCCGCGAATCCATTCCGGGCTTGATGAGTTTGATGGCGACCCGGCGCCGCACGGGCTGCTCCTGTTCCGCCGAGAACACCAGCCCGCAGCCACCCGCGCCGAGTTCACGATCCAGCCGGTAAGGCCCCAGAATTGACCCGGGAACGGGTCCGGCCATTGACATGGGCACCGGCCGAACCACGGCCACGGCCGGACGCTCGAGGAATTCATCCGCCCGGTGGTGGCGTAACAGGGCTTCCACGGCTGGGCGAAGTTCGGGGTCGTGCAGTCCGATTTCGGCAAGCAGACGGTCCCGCTCCTCCGGAGTGGCCGCTTCGGCGCAGCTCAGGAAGGCCTCGCGCAAACGGGACGCCGGCCGCGGATCTGGAGCCTCGGTCTTCACCGGTCGGTCTCAGCGCAGGGCGCTCTCCAACCGCCGGCGCAACCACGCCCGCGCAAAAGTCCACAGCCGTTCAGTCGCCCGCAGCGACAGATCCAGGGCATCCGCCGCCTCCTCCATGGTCATGCCGACAAAGTAGCGCAGCTTGGCCAGTTCCGCCGCCTGCGGATCCTCCAGCTCGAGCGCATTGAGGGCCTCGTCCACGGCCAGCATTTCATCCACGGGGGCGATCACGGGCAGCTCCAGCTCGTCGAGTTCGGTATGCTCGGCGCCCCCGCCCCGTTTGAGCGCCTGCCGGCGGCGGGCCGATTCCACCAGAATTCGGCGCATGGCTTCCGCCGCCGCGGCGAAGAACTGCCCGCGGTCCTGGAACTGGGCGCCCCCGGTGCCGACCAGCCGCATCCAGGCCTCATGCACGAGCGCGGTGGGCTGGAGGGTGTGCCCCGGAGCCTCCAGGGCCATGCGGTAGCCCGCCATCCGCCGCAGTTCATCGTAAACCAGCGGCAACAGCTCAGCGGCCGAATGGGCCTCAAACGGTTTTAGGTCCGGCATGCGATTCCGCACGGTTGTTTCCGGCATTCAGGGAGGGCACAGCATCAGTTTCAGGAAAGGCCAGGGTCGAGCTGACACGCCGGACAGTGAGTGCCAGAGGGCTGACTTGGTTACAATTTTGGCGACGGCGGAGTTTGACCATGGCGACCGCGACGGCGTGAGCGGAATGCATACCACCGGAAAGCCACTGACGGGCTGAGGAAAAAAGTCCGGAAAAGTTTGGCGGACCCGGCGGAGAAAAATCGCAAATGCGACCAGATGCCCCGTCCACTCAGGTTGGCCCGGTCCACGCCCGCGCGTGTCCAAAGTCATTTGGACCGCGAGGGATCGCGGCCTCCGCCAACCGACGCGGACCTGCTGTCTGCAGAGAGCGTTCAAGGGTTGTTCGGGATATCACCACATCACATCTGCAGTTCATGTTAGCTCCTATGCCATCCATGACTCCAAACCCGTCCTTCCCGGCAGTTCCAACTGCCGGGCGGACCAGGCCGGTCGGCCGCACCCGTGTGCTGACCGGTCTCGCCTGCGCGCTCGCGTTGGGCGGTCTCGTTCCAATCCACGCCGGTGACGTCACCTATGACTTCACCTCGGATCCGTTCACGGGCGGTGTCCTCTCCATCAGCGGCAACAACGACGCCCCCTGGGTGGGCACCGGCGGCAATCCCGGCGGCTTCCTGGCGATGACCTACTCCCAGAACAGTCAGGTCGCCGGCATCGTGTTCCCCAACATTGACCCGGGCAAAGTCGTCACCGGCTTTGATTTCACCGCCGACCTCCGCGTCGGTAATGCCCAGGGCAACTCCGGCCGTCCCGCTGACGGCTTCAGCGTCAGTTTCGCGCGTGATGGCGACCCCGTCCTGACCGATGCCAGCAGCGGCTTCGCCGGCGGCATCCCCGAAGGCGGCTCCACCACCGGCATCGCGGTGCTCTTCGACACCTGGTCTGGCAACGCCCTGCCCGACGGCGCCGACATCGAAGGCATCATCGTGCGTGTGGACAACGTGACCGTGAACCGCACGGGCCTGCCGACCCGCAACGGTGCCTGCGACGACAACACCTCGCTCCAGACCGGACCTTACAATGCCGCCTATTGGGACGGCGGTGGGGATCCCCGCGCTGAAGGATCATGGGCTGGCCTGTGCTGGCAGCCGTTCGCCATTACGGTGACCAGCGACGCCAAGCTCACGGTGTCGTGGAAGGGCCGCAAGATTCTGGACGCCTTCCAGACCTCCTACTTCCCGTCCGCCGGTCAGCTCGTGTTCGCGGGCCGGACCGGTGGCGCCAACGAAAACACCCACTTCGACAACATCAAGCTGAAGACCACGGCGGAAGCGGTCACGGCGGTTCCCGGAGCTCCGGGCAACCTCGCTGCCTCGCAGGTCGGTTCCCGGCGCGTGCTGCTGACGTGGACTGCGGCGACCGTTGCCGGCAATCCCAACGCGCAGGTTGCATATGAAGTCGAGCGCAACGGCGTCGTGATCGCCCCGCTGCTGACCACCCTGTCCTTCGACGACCGCGGCGTGCAGCCCGGCCAGTCGGTGACCTACAAGGTCCGCGGCAAGAACATCGCAGGTCTGACCGGCCCCGATGCGACCCTCACGGTCACCACCGTGCAGGACGTGCCCGGCGTGGGCTTCGTGAAGGCCGAACAGTGGAACGGCATCCCGAGCAACTCGCAGATCGCGGACGCGATCGCCGATCCGCACTTCGCGGACGCTCCGGACCGCGTGCGTTTCGTGAACGGTTTCAGCTTCGGTGAAACCACGAACTTCGGCGACACCTGGGGTGACAACCACCTCGTCCGCATCACCGGTATCTTCACCCCGCCCGAAAGCGGCAACTACCGCTTCTTCGTCCGTTCGGACGACGCCTCGGCGCTCTTCGTGAAGCAGGGCACCACGTTCCCTGACCCGTTCAGCGACACCGCCGTCGCCAATGAAACCGGCTGCTGCGCCGGCTTCCAGGAAATCGGCGCCGACGGCACGGTGCCGGAAGAAACCTCCGAGCCGATCGCGCTGACGGCGGGCACCAAGTATGCCCTCGCGTTCTTCGTGAAGGAAGGCGGCGGCGGCGACTGGGGCCAGGTGGCCATCCGCAAGGAAGGCGACCCCACGCCCGCCGGCAGCCTCACCCCGCTGCGGGGCGCAGTGCTGGAAAGCCCGGTGGATGCCGTGGGTGCGTCCATCAACCTGACCACCGCTCCGACCGACACCACGGTGACTGCCAACAGCGCGCTGACCTTCACGGCGGCGGCGACCGGCACCTCGGCCTATGGTGCGGACTACGGCAACGTGGTCGTCTATCAGTGGTATAAGAATGGCAAGCC
>CAIWAH010000175.1 GCA_903910585.1 uncultured Verrucomicrobiota bacterium
AGGTCGGCGCCGCCGAACAGTTCCTCGGGCATCGTGTGACTGGTGAGGAGGTATTCGAAGAAACCGCGCCCCTCGTCCTCCGCACGTGCAGATTTGCTTCCGCCCGGGTCATCGGTGGGCAGCTCATCCACCGGCCCGAGGCCACACCGGCTCGCGAACTCCTTCACCAGCGCCGTTTTGGCGGTGCCCGGCGGTCCAAAAAGGACGATGGATACTCCGCTTAGGAGCGCGGCCGCCACCGCTTCAGCCTCCTGGTCCCGTTCCACAAACTGGCCTTTGACTTCCTTGATCAGGTCGCGAAGGCGGTCCCGGACGATGTCTGCAGCCTGGGTCATCCACGCTGGCGCGGTAGATTCTCTCAGCTGCTCTGCGAGGGTGGCCTCGAGCTCGGATGACCGGATCGCTGCGAACGCTGACGCGGGTTTGAGATGATCTCTGATTAGTCTCTTTAGGTCCATAAAAGGGTGGTGTTCCCAGTGGGTGACGTTCGCAGCCTGTGGCGGTTCCACGGTGGGGATAGCAGGCCGGCAGCGCCCGTCTCCAGCCAGCTGTTCAGGCGGTCGGCGTGTTCAACGCGGGCCAGGCATTTCCGGACCAAGCTTAGCAGGGCGTGCCCGCGTTCTTGGATCTCGGCGTGGTTCTCCTCCACAAGGCGTTCGCGATCAGGCCAGGCGCGGAGGCAGGCGAGCGCCCACTCGACCAGCATGGCACCGTAACCTTCCGGCAGGACCGGATGCCCCTGCAGAGGCTGCCAGTGGGACGGGACATTCGTGCAGCGCTGCTTCCCGGCACGGTGGCCGGAACTACGGCTCCAGCTCCGCCGCAGGCCCCGGAACGCGGCAGTTTTCAGCCACTCGCGGAACAGGTCGGAGGAAGGGAGCGTGCCGGTCCCTTCTGCATCAGGGAACTGCCGGATCCATGCCGCTGTTGCAAGCAGGTCAGCCCCATGGCTGCCCACCGCTGCCCGCGGAGAACCGGCAGGCGGCCCTTGGAGTGAGACTGCCAGGAACATGGCGTCGGCGGCGTTTTTGGGAGGAAGCGATCCGGTGGAGATGGCGCGCTCGACCAGGGCGAAAAGGCATTCCGCCTCAGGGCTAGACCAGTTCAAGGATTCGGCAAGCAGCGCCGCCACCGAGCTGCCGGTGATATCCGGCAGGTCCGCCAGATCATGATAGACGCCGGTCGCGGTCAGCCGCTCCAGCAACTGGACGCGCAGGAGATGTCGGACCGCAGGTGAGCTGAGCAGCAGGAAACAGAACCAGCCCTCGACAACGGGCTGGCCGGATTTCAGTCCCCGCAGCAGCGGTAGGGCGACCTCATGACGTAATTCGTCCCACGGTGGTTTGCCGCCGGCGGACAGGCAGCAGTGGAGCCGCTCCGCTCCGGTCAGCAGCGTGCTTTTCCAGTCCGCCCGCCGGGCGTTCCAGCCCATGAGCGATGAAGAATCGGCCAATGATGAGGCTGCGCGGCTCATCTCAGGTTCGATGGGAATGATGGTCGCCGACAGCGCGCCAGATGGCCTCCACCGTCCGCAACAGTTCTTCCTCTGGCGACCGTTTGAGCTCCTCGATCAGCTGCTCGGTCTGCCGGAGCCGATCCCCGAGTGACGCTTTGTCCGTCTCCAGATCCTTCCGCGTCTGCTCGAGTTCCTTCAGTCGGGCACGCAGTTCCCCAGCCAGCGTCTCGTGGCGATCGACCTCTTTTTCAAGTAGGCGGCATTTTTCCGGAGTCGATTCGGCGAGGCGCAGTCGTTCCTGAAGGGAGGCCATGCGCTCGGCGACCACGGTGCGTTCCGCCCCCAAGGAGGCCCGCTGTTTTTCGAGCACCTCAAGCTGCCTGAGGTCGTCGGCAAGCTGCAGGCGCTCGAGCTGGACACTGCGGGCGGTCGCCCCGAGCTGGCTGGCCCGCTGGAGGAGCCGGCTGCCCTGGCTACGCAGCGCACCGCAGGCCCCGTTGAGACTATCACCGGTCTGGCCCGCCTGTTCCGCCAGTCGTTGGGCAAGGTGGGCGAATGATTCGATATCGGATCGAGGCGGCTCGCCGGCGAGAGCGGGCCCGAGGTCCTGCAGGGGATAGGCCATGGCCGCGAGCACCTCGGAACACCGGGCGCACCATTCGGCCAGCGCCTTTTCGGCGCCCGGAGAGCCGGGAACCGATGCGTCCGTCCCGCCCGGACGATTCGTATCGGCCAGCTGCACGAGCGCGGCGGCCAGCCGGAGCACGGCCGGGCGTAGGTTGTCGGCGCCCGCGGGTTCGCTGCTGGCGAGCTGTTGGAGCACCGCTGCGGCGACGCTCCCTCTCAGGTTGTGCTGGGTCGTTTGCGCCATGACTCAATTCCCCCGAAAACGTCCGCTGGCACCAGTCCGGCCTGCACCCGGATCTGCTCCTGAGGCAGGTTGGCGACTCGATGATTCCGGGCCTGCCGGATGCGGGCCAGTAGGTTCTCCATCTCCCTCGCGTTGCCAAAGGCGGGTCGTGACCGGAAATCCTCGATGGCACCGAGGAGACGAGACTTAACGCCATCTGCGGTCAGCGGCAGGCCGTTGTCTCTCTCGGTCCGGTCCAGTTGACGCTGGAGTATTTCGAGGCATTCCTCCGCGGTGTAATCTGGAAAACTGACTTCATCCGGGAATCGGCTGGCCAACCCTGGATTGGACTCCAGAAAACGGGCCATCGGTTCCGGATAGCCCGCGAGGATTACCACAGTCTGCTCATTTGCCGGCAGCAGGAGCTGGCCCACCAGGGTGTCAATGGCTTCGACGGCGAACGAGTCGCTCTGCCAAGAGCCGGAGGCCAGGGAATAGGCCTCGTCTACGATCAGCACTCCGCCCCGGGCATCTTGGAACGCCTTCAGCACGCGGTCCTTTGAATGACCCACAAAGCTGCCCTTCAGCTCCGTTCCGCGCGTTTCGACGCAGCGGTCGCTTACCGTGCAGCCGAGCGCCTTCAGGATGCGCCCCAGCTCCCGGGCCACCGTGGTCTTGCCGGTGCCGGGGTTGCCGAGGAACAGCAATCGGGGCGCCCGCGGCTTGGAGCAGCCCAACACCATGGCAACGCGGACATCGTCCACCACGGCTTGGATGCGCCGCTTCATGTCAGCCAAGCCGATGAAATCCTGTTCGAAGCGACCCAGCAGTTCCCCTACATTGCTGGCGTTGGCTGTCTCCGCGCTGATGTCTTCGGGGAGGATTCGCCGGGCATCCGCGGCGCCCGTCGCCTGAACACGCTGATTCTGGCGGCCGATCACCTCATTTACTAGGGAAATGACGGAGGCGGCATTACCAAAGTCGGGCGCGACGATCAGGGCTTCAAATCGGCTTCGGAGGGCCGCGGTGACTGGCTTGCGGTCGGCCCCGTGGACAACATAGCCGCGGACGTTTAGCACCTGCCAGAGCAGCTTCAGAAGGTCCTCAACGCTGAAAGGCGGGAACACGATTTCGTGGGGAATGCGCCGTCCGAGCCCACTATTGACCACCATCAGGTCGTTCATCTTGTCGCGATAGCCCGCGAGGATGACGACCGTGTCGTTAAATCCTTGGGAAGTAAGGGTTTGGACGATCTGGTGGAGGATAAGCCGGCCCTGTTCTTGTTCGGCCAGCTGGTAGGCCTCGTCCACGAAGAGCACGCCTCCACGGGCCTGCTGGAACTGCGCCTTTACCCGCTGGGCATACTCACTGACAAACTGCGAACCGAACCCGGTGATGGGGTCCACTTCGTGCACGTGGCCGCGACTCAGCAAGCCCATGGCCTTGAATAGTTCGCCCAGCTTCCGTGCGGCGGTGGTCTTACCGGTGCCGGGCGGGCCGACAAAACGGCAGTGGAGAAGCTCGTTGAAGAGTTCCCCGTGTTCGTGGGCGTGTTTTACCTGCAAGGCCATCTTCCGCAGGAACTCGTGCAGCGTCTCGGTGCCGACCAATTTTTGCGAGAGGTCGGCGAGCAGCCGTTGCA
>CAIWAH010000176.1 GCA_903910585.1 uncultured Verrucomicrobiota bacterium
GTAGAAGATGGATTCCGACTCGGGGAGAATGGCCCGGGCCTTGCCCATCGCCTCAGGATCGAACACGCGCAATTTCGCCCCCTCCTTCAGCAACCGCTGGCAGAGGTCGATCGCCGGCGACTGGCGCACGTCGTCGGTGTTCTGCTTGAAGGCGAGACCCAGCACGCCGATGCGCTTGTCGCGGAGCACCCACAGCGTGTCGGTGAGCTTCTTCACGAAGCGTGACATCTGTTCCGAGTTGATGCGCTGCACCTCCTTCAGCAGGCGGAAATCGTAGCCGAGCTGCTCGCTGATGTGGATGAACGCGGAAAGATCCTTCGGGAAACAGGAGCCGCCAAAGCCGAGGCCGGCGTTCAGGAAGCGGGTGCCGATGCGCGCGTCGAGGCCCATGCCGCGGGTCACTTCCTGCACGTTGGCCCCGCTGGCCTCGCAGATCGCGGAAAGCGCGTTGGCGTAGCTGATCTTCAGCGCGAGAAAGCTGTTGGCCGCGTGCTTGATGAGTTCCGCCGAATTGGTGTCGGTGACGATGATCGGCGCGTTGAACGGCGTGTAGATGTCGCGCATCGCCGTCACCGGGCGCTGGCTTGCCACGCCGATCACGACCCGGTCGGGCTTCATCAGGTCGTCCACCGCGAAACCCTCACGCAGGAACTCGGGATTGCTCACCACGTCGAACTCGACCTTGGTCTTGGCGTAGCGGCGGATCGTCTCGGCGACCTTCTCCGCGGTTTTCACGGGCACCGTGCTCTTGTCCACGATGATGCGGTAGCCGGTCAGGCTACCGGCGATCTCGCGGGCGACGGCCTCGATGTAGCTGAGGTCCACCGAGCCGTCGTTCTGCGGCGGCGTGGGCACGGCGATGAAGATGACCTCGGCTTTTTCGACGCCCTCGGCCGTGGACGCGGTGAAATGCAGCCGTCCGGCGGCGACGTTGCGCTTCACCAGCTCTTCCAGTCCGGGCTCGTAGATGGGGATGCCGCCCGCCTGGAGCAGCGCCACCTTCTCCGCGTTGTTGTCCACGCAATAGACGGTGTGCCCGACTTCCGCGAAGCAAGCGCCCGTCACCAATCCCACGTAGCCCGTCCCGATGATCGCCAGTTTCATGTCGAAAAAATGAAAAAGCCCGCGGCCAACAAAGACCGCGGGCGGAAAAAGGGCAACTTTACTTGGCTGGAGGCGGCGTGAGGACGTTGACCGCGTTGGTGGCCACGACCGGCTTGTCCAGTTCCGGATGCGCACTGAGGAGCTGCGCCCGCGCCATCATCGCGGACTGGAGCGCAAACATGCTGCTCTGGCTGCGGCCCAGTTCGTCATAAAGCGCGAGCGCCTCCTTGAACTGGCCGGCGGTCTCGTGCAGGCGGGCCTTGTTGAGTTTGGCATGGGCCGCAGCGGGCTCGTCCTTGAACGACGTGATCACCCGCTGGTAGGCGGCCAGCGCCTCGGTGTTCTTGTTTTCCGCGTCCCACGACGCGGCGACGCCAAGCGCGGCGCTCGCCGCGAGGGAGCCCTCCGGAGCCGCCTGCTCCACCTGCTCGAACTGGGCGCGGGCATCGGCATACTTGCCTTCGGAATAAAGCCGGCCGCCCGCGAGAAAGCGGGCCCGGGCGGCCGCGGCAAATCCGGCCTGCTCCTCGGCGAGCTTCAGCAGGTCGGCAGCCTTGGGGGCAGTGACGGCGTCTCCCGCCTTGGTAGGCGGAACCAGTTGGAGGAGGGCCGAATTCGCGGCGATCTCCGCCTGCTGGCGATTGTGGCGGATGATCATCGTGCTCACGACGACCACGCAGACCGCCGCCAAGCCGATGAGCAGCGGTTTGCGGTTCAGTTCCAGCCACGTCAGGAGGTCCACTTGGGGGCCGTCCTGCTCGGGCGCTGGCCCGGGTGCAGCCGTCGGGGTCGTAGGCAAACTCATAAAAGTGCGCGGGATATTTCGGGCGAAGGCCCAAAAAACAAGCCCCATTTCCCGCTCCGCCGGTCGGAAATTCGCCGGCGGCTGGGACCCTGCTTCGGTTCAGGGCTGTTTCGGAGGCGGAACCGCACCTTCCGGCAGCGCAATCGGCAGCGGCAATTCCATCAGGGAACGCAATTCGCGGGACTTGCGAATGTCGCCACCGGTCGAGAGGTAAAACCAACCTTGGTCGGGGCCGGCGTCGATGTTGTCCTTGGATTCCCACTCGGCACCCGAGGCGGTGAACCGGGCGCGGTTCAGCGCGACCCATTCGCCCTTGGTGGTCCTGAGCCAGCCGTTGCCAAACCGGGCCCGGCGCGTTTCGTGGACGCTCTTTTTGTCCCGGCGGAAGTCCTCGACAAACGAGTAGTAGCCCGATAGCGGCTTGCCGCCGGTCCGGGTCCGGAAGGTCGCCAGCTTCCACCAGTCCTGCCGGTCATGACGCCAAATCCAGGCGGTGTAGGCGGTCTTCCGGTCCTGCACTTCGCCGCGGAGCACGAACCGGTTGGTCTGGCCCAGCTCCCACGCAAACGGAGCCATGCACTGCCCGCCGGTGCCTTCGCCGCCGAAGCGCTTGATGCGGACGCCCTCGCCTTCATGCAGCAGTTCCACGCGGTCCTCGGTCTTCACCGCCCCGGGATCGTCACCCGTGGTGGGGTCCCACACGGAAAAGATGACGACCTTGTTCGTCGGCGAGCCCAGCTGCTGAAGCCCGAAGTAGCCGGTGTTCCAGCCGGCCGCCATGAAGTAGCTGCCGTTGACCGACTGCTCGATCACCATCTCGGTGCAGAAGAGTTCGCCCTCCGGCGCCGGGTAGCCCAGGTGAACGGATCGGGCCGCCCGGTATTCGACGGGCTCAGCGCCGTGGAGCGGCATGAGGGACAGCAGCGCGAGGGCGGTCAGCGGGAATGCGAAACGCATGAAATCGGGCGTCGGGGTTCAGTCGCGATAACCGTTCGGGTTCTTGAGATGCCAGGCCCAGGCGGTGGCCACGATGTCCTCGATCCGGGTGAACTTCGGCTTCCAGCCGAGCTGGGTGAGCGCTTTGCCCGCGCTCGCGATCAACCTGGGCGGATCGCCCGGACGACGCGGCTTCTCGATCGCGGGAATCTTGCGGCCCGAAACTGCTTCGCAGGTGGCGATCACCTGCCGGACCGAAAAGCCCTCGCCGTTGCCGAGGTTGAAGAAGCCGCTTTGATTCGGCGCCAAGGCCAGCAGGTGGGCCTGGGCAAGGTCGGCGATGTGGATGTAGTCGCGGATACAGGTGCCGTCCGGAGTCGGATAATCGGTCCCCAAGATGTCCACCTGCTCCTTCTGTCCGAGAGCGACCTTCAGCACGTTGGGAATCAGGTGCGTCTCGATGCGGTGATGCTCACCGAACTGGGCACTGGCCCCAGCGGCGTTGAAATAGCGGAAGGCGACAAAGTCGAGTCCGTGGAGCTCGCGATACCACTTCAGCACCTGCTCGAACATGAGCTTGGACTCCCCATAGGGATTGATCGGCCGCTGCGGCAGCGTTTCGTCCATGGGCACCCGCTCGGGTGGTCCGAAGGTCGCGCAGGTCGAGCTGAACACGAATTTCTTCACCCCCGCGCCAACCGCGGCATCCAGCAGGTTGACGCCGTTGGCGACGTTGTTGCGGAAATACTTCGAGGGGTTCGTCATGGACTCGCCGACCAGCGCGCTGGCCGCGAAGTGGATGACCGCTTCGGTCCCGGCGTCTTTCACGGCGGCGGCAAGCCGGTCACGTTCACCCAAATCGCCCTGGACGAATTTCGCCCGGGTGTCCACCGCCGAGCGGTGCCCTTCGGTGAGGTTGTCGAACACCGTGACGGCATGGCCGGCATTGCAGGCTTCCTCGACAAAGACTGATCCGATGTAGCCGGCCCCGCCGGTGACAAAGAGGTTCATGTTCCGGCCAAGTTGGGGAGCGACTCCGGTGGCCGCAACTGCTTTTCAATGCGCCTTCCGGAAACAAAAAGGCCCCGCCGAAGCGGGGCCTGAAAATTGGCGGACTAAACCAATGCCTCCTCGCCCTCGAGGAAGCCGTGGAGCTGCCGGAGGCGGGTCGGGTGACGCATCTTGCGAAGCGCCTTGGCCTCGATCTGGCGGATCCGTTCGCGGGTCACCTTGAACTGCTTGCCGACCTCCTCGAGCGTGCGGCTGTATCCGTCAGTCAGGCCGAACCGGAGTTCCAGCACCTTGCGCTCACGCTCGGTGAGCGAGTCGAGCACGTCGGCCAGACGCTCCTTGAGCAGCGAGTAGCTGGTCATGTCCGACGGGTTTTCCGCGGACTTGTCCTCAATGAAGTCGCCGAAGTTCGTGTCATCGCTGTCGCCGACCGGGCTCTGCAGCGAGATCGGCTGCTGGGCCATCTTGAGGACGGCGCGGACGCGATCCACCGGCATCTGCATCTCGTCCGCGATTTCCTCGGGGGTCGGTTCACGGCCGAAGTCCTGGATCAACTGCTTCTGCACGCGCATCAGCTTGTTGATCGTCTCGATCATGTGGACCGGGATGCGGATGGTCCGCGCCTGGTCGGCAATCGAACGGGTGATCGCCTGGCGGATCCACCACGTCGCGTAGGTCGAAAACTTGTAGCCGCGGCGATACTCGAACTTCTCGACGGCCTTCATCAGGCCCATGTTGCCTTCCTGGATCAGGTCGAGGAACGACAGGCCGCGGTTCGTGTA
>CAIWAH010000177.1 GCA_903910585.1 uncultured Verrucomicrobiota bacterium
GCCGGCAAGCAGAACGGCACCACCACCTTCACCGGCTCAACCTCCACGGCGGGGCGCTTCAACTCCACGCTCACGTTCGCCGTGCCGGCTCCCGGTGCGGCGGCGCTGATCGGGCTGGCGGGCGTGATGGTCCGCCGACGAAGCCGAGCCTGAATTCGGTCTCATCCGCGGAGACGCAACCACGAGAGCCAACCGCCCCGGCCTGCCGGGGCGGTTTTCTCTCGTTTTGGGGGTATTTTTGTTGATTCAACCCGAAATCAGGGCAGGATGAAGGTGGCCATTTGCCGGCTGGCCAAGTTCCCCGAAAGCCGGTCAAGCGAGTCGAGAAAAGGGTTCCCCAAGGTTCTAAGACTTTCGGTTGGAGTGGCATAAAGGGCGCTGTGCCTTTGCACAGCGAGCCGTCGCTTCGCGATGGCTGCCGCCAAGCATCGAATCGGGCCTGCTCAGGCCTTCTGCCCGCAACAGGACATCCCCGTCCTGCGGCATGGATCGATTTCTTCGGCGCGCTCCAGGATCCACGACAACCAGCGACATGGCCGACCTGCCATCGACAGAACGCTGTCGAGCCACAGGATCGTCCCGCCCCCGACGAGCGCACCCTCGTCGCCAGGCCGATCGTCGAAGGGAAATGCTCGCACGCGAGACCTCTTCCACACGATGGAAGCGGATGTGCCATGGACTTGGAAGAAAGCGGCGGGAGCGGGGAATTTACTTTACAAATTTGCAATGCATTTCTTGACTAGGTTTCCGTTCGTGGCATGTTGAAGTGTCGGATGCGCAGGCCAGGCGCCCGACGATCGCAAGGCTGGCCAACGGCGAGTGGATCAGGGCCTGGGCTCGCGCACATGCGCGGCGCCCCTTTCCCCCTCCGAAACCCGCCGTCGTGTCCCGTGTTCCCGCGGCCATCGCGCCGATCTTCGTTCCCGCATTTCCCCAAAGACAACATTTTCCCGTCGCACACACCATGAACTTCGAGACGCAAGAATCGAATCACCGCCCGAGGCCGTTGGGAACCGGCCTTGCGCAGCTTCATGCGGCGTGCATCGGGAAGTCGCGGCGTCGATCCATCCAAGGACCACAGGGAACGGTCCAAGGGAACGGTGGATCCGCCGCACAGGGAGGGATTCGGGCCCATCCCGAATCCCTCCCTTTCCAGACCTCGGCCCGGCATGACTCCATCGTGGGGGCCCTGCCGGGACCAGCTCGCGTGATCGCTTCCCGAAAGCCGGTGGCTTTCAGCTCCCGCGAGATTCCTTTCCCCATCACTTTTCCGAAGAGGAGTTCCTCATGTCCGTGATCCGCATCGCTTCCGCCGCCGCCGTCGTGGCGACCGCCTCGTCCGCATTCGCAACCATCACCCCGACGACGCTGTTCGGCGACTCGTACATCGTCAAGGAGGGCGCCGGCGCCAGCGCGCGCTTCTACTCGGTGCTCGACGTCTACATCAAGGGCAGCAGCACCGCCGACATCATCAGCAGCACCTTCGGCGTGACGGCATACACCAGCGCCTACACCATGAACCAGGGCGACGCCTTCGTGCAGAGCAACGGTGACGGCACCAACAACAGTTGGAAGCCCTCCGCAGGCACCGCCGCGTGGGACAGCTTCGTCACCTGCGGCAACCGTGATCAGGCCAGCGCCGGCAGCAGCCTCCAGATGCAGCTCGACAGCAACTGGGGCGCCGGCACCGGCTCCGCGATCAGTTCGGTGGCTGGCACGGGCGGCGCGGGCTGGTACCCCGCCGTGGGCGCGAGCACCGCGAGCAACCCCTACGCCCGCATCGGCTACTACAACAATGACACCTCGGGCATCAACACCGCCAAGGCGGACCGGAACATCGCCGGCAACGGCATCACCGCGGGACAGAACCTGAACAACCACTGGATGATCGGCCGATTCGCCATCGAGGTGACGGGCCTGGCCGACAACGTGGTGAAGACCATGACCCTGAAGTTCGCGATCGCCGGCAAGCAGAACGGCACCACCACCTTCACCGGCTCAACCTCCACGGCGGGGCGCTTCAACTCCACGCTCACGTTCGCCGTGCCGGCTCCCGGTGCGGCGGCGCTGATCGGGCTGGCGGGCGTGATGGTCCGCCGACGA
>CAIWAH010000178.1 GCA_903910585.1 uncultured Verrucomicrobiota bacterium
GGCAGACCAATGACCCGACCAAGCTGCTGCTCGAACTGAACACGAACCAGTTCGACACGCTGTTCCTGTTCGCCTCCACCCAGGAAAAGGCGCCCGGCGAGCGCGGCCTGTATGCATCGCAGATGGGCGGGGATTTCCCGTTCTATTTCCGCTGCATCGGCAAGCAGGTTCAGTGGGTGATCAAGAACCCGAACTTCACGGCCGCGCCCGGCACGCCCGCCGCGCGGATGGTGGAGCAGTCGTTTGGCGACAGCGTCGCTGGCACGCTCAAGGTGCTGTCCGCGCCGCATCCGGACCGCAAGAGCATCCTCGTGGATGCCGGCGACATGCTGCTCAACGACTTCCTGGGCTATGCCGCGCAGCTCAACGACGCCTACAAGCCGGGCGGCTACCGCTTCGACCGCGGTTCGTCGTGGTTCGCGTCCGTGAAGGCGTTTCCCGAGAACGTCCTGCTCACGCTCCAGCTGCACTACGTCTCGGACAACCCGAAGAACTCGTCCATTTCGCTGCCGGACGCGCGCTCGATTCCGCTGCTGCTGAAGTATGAGTTCAGCACGCTGCGGAATTCGGCCGGCTTCCAGCGCCGGGTCGCCGACGAGCGGGTCGGGCACTTCCTCTCGTTGCAGCAGGACTACACCAGCGACCGCGAGAAGTCGCCTTACCGGCGCTACATCCACCGGTGGAACCTGGAGAAATCCGATCCGGCAGCCGCGGTGTCCGCGCCGAAGCAGCCCATCGTCTTCTGGCTGGAGAACACGATCCCCAAGGAATACCGCGAGTCGTTCCGCGCCGGCGTGCTCCTGTGGAACAGCGCCTTCGAGCGCATCGGTTTCAAGGACGCCGTCGTGTGCCGGGAGATGCCGGACGACGCCGACTGGGATCCCGCCGACACGCGTTACAACGTCATCCGCTGGTTCGCGGGCACCGACGCCGGCTTTGCCATCGGGCCTTCCCGGGCGAATCCGTTCACCGGCGAGATCTTCGACGCCGACATCGGTTTCAGCGAGGTGATGGTGCGTGGTATCTGGCGTGAGGCGGAAGAATCCATCGAACCCGTCCTGCCCACGGGCGAGGTGAAGCTGTCCGAACTCGTCGCGAAATGGCGGCGCGGCCAGCCGGCCTTCTGCACCTACGCATCGGAGATGATCCAGCAGGCGTCCTTCGCGGCCGCGGTGCTCGCCACGCGCCCGGACACCACGCCGGAGACCACGAAGCGGCTGGTCCACGAATACATTGTCGAGGTGGTCGCCCATGAAGTCGGTCACACGCTGGGCCTGCGGCACAACTTCCGCGCGAGCACAATCCTGCCGCCGGGCGACCTGATGAACACCAACCGGACCCACACGGTGAGCCAGGCGAGTTCGGTGATGGACTACAACCCGGTTGCCGTGGCACTGCCGGGCGAGTCCCAGGGCGACTTCGTGCCGACCCGCCTGGGCCCCTACGATTTCTGGGCCATCGAATACGCCTACAAGCCCATGCCGGCTGGCAAGGAGGAGGACGAACTCAAGGCGATCGCCGCCCGCGCCGGTGATCCGCTGCTCGGCTACGCGACGGACGAGGACGCGCTGGGCACTTACTCGGCGTTCGCGATGGACCCCTACGTGAACCAGTTCGATGCCTCCGGCGATCCGCTCGGCTTCGAGCGGCGGCGCGTGGCGTTGGTGCGCGAACTGTGGTCTCGCGCCGAGGCGAAACTGGTGGAACCGGGTGAGGGTTTCCAAATCCTGCGCCGCGTGGTCGGCCGGGGCTTCGGTGAACTCGGCCGCAGCGCCGCCATCGCCGCGAAGTTCATCGGCGGCGTGGAAACCTCGCGGGCCCGTGCCGGGGATGCCGGCGGCCGGGTGCCGCTCCAACCGGTGCCAGCCGCCAAGCAACGAGAGGCGCTCGACTTCCTCGCGAAGGAAGTTTTCAGCGACGACGCCTACAAACTGCCGCCGACCCTGCTCGCCAAGCTCGCGCCGGAACGCATGTATGGGCTCGCCGGCCTGGATTCGTTCTTCAGCAACACCGGCCGGTTGGACTTTCCGTGGCATGATCAGGTGCTTGCGGTGCAGCAACGGGCGCTCTACCGGGCGCTGAACACGCTCGTGCTCGCCCGTGTGCAGGACAACGAGGTCCAGGCCCGCGCCGCCGGCCAGGAACCGTTCACCATGGCGGAACTCTTCGCGGGATTGGACGCCGCGATCTGGGGTGAGCTCAACGCCGGCAACCCGGCCATCTCCAGCACCCGGCGGAATCTTCAGAGGGAACACCTGCGGTTGCTGCTGCGGTTCGCCCTGCGCCAGAACGGCGGACAGTTCGCGCCGGAAGACGCCTCCACACTCGCCCGGGCCAGCCTGGCGGTGCTCGCTCAGAAGGCCCAGGCGGCAAATTCCGGCGATGCCACCACCCGGGCGCACCTGCTCGACGTGGTCAATCGCATCAACGCGGCCCTCAACGCGCAGATGTTCCGCGCGGTGGAGTAGGGCAGGCTGCCAGGCTGCCCGCTGCCCCGACAGGCGCGAAACGCGGCCCCTCTCGGAGCAGCCTGGCATTTGCCTTGAAGCAAACGGCGGCGGGGCGAGGAATCTGGAAGCTGGGAACGACGGCCGTGATACGTAGTTCTACGTAATCACCCTAATCCGGCTCGCCTCACCGGCGAACCGCTCGCTAAAAGCCGGGTGCTCATGAGCTATCGTCTCGCGTTCCTGCTTCTGGGGTTGTGCTGTCGCTGCGGCTGCTGGCCCAGCCGGCCGGTTCCCTCGATACCAACTTTGTTGCGGTCGCCGGCACCGACGTGGCGCCGATCCGCCTCGCGCCGCTGCCGGATGGCCGGCTGTATGTGGGCGGGCTGTTCACGAATCACGGTGGCGCCGGCAAGGCGGCCGTCGCCCGGCTGTTTGCCAACGGCCAGGTTGATCCGGCGTTCACCCTCGCCCCGCTGCGCCAGATCAATCCGGCCGTCATCCTAAACGGCCAGGTGCTCCTGCCCGCTTCGACCAACGTGGGCCAGTTGAATGCCCTGCTGGCGCTGCCCGACGGCCGGGCGGTCATTGCCGGTGCGTTCACCCACATCGGCGCGACGCCGGCGAAACGGCTGGCCCTGCTGGGCGCGGACGGCACACCGGCGGTGACCACCTTTCCGCTGGATGACCTCGAACCGCAGGCCTTTGCCCTGCTGGCCGGTCCCGCGGGAACGTTCTATGCCGGCAACAAGGGCAATCTGGACTCCGGCCGGCTGCCGCTGCTGCGGTTGAAAACCGACGGCTCCCTCGACGGCAGCTTCACGCCGCCGACACTGGCGGAACTGGGCTACCAGACTGCCAATCCGTTCATCCTGCTGCCGGGGCCGGGTCAGACACTTTACGCCATCACGGCCGCCGCGGTGAATGGCACGCCGGCCTCCGACATCCTGCGCCTCACGAGTTCCGGCGCGCTGGACACGAGCTTTGCCGGCACGGGCAAGGCCAATATTCCCTTCGCCAACTTCTCCAGCTTCGTGACCGATCCTTCCGGTCGGATGACCTTCGCGAACGTGACCTCCTACCGCGGAACGGCGCTGCCCCGCTGGCTGAACCGCCTGAACCTCGACGGCACGCTGGATGCCACGTTCCAGCCCACGGTGAACCACGGCATCGGCGGCCGGGTTGCGGGCGCCCAGGCGGACGGCAAGATCCTCTACACCGGCGGCCAGAAGCCCATCAACCGCCTCAATGCCGACGGCACGCCGGATACCGGATACGCCGATCCCGGAGCGGTGCCGGTGAAGCAGAACTTCCTGTCGCTGACCTGGTTCACGCTGGCGCCGGACGGCAGCCTGTTTGCGGGCGGGCTCACGTTCTCGCCGACGTTCCAGATCCTGAACGGCGCCTATCGCATCTTTGGCGATCCCAATTCCGCGCCGGCAATAACGGTCGAACCCGTGGCGCAGACCAACACGTTCGGTGCCCGCACCCGCTTCTTCGTGACCGCCCAAGGGGCCGCGCCGCTGAGTTACCAGTGGTTCCGCAACGGCACCGCCATCGGTGGCGCGACCGGCGAAAACCTCCTGCTCGAACCGACCACGGCCGCCGACAGCGACGCCGAGTTTCACTGCGTCGTCAGCAATGGCCAGGGCTCGACGCCTTCGGCCAAGGCCCGCCTCACCCTGCTGGCGGCCACCGCGGGGAGCGTTTACCGCGAGTCCGATGCGCCGGTCGGGACGGATGCCACGGTGACGGACCTGCAATGGGACGTCAGCGGGCGCCTGGTTGCCGCCGGTGGCTTCACCAAGTTTCACGGCACGAACCGTGTGCGGGTGGCGCGCTTGATTGACGAGGGCCGCCTCGTGGACCCGGCCTTCGATCCGACTGGCATCAATGGCGTTGGCCTGATCAATGCCGTGCTCCCGCTGCGCTCCGGACGGCTCCTCGGGATGGGCAACTTCGCGATCACCTACGGCGGCAGGGATCATTCGGGTTCGCTGCGGTTGTCTGAAAGTGGCGCACTCGACACCACCTTCAATCCCGGCGGGGTGGGCGGCGACGGGGCGGATCGTTTTTCCGAGTCGCCGGACGGACGCCTGTTCGTCTCGGGCGGGGCATGGAACGGCACCCAACTGCCGTCGAGCTACGGCCGCCTGAGTGCAGACGGGGTGCGCGATGCCTCTTTTGTTCCTTCGCCTTCCTTCCAGCCCACCCGCGCGGTGCTCGCCTTGCCCGATGGCAAGGTGCTGGTCGGCGGCTACACCAACGTCCAGAACCCGGTGCTCAACGGCAGCGGCGTCCTCCGTCTCAACGCCGACGGCACGCAGGACCCGACCTTTTACCGCGGCCAGTTCCCGGGCCTGCAAAGGCCGTCCGTGACGAAGTTGCTGCGGCAACCCGACGGCAAGATCCTGGTGGCCGGCTCCTTTTACGACACCTCGGATGGGGTGGAGCGGATCCTCGGCGTCATCCGCCTGCTGGAAAACGGCCAGCTGGATCCGTCCTTCAATCCCGTGCCGGCGCTGTCGGTGCTGAATTTCGGTCCCGTGCTGGGCCTGGCCCTGCAGGCCGATGGTCGCATCCTGATCCACGGTGGCTTCAACAACGTGGGCGGCTATCCGCGGCCCGGCGTGGCCCGGCTCTGGCCGAACGGCGTGATTGATCCCGAGTTCTCTCCCGGCCTGCCCATGCGAGGTCCGCAATCCGGCAACGTCGAGGCGGCGGCCGTTTCGTCCGCGAACAACGTCTTCCTCGGCGGCAACTTCCTGCAGTTTGACGGCGTGCCGCGGACCAACTTCGTCCGGCTCAACGGCGGCCCTCTGCAACCGGCTCCCGCACCGCCGACCATCGTGAGCCAGCCCACCCGTGTCGTCGCGAAGGCGGGCAGCCCGGTGACCCTCACGGTCGAGCCCGGCGGCACCGGTCCCTTCCAGTATCAGTGGCGGCGCAACACCGCGCGCGGCTCCAGCACGTTCCGCGACCTCGCGGGCGCGACCAACGCCAGCTTCACGATTCCGGCGGCACGCTATGGCATTGAAAACGACTCCGGCCTGTTCGAGGTGACGGTTGTCAACCCGGGCGGGGACGTGACCAGCGAACTCATCACGTTGCTGGTGGAACCGGACCCGGTGGTGCCTGGCACCCCCGACCAGTCATTCGCCAGCGTCAACCCAATCGGCATTCTGTCCGGACAACCGCAGGTCATCGCCGCCGCTCCGGAAGGAATGCTTTACGCCTCAACCGGTCGGACGTTGATCCGCTGGTTTGAGGACGGCACCCCGGACTTGACCTTCGTTCCGCCGGCGGATTTGGCGCTGGGCCAGGACCTGGGCATCGCCGCCGTGAAGCGCCAGCCCGACGGCAAGCTGCTGATCGCCGGCACCCGGTTCTTCACCGGCGTCGGCCCGGCGCTGCCGGCCGAAGAAATCGACTTCGTGCTGAAACCCGGCGGCCTCGAACTGACCTGGCCGGCTGGCTTCCAACTCCAGCGCGCCACCACGCTGTCACCGCCCGACTGGCAAAACATCGCGAATCCCTCGCCCTTCACGGTGCCGCTGGGCGGACCGGGCGAGTTCTTCCGGGTCGTGCCGGCGCCGTGAGCCACGCCAAAGTGCTGCCGGCGTCCCGCCGGCAGTTCCCAAGATCAACCTCTGTCCGGCGCGAATGGACGGAGGTTCCGCCGGCGTGAGGCGGGTTGGAATCGCCCACAAACGGTTTTGCCGGCGGATGCGTTTTCACCGCACAGTCCCCGCGTGATTCCGGTGCGGAGACTGGGCGGATTGCTGCTGCTGGTCGCAGGCGTGGCCTGCGCGGACGACTCCGAGCGCCTTGGCGATGCCTGGACCGATCCGCGCAATCCGATTGTCCGCATCTTCTCGGGGCGGCGCCTCGATTTGTGGTCACTGCAGCCGGTGGCCGATCCCGCCCCGCCGTCCACCGTGACCCCGGTCGCGAATCCGCTCGACCGGTTCGTCGTCGCGAGGCTGGAGGCCAATGGCCACGCCCTCTCGCCCGAGGCGGACCCGCGCACGCTGATCCGCCGGCTGACGTTTGACCTCACCGGCTTGCCGCCGACGGCGGACGAGGTGGCGGCGTTCGTCACGGAGTGGGGCGCAGAAGAATCCGAAGGCAGGAAAACAGGAAATCGGGATGGGCCGTCCCACCGCAGCGGTCCAGCTTTCACCCTCCAGGCGCCGCGCGCCTACGAACGGCTCGTGGACCGCCTGCTCGCGTCGCCGCGTTACGGCGAACATCAGGCGCGCCTGTGGCTCGATGTCGTCCGTTACGCCGACAGCAACGGCTTCGACTGGGACGAATTCCGCAAGCTCGCGTGGCGCTTCCGCGACTACACGGTCCGGTCCTTCAACGCCGACAAACCTTTCGACCGCTTCATCCGCGAGCAGTTGGCCGGCGACGAACTGCTGGCCGGTCCGCCGCTGACCCCGGCCGAACAGGACGCCCTCATCGCCACCGGTTACCTGCGCCTGGGCCCGCATGACAACGCCGCGCCGCTGTTCAACGAGCAGGACCGCAGCCGGGCCGAGCTGCTGGCCGATCTCGTGGAGACCACGGGCAGCGCCTTCCTCGGGCTCACCCTCTCGTGCTGCCGCTGCCACGATCACAAATACGATCCGCTCTCGCAGGCCGACCACTTCCGGATGCGGGCGTTCTTCGAGCCCGTGAAGTTCGCCGACGATCTCCCGCTCGACCTCGCGCCGGAGCAGGCCGAGATCTGCGGGCACAACGTAGCGCTCGATACCCAACTGGCCGCCCTCGAGGGGCCGCGTGACGAAATCCTTCGCGCCGGGAAGTCGCGGATCCGGGCGGAACGCACAGCCCTGCTCACTGCCGAGGAACGGGCGCTGCTGGAGCTGCCGGCGGACAAGGTCACCGCGGACCTCAAAGGCAAGGTCGAGGGCCTGCGAAAGCAGGTGGAGCCGGGCGACAAGGACGTGAAGGCCGCCCTCGCGGGAGCCGAAAAGGAACGCCACGCCGCGCTGGAAAGGGAGATCGCCGAAGTGAACCGCCGGCGGCGCGAGTTCACGCTGGGCCTGCTCATGACGGATCGCGAAGGACCGCCCCCGGTCACGAAGATCCTGTTTCAGGGCAACCACCAGCAGCCGCGCGAGGCGGTGGAACCGGGCTTCCTTTCCGTCCTTGATCCCAATCCGGCCCGGCTGCTGCCGGCGCCCGGCACCAACACCACCGGTCGCCGGCTCACGCTGGCGGAGTGGATCGCCGCGCCGACGAATCCGCTGACAGCGCGGGTGTTCGTCAACCGCGTCTGGCAGCAGCACTTCGGCACCGGCCTGGTGGCAACCGCCAATGACTTCGGCCTCGCCGGTGCCCGGCCGACGCATCCCGAACTGCTCGACTGGCTCGCGGGCGAATTCATCCGCGGCGGCTGGTCGGTGAAGCACCTGCACCGCGTCATCGTGCTGAGCGCGACGTATCGGCAGGGCAGCCAGGCCACCGTGACCAGTGATCAGCCTCGGAATGCTTCCCCCGACCTCCTCTCCCGCCAGACCCCGCGGCGGCTTTCGGCGGAGCAACTGCGCGACGCGCTGTTGGCGACCGCCGGCACGTTGCAGTTGCGTCCGGGCGGGCCGCCCATCTGGCCCGACCTGCCGGCGGAGATTCTTCAGGCCAATCCCGCGTTCCTCGACGACAACGAGACGAAGACCAAGGGCTGGTATCCTTCGCCCGCGGAGGACCAGACCGTCCGCAGCGTCTTGCTCGTGCAGAAACGCACCGTGCGCGTGCCGTTCATGGAGACCTTTGATCTGCCCGAGAACTCCACCTCCTGCGCCCGCCGCACCGAATCCACGGTCGCCCCGCAGGCGCTCTCGCTGTTGAACTCCCCGCTCGCCGTCGGCGCCGCCCGCGCCTTTGCCGAACGTGTCCGGCGCGAAGCCGGTGCGGACCCCGGCCAACAGGTGGACCACGCCTTCCGCCTCGCGCTGCAACGCCTGCCGGCAGCCGAGGAGCGCGCCCTGTGCCTGCGCTTCGCCCGCGAGCGCAGCCTGCCGGAACTCTGCCGCGCCCTGTTGAACCTGAACGAGTTCGCCTACGTGGACTGAGGACTGGGAGCCCGGGAAAGCGGGCTCCGTTTTCGCCGTGGCGCACGCGTCTCGCGGGCCGTGCCGCCGGCCTCCTGCCGGCCTCCTGCCTAGGCCCGCCGGGTGGACCGGCTGTCGGCGGGATACCGGCTCCTACCATTTCCCGACCACTTCCGGTAAATTCAGTGGGCGGGTTGCCCTGCAACCCGCCGCAGTTTCCGGGGGAAACCGCCCACCGTTAATACCGGTTATCCCTGCGAAACCGGCTCAGTTCCCCAGGTATTTCACCACGGCCTCGGTGCGGGTCTGCACCTGGAGCTTCTCGTAGATGTGGCGGAGATGCGTCCGCACCGTCGTCGCGCCGATGCCCACGAGTTCGGCGATTTCCTTGTAGAGCAGCCCCTTCGCGAGGGCGTCGAGGATGTCCTTTTCCCGCGGCGTGAGCGGCGGCAACGCGGCGGCCGGCGCCTGTCCCGCCGGCCGGGCGGCGCCGGCGTCCTGGAACGACGCCACCACCTTGCGCGCGATCAGGCTGCTCATGGGCGAGCCGCCGTTCCGCACGTCGCGGATCGCCTCGAGCAATTCCGCCGGCGGCGTGCGCTTGAGCAGGTAGCCGCTCGCCCCTGCCCGCAGCGCGGCGAAGATCTTGTCCGCGTTCTCATACACCGTGAGCATGATCACGAGCAGGGCCGGGTTCCGGCGCTTCAGCTCCGCGACGCAATCGATGCCCGAGCGGCCGGGCAGGTTGATGTCCATCAGCACCACGTCGGCGATGTCCGCCACCGCCCCCGCGAGCGCCTCCTCCGCGCTGGCAAAGGCGTTCACGCAGCGGCAGCCGTCCGCCAGCTCGAACAGCGAGATCAGGCTGGCGCGGATGCGGCTGTCGTCCTCGACGAGGGCGACGCGGATGAGGTCGGGGGAAACCGGCATTGTCACGCCGCACTTATCGCACCCCGGCGGTTCCGGCAACATCGTCCAAAAGGAGGAGGCGAAAGCTCTCGCGCCTCGTCCAAAGGGAGGATGCCGGAGGCGAAGGCGGACGTGTTAAGCCAAGAGAGTCATGAATCCATTGTGCTCCGGCCCCGGTCCAATCATCCCGCGTCCTCCCGCAGGCGACGAAGTCACGAGTCTCCCTTCCGGGAGAGTTCCGAATTCCGAATTCAATCAGAGCCTCCTCACGTCGGCTGCTACGGGCGGGGTTGGCGCTGCTGTTGGGGTTGGGCTCGGCGATGGCGGCGGACTTCGCCATCGCGCGGCACACGTTTGCCGGCGGCGCGGCGAGCAGCGGCGGGAACTTCGCGGTGCGCGGCAGCCTCGGGCAGGCCGTGGCGGGGTCGGTGAACGGCGCGGGCACGAGCGTGCAAAGTGGCTTCTGGAACCTGCTCACGCTGCCCAGCCTGCTGGCACCGGCGGAGGATGCGGTGGAGTTCCTTGCCGGCCGTTCGCTCAAGGTGCCGTTGGCCTCGCTGGTGGCGAACGACCTTTCGCTGCTGGGCTACGGCCTCACGGTGGTGGCGGTGGACCCGGTGACGGCCAACGGCGGCACGGTGACGATCGCCGGGCGCTGGCTGGTGTATCAGCCACCGGCGGGACCGGCGGCCAACGACAGCTTTCACTACACGCTGAGCGACGGGCGGCCGGGCGCGCAGCACACGGTCACCGGCACGGTGCGGCTGAACCTGGAAACGCCGAACCCGACCGACGGCCCGGCGCCGAACGCGGCGCACATCGCGTGGGCGGGCGACGACGTGACGATCACGTTCATCGGCGTGCCCTTCCGCGAATACCGGGTGCAATACACGGAGGACGCCGTGCCCCCGCTAACCTGGAGCGACTTCAATCCGGCCGGCCTCCACACGGCCGCGGCCAACGGTGTGTTTGTGCATACGGATGCCCATCCGGGCAGCGCGGTGCGGCTTTACCGGGCGGTGGTGAACCCCTGAGGAATTCAAAAATGAAACATGGAACCATGAAAAATGCCGGACTGGTAGCCGCTGCACTCGTTGGAGGGCATGCCATCGGTCAGGTCGAAGCGGGTCGGTTCGATGCGTTTCCGGCGGCCTTCGCAAAAATCATCCAGCTCGGCCTTGGCACACCGGAACACGCCCCGCGGCGTGCCCCACCAAAGGTTGCCGAGGTTGTCCGCGACGACCGACTTCACTGTCTCGACCGGCAGCCCGTCGGCTTCGCGGAGGGCGACCAAGCGTCCGGCCCGATGGCGGGTCAAGCCGCCGCCGCCAATCCAAAGCGTGCCGTCGGTGTCGCGGAACAGCGACCGGGCGTGGTCGTGGGCGAGCCCGTCGGCCTTGGTGAACGTCTGGCTGCCGGAATCATCCAGCCGGGTAAGCCCCTTGGGACTGCCCAGCCACACGGCGCCGTTGTCGGCTTCGGCGATGGCTTCCACCGGCAGGCCGGGAAGTCCATCGGTGAGCGTCCACAGGCGGGCCTGTTGCCCGGACAGCCGGCTCAGCCCGCGGTCACCGCCGACCCACACCTGGGCCCGCGAGTCCACGAAGATCGCGCCGTGGGGACCGTCGAGGAGACCGGGGACTTAATCAGGCCGAAAGTGCCGCAGGGAGGCGCCGTCCGCCGTCAGTTGCGCGAGCCCCTGACCGTAGGTGCCGATCAACGCGCCGCCGCCGGGAAGCCCGTGAATGCACCAGGCCAAGGTGTCGTTCCCGAGGTTGGGCAGCAGCAATTGGGAAAAGCCCTGACCGACATGGCGGTGAACCCCGCGACCATGCACCGCGGCGAGCACGGTGCCAGCGGCATCACCCGAAACGGAAAGCACAATCGGATGGTTTGCGCTGGTCGCGGTGGGCAGGGCCTGCACGCTGCGGCGGCGCAACCGGAAGAGGCCGGCACCGTCGGTGCCCAGCCACAGGCTCCCCTCACGGTCCTCGTAAACGCTGCGATGGGTGACGTGCGCCAGAGGCGTGGACTCCGCCACGATGCTCCAAACGCCGGCTTGCGGAGGGCGGCGCAGTATTCCCGGACCGAGAAACCAAAACGTGCCGTCAGCAGTTCGCATCGGGGTGCCAATCTGGGCGGGACCGGCTGGCGCATCGAAATGCCGGGTGAGCGTGCCAGCCTGCCACCGGTGCATCGCGCCGGTGTGGCGGTCCAGGACGAGCGTCGAACCGTCACTGAGATGGAACAACGAACTGTGCGCGATTCCGTTGGCCGGCAGCTTCACCTCGGTCCATTGCTGGCGATCCCACCGATAGACCTGTCCGCGGGTCTCGGTCCAGATGGCACCTAGCTGATCGAAACTGAAATTCCACATGCGTTCCCACCCGGGGCAGGCGCCGGGATCACTCCGGAAAACTTCCCGTTCTCCCGACGAAACAGGCGGCCATCCGTCGTGCCGGCCCAAACGGTTCCGTCGGGCGCCACCTGAATGCGGGACGCTTCGCCCCGGGGCAGCCCGTCGGCTTCGGTCAGGCGACGGAACTGGCCGTCGGCGTAATGGCTGGCGGGGCCGTCGGAGCGGCTCAGCCACAGGCCGTTTTCGCGGTCCGGCGCAAGGTAGAGGTAGTAGCTCTCCAGGCCGGGCACGCGGTCCGGGTCAAAGACCTCGAACCGCACCCCGTCGAACCGCGCCAAGCCGCCGAACGTGGCCAGCCAGAGGTAGCCGTCGGTTTGGAGGTCCATTGGTGGATCAAGTATTCCCCGGTGGCCGACGGGAAATTGGTGGGAGCCGGTTCAGCCGCCGTGGCCGGCGCACACAGGCCCACAAGTGCGACGGCGAAGAACAGGGTTAGGAGGCGCGGGCGAAGCGGCACGGCCGCGGACGGTGACAAAGGCGGATTGTCCGGGGAAGCCCGCGTTCAACTGTCCCTAGGCTGGCTCCGGAAGTGCCGGTAACCGACCCGCCGGCCGGCCAGTCTGCAGCGGGACATCCATGAACGCCCTCCGACCGCACCTCCTGTCCGCCGTGCTTGTTGCCACCGTTTCGCTTCAGGCGGCCGACTGGCCGCGCTGGCTGGGACCCAACGGCGACAACCGGGCGCCGGCGGCCGGCAAACTTCCCGGCGATGTCTCAAAGTGGACGGTGGCCTGGAAAGCCGACGTGGGCCGGGGATATGCGGCGATCGCTGTGGCCGGAACCCGGGCTTACACGCTCGGCCATGACGGGCAGGGCAAGGAAACGGTCGTGTGCCTCGACGCCGGTTCGGGCGCGGTCGTGTGGCGGCACAGCTATCCCGCCGAACTCCTGCCGAAGATGCACGGGGGCGGGCCGAACGCGACCCCGACCATCCACGGGGACCGGGTGCTGACGGTCAGCAAGGACGGCCAGGTGTTCTGCCTCGGGGCGGACAAGGGCAACGTCGTCTGGCAGGCGAAGCTCACCGACCTCGGACTGCCCCTGCCGCAGTGGGGCTTCGGCAGTTCACCGGTCGTGGATGGTTCCCGCGTGCTGCTGGCCGCCGGGCGGGTCGTGGCGCTGGACCTGGCGACGGGCAAATCCCTCTGGCAATCCGCCGAGCAGCATCCGGGCTACGCGACCGCGGTGCCGTTCCGGCGGGGCGACCGCGCTTTCGTGGCGGCGTTGGACGGCAAGGGCCTGAGCGTGCTGACCGCAGAAGAGGGCAAGGAAGTCGTGCGACGGCCGTTCAAGGCGATGTTCGACGTGACCGCCTCGACGCCCTACGTGCTGGAGGACGGTCGGAAGCTGTTCGTCTCCGGCAACACGAGCGCCGAACTGCTGGAGTTCGACGGAACGGCGCTGAATCCCGTGTGGGCGAGCACCGAAGTGAAGACGGCGCTCAACAACGCCGTGCTGGCCGACGGCGCGATCTACGCGGTGGACGGCCGGCAGGGAACCGCCGCGCGGTTCGTTTCCGTGAGGCTGGCGGACGGCAAGGTCAACTGGGCCCACGCCGGCTTCGGCTACGGCACCGTGATCGGGGTCGGCTCGGAACTGCTGGCGCTGACGGAGGGCGGCGAACTCGTGGCGGTGAAGGCTTCGCCGGAGAGCTATCAGGAACTCGGCCGGCAACAGGTGCTGGGCAAGACCTGCTGGACCACGCCCGTGTTTGCCGGGGATCGCATCTTCGTCCGCAATGACCGCGGCGAGGCAGTCTGCCTGAAGGCTCCCTGAAACCGTCTCACGGACTCGCCGGGACCGCCGTCCGCGGTCCGGTCACGCGGGTCCGAGTTTGGCCGCCGCCTCCGCGTCGAACGCCCGGTAGTCGCAGGTGAGTTCCTCGCCGGCGGCGATGTCCCGCAGCGCGACCGTGAGCACCGGTTCTGTGGTGGCGGGGACCGCGCCGGTGTTGGGAATTGGCGCGTGGTTCATGAAACAGCACAAATCGCCGCTCTTGAGGTAGGCGCCGCGGGTTTCATCGAAGTAGGCGAACCAGCGGAGATGTTCCTGCGCCGGCCGTGGCAGCCGGTCGAATTCGGCCAGCGTCACCGCGAGGTCGAAGCCCGGCTGGAACCGCCAGACGGGCGTGCCGGCCGGGATCGTCTCGGCGGCAAAAAGCCCCAAGCCGTGGATCGGACTTGGGGCGACGCGGGTGCGGACGAGCAGCATGGCCTACTTCGTCGGCGAGTAATCGGTCGCCTTCAGGAAGACCGACTTCACGCCGCCAGGCGCAGTCAGCGAACCGCCGGCGGCCTTTTCGCTCGCCTCGCGGGCGGCCTTCCACGCCGGGTCGGCGCCAAACGCTCCGAAGGAAGCCTTGGCGGCCTCCGGCGACTGGTGGGTGAGGAAATACACGAGGCGGGTGCCGGCGCCGGCCTGGTCATCCATCAGGTGGAAGTAACCCTGGTTGCCCATGCCGTGCTTCTTGAAGAGCTGGATGGTGTGGTCGCGGAAGCGGGCATCGAGATGGCTGAGCCGGCCGGGAGGCGTGGTGTAGTCGCGCAGTTCCCAGACGCCGCCCTTTGAGACGTTGCCCTTCTTCACCCCGGGCGAAAACGCGGTCTCGACGAGGAAGGGATTCTCGGCCTTCTCGACCAGCTTCCCGTTGGCTTCGCTGGCCTTGTAGGCGGCCTGCCAGGCGGGATCATCCACGAAGGCCTTCCAGGAAACCTCCCGGGCGTCGCGGCTCGGGTAGCGCAGCAGGAAGTGCAGGCGCTGATCCTTTGCGTCCACCGGCATCCAGTAGCCGATGCTTTCGATGCCGTGCTTCTTGAAGAGCTTGAGCGTGTGGTTGCGGAAACGGTTGTGGAGATCCTCCGCCTTGCCCGGGGCGATGTGATAGATGCGGAGCTCGTAAACGGCCTTGGGCGCCTTCTGGGCGCAACAGGCGGCGCATTCGCCGCCGTTGGTGCACTGGCCGCATTTCTCGCAGCAGCCGGAAGCGGGCCCGGGATGGGCGGACGAGCGGCTGGAGACGAGCACGTTGCGATGACCCGTGGCGCAGCCGGTGAGGAGGGCGGCGACCACGGCGAAGGCGGAGAGCAGAAACGAACGGAGCTGCATGGGCGGATTCCGGCGCAGCCGCGGCGACAGGTCAAACGCAAAGCCGCGAATCACGGGGGGCGGCTGGCGTAATCCGCGCCGGCAAATCGGTCCGTGAACGTGCGCTGACTGGACATCCCGGGGTGTTCCCGATTACTCCGGCTGCCGTGAGACCCATCTGCCTGTGCGTGGCGTTGCTGTTTCTCGGCAAGATTCTCGCCGCGAAGATTCCGGTGGAGCAGTTCCTGCGTCCGCCGGAGTTCACCGATCCGCAAGTTTCGCCGGACGGCAAACGCGTCGCCTTCATTGCCCATCAGGGCTGGCTCGGGGCGATTGGCGTGATGGACGTGGCGACCCGGAAGTCCGTGCTCATCGAGGCGGCCAAGAAGGAGTCCGTCAGCTGGATCCAGTGGGCGAGCAACGACCGGCTGGTGTTCCGATTGGCGGTGCAAACCGATACCGGAACCAGCGCGGGCTTTTACAGTCTCGGTGGTCTCTACGCCGTGGGCGCCGACGGTTCGAATCCGAAGGAGCTGGTTCCTTCGGTGACCCGGCAGGCCTACCGCGATCGCAACCGCGGCAAGGGCATCAACGGCCTCCAGATCCCGGTCTTCCTGCATGCGCTGCCGAAAGATCCGGATCATGTGCTGGTCAGCTTCTACCGGCTGGTGCCGGAACTGGAGGGCGGTGCCTCCTACCGGCTGAAGCGCGGTGACTTCACCGGGGTTTACGAGCTGAACATCCACACCGGGGCCCGCACCCAGGTCGAACCGTCATTCGGCCACGTCCAGTGGTGGGGGACCGACCACGATGGCAAGGTGCGCCTGGCCTATTCGGTGGAGGACGACCGGGCCGACTACTTTTTCCGCGCGGCCGCCGGCGGTCCCTGGGAGAAGTATTACTCGTGGCGCATCACGGACCCCGAGATGGACCCGCTCGCGATTGTCCCCGGCGAGGACAAGATCTACGTCGCCACCGACCGCGGTCGCGATACCAAGGCCATCTACACGTTTGATCCCGTCCGCAAGGAACTCGGCCCCGAGGTGCTGGCCAGCCCCGACTTCGATCTTGATCCCGCCAACCTTGACTTTGACCCGGTTGCCAACCGGCTGATGGGCATCTGGTATCAGGGCGAAAAGCCGGTGTATCATCCGCTGTGGCCCGCCCAGGTGTTGAAACAGATGGAGCTTCGCCAGGCCCTGCCGGACCTGGAGCCGCTGGTGGTCAGTGAATCGGATGACGGCCGGATGGCGGTGGTGATGGGATACCAGGACCGTCGGCCGCCGCTTTACTTCCTGTTCGACCGCACCGCCCGCAAGCTCTCCGTGATCGGTTCCGAACGGCCGTGGCTGAACACTTCCGACCTCTCGCCGATGAAGCCGATCACGTTCAAGGCGCGCGACGGCGTGACCGTCCGCGGCTACCTCACGCTGCCGGTGGCAGGCGAGGGCGGCAAACCGCCCCTGGTGGTCCTGCCGCATGGCGGGCCGTGGGCGCGGGACAACTGGGGCTTCGACCAGGAAGTGCAGTTCCTGGCCAACCGCGGCTACGCGGTGCTGCAGGTGAATTTCCGCGGTTCGGCCGGCTTTGGGCGCAACTTCACCGAGGCCGGCTATCGCGAATGGGGCGCCGCCATGCAGGACGACATCACCGACGCCGTGAAGTGGGTGATCGCCGAAGGTCACGTGGATGCCGACCGCATCGGCATCTACGGCGCCAGCTACGGCGGCTTTGCGGCCATGGCGGGGCTCTGTTTCACCCCGGAACTTTACCGGTGCGGCGTCAACGTCTGCGGCGTGACCGACATCCGGGTCCATCTCGACGGCCTGCCGCGGGAGAAGAAGCTCCTGCGGTCCAACATGGCCCGGCTCGTCGGCGACGTGAAGGAGGACTCCGAACTGCTGAAACGCCGCTCGCCCCAGCACAACGTGGACCTCATCCAGGTGCCCGTGCTGCTGGCCTACGGACAGGAGGACTCAATCGTGGACATCAAGCAGGGCGAGCGTTTCCACCGCGAACTCAAACGGAACGGCAAGGAGGTGAAATACCTCGTCTTCCCGGATGAGGGGCACGGCTTCTTCCGGCAGGAGAACCAGGTGAAGTTCTACGGCGAGCTCGAAAAGTTCCTCGAACGGAACCTCAAGTCCGCGCCCGCACGGAAATCCCGGCCGTAAGCGGTCCCGCGCGGTTCATGCCCAGTGGGTGTGATTGTTGGCGGAACCGTGGGCGGATTGCCCCGCAACCCGCTCGGCTTGCGGGGCAAGCCGCCCACAGTTCGGACCCGGGCTTTGCCGGAATTCATCGGGAGCGGGCGTCACTTTACTTCGGTTCGTGGGTCACGTCGTCCTTGCTGACCGTCAGGATGCCGCCGCCGCCGAGGAATCCCGGCTTCAGGCGGACCACGATCACGACGAGGTCATCGGGGTCATTGCCGGCGAACGGCGTGAACGTCACCCGGGAGTCCCGCAGGAAACCCGCCTGTGATTTGAAGATCACGCCGTCGCGTTCGAGTTCCGCCAGCGTGACCCGGCGGAACTCCTTCTGGCCGGCGAACACGGCCCGCAGCCGGTCGCTGATCTCGCCGGTCAGCGCCTCGGCGCGGTTGTTCCACTGCAACGCCCTCGCCTTGCCCAGCGCCCGGCCGGCCGGACCCAGCAGCATCGTCGCCAGCACGGCGATGATGGCCATGACACAGAGCAGTTCGATCAGGGTTACGCCCGCGGGGCGGACGGGCCGGATGACGGTCATGACGGAGTTGGACCGGACTGCTCGTCGGCCATCACGCGGTCGAGGATGGTGATCTTCTGCCAGATTTTCCGGGACAGGCCGTCGTCCCCCACCAATGTCAGGCTCCAACTGTGCAGGTGCATCTGCCCGTTGGCTTCGAGGTCCGCCACGTTGAAACGCCAGTCGGCATTCCCGCCGAGGCCGCCGAACGCGCCGTTCAGCGACTCGGCTCCCTGGAAACTGCCCGCCAGCACGCCGCTCACCAGCGTCGCGGTCTGGAGGCTCGTGCTGGCGTCGTCGCGCACGGTGACCGACCAGCCATCGTGATAGCTCGCCACCTGGTTGAGCAGCACGGCGGCCGGGTCCGTGATCGCCGGCAGGGCGCTGACCGGACTCCGCAGCAGCGAGGCGAACATGTCGTGCGCGAAGCCGGTGCCGGCCGGGGCGCCGGTCAGCTCGAAGGTCACGCGGACGGCCTGGAGCGAGACGATGGTCGAGCCGGTGATGCTCGCCAGGAACGGCGTGGCCACGGAATCGTTGTCGTCGATCAGGGCCGCCGGGGTGAACGGATAGGTTTCGGTGATCAGGGCGGCGTGGGCTCCGGGGGCGAGCAGCACGGCGGCGATGGCGAGCAGTTTCATCGGAAGCATGTTCTCAGGGTTCAATTTTCAAGGGCAGGTCATCCGCAGATGACGCAGATTGCGCAGATTCAGAAGCGTTGGTTGGGACTGCGGTCTTTGCCCTTCATCTTGGAAATCTGCGTCATCTGCGGATGACTCGGGTTCATGGGTTGCCAATCGCCCGGTAGAGGCGCACGGGGGCGTTCGGGTTCGTATCCGTGTGGGAGAAGACCCCGTTGGGAGCGGCGGTATGGTCCGCCGGGGTGGCGTCCTGCCAACCGCCGGGCGGGTCGCTGAACTGCACCCGGTAAGCCCGGCCCGGCACGCCGAGGAAGGTCACTACGATGTCGTCGCCCACGAAGGCGATGGCGGCGTGGTTCGGGCCGGCGGTGGGCGCGGGCGACGTTGCGTGGACGGTTACCCGACCGGTAACGGTGTGGCCGCCCGGCCCGTCGCTCAGCGTGTAGGTGAAGCTGCCGTCGCCCGAGGTGGTCGTTGGGGCGGTGTAGAGCGCAAAGGCGCCGGCCAGGATTACCGTGGCGTCGGTCGGTTGGGCGTCACCGACGGCGATCACCGAGAGCGAATCCCCGTCCGCGTCGGAATCGTTCCCGAGCAGGGTCGAAAGCAGGATCTTCGCGGTGCGCGTCGTCCCGGCGCGGTCCAGCGTGTCCTCCGCCGCCACCGGCGCGGCGTTCACGATGTTGATCACCACGCTGGCGATGACGTTTTCGTAGAGTCCGGCCTGGTCCGGGACGAAGAGCACCTCCAGCGACTGGCCGTCGCCCCGCGGCAGGACGCTGCCGGCCCCGGGCGTGTAGGTGAACGTCCCCGGCACGCTCGCCGTGGCATTGAGCTGGCCTGCCCCCAGAGGCGTGCCGTGGGCCAGGTCGGCGGGATGGGCCCACACCACGGTGGGCACGGTGCGGGTGATGACGGCGTTGAAACTGCGGCCGTCGTGCCGGCCCAGTGTGCCGCGGAGCGTGGCGGGACCGGCGATGCTGGTGCCGCCACCGCCGGGAAACGCAGGGCGGTCGTGCACCGCTTGGGCCTGGACCGCGTGCGCCAGCAGCAGCCCGGCGAGGGCGGGAAACAGGGGAGCCTTCATGGTGAATCCAGTGGAGTCGGGATGCGAGGCGGCGGCTCAGTTGTTCGAGAAGGACACCTGGATCCAGTCCGTGCCGTTCCAGAGGAGCGTAAGCACGTCCCCGCTGCCCAGGGTGCGGGCGGCCCCGAGTTTGGTATTGGCGGCGTTGGGCACGGTGACGGTCGCAGTGTCGCTGGTGCCCTCGAGCAACAGCAGGGACCCCGCCGCCGAACCGTCCGCGATGGCGGCGGTGGTGCTCAGCGTGACGGCCGAGGCGGCGCTGAGGCGGACATGGCCGGTCGTCGGTGTCACCGCGCCGGCCGCCAGGACCGTGGCGACGCTGGACGTGGCTGCGAGCGGGGGCTGACTCAGGTAGGATGACTGCCAATTTCCACTGCCCTGGTAGCGGAATTCGACGGCGGTTCCGGCGGCTCCCGCCAGCGTGACTGGCGGAAGGCCACGCGACTGCAGGAGCGCCGCTCCGCCCAAGGCCGCTCCCAGCATCCCGGTGCCATCGGAGGTGCAGGCAAAGTCGAACCAGTTTCGGCTGCCATCCCGTGCGGTCCAATTGACGCCATAGTCGGTGGACACGTAGAGCTGTCCGACGTTGCCCCCGGCGACGACGACTTCGCCCGTGGCGGAGCAGCCCACGCTATGCCAGAGTAGTCCACTGGTTGCGCGGGCCGACCAGCTTTCCCCCCCGTCGGTCGAGGCATAAACACGATCGCCCGCGGCCGTGGCAAATATCCGCTGTCCGTCGGTGGACATCGCGACATCCGACCAGGCACGGTTGCTGCCTGTGGCCGACCAGGTGACGCCTTGATCATTCGAGACGTAAAGGGATCCTCCCCACACTCCCGCCACCATCTTCGTGCCGTTGGCCGATACGGTGGGGGATTCCAGTCCCTGGTTGATTCCCGGCTGGTCCAGGTCACGCCACCGTCGGTCGAGACGACGACGGGCCCGGAAAAGGCAACCGCCGCCATGGTCATTCCGTCGTGCGAGGCGGCTACGGCCTTCCAAGGGCGGGCGCTTTCCCGGGCGGTCCAGGTCGCTCCGCCATCGGTGGAAACAAGCAGGGATTGGTAGTGGCCGGCGACCAGGATTCGCTGCCCGTCCGCGGACACTGCGACTCTCCACTCGCCACCACCTTGACGCAGGGTCCAATTCATCCCCGCATCCGTTGAGGTATAGAGGCCGGATGGACCACCCGCGACCCACGTGGGGCTGTTGGCCGCAATGGCAACGCCGATCCAATCCGTCGGTAATCCGGCGACGGGGGTCCAGCTGGCGCCGGCCGGAATTCCGGGGACCAGCGTGGTTGCCCACCCGGCTCCGATGCCGTGGACCTGCACCTGGTCACCCAAGGTCGCCGAGGTCGGCAAGGAGACGTTGGGAGCCGAACTGCCGGTCACGTAATACGCTGTGTTGGGCGCCGCGGCGACGGAGGTTCCCGTGACGGTCACCCGTGCCAGCGTGCCCGGGACGCCGGTCAGGCCGGCGCCGTTGCCGGTGAAGGTGCCGTTCAGGGTCACGTCGCTTTGGCCGTCCTGGACCAAGGTGGCCGGCAGTTGCCCGAGCGGCACCGTGCCCGTGAGCTGGGTCGCCGCCACCGGGCCGCTGACCGCCGTGGCGGTCGTGGCGGTGTTCGCGCTGTCGGCCACCTCCGCCGTGGCCGCCCGGATCGCGTAGGGTGTCGGCGTGACGGGCTGGCGCGGACTGTAGGTCGTGTAGGTGGGACCGCCGGCGGGTTTCGCCGAGAGTTCCAGCCAGCGGGACGCGCCGTTGAACTGCGCGCCGAAGTCGAGGGTGACGGTGAATTGCCCGGCCTCCACGGGCACGGCCAACTCCGTGACGGTGCCACCGACCTGGCCGCCGCCGGTCTCGGCATCGTGGAGCGTGAACTGGAGATCCCAGGAACCGGTCGCCGGCACGTTGTTCTGGGACAGGCGGCCCTGGTAGGTGAAGGCCGTGCCCTGGGCGAAGGCCCGGACCAGGCCGAGGATGAGGAAGAGCCCCAACAGGGCCCGCTGCAGTGGTTGTTTCATGGTTTGGTGGAATCAGTGTTCGGAAAAGCGGTGAACCCGCGGAACGCGCCCGGTGCGGGCGGAAGCGTGGCGGCGAGTTGGTCGAGGTGCTGTTTCGGCACGAAGCCCCGGGCGCCCAGGCGGGTCGCTTCGTCGCGAAACGCTGCGCCGCTGTGCTGCGACACGAACACCACCCAGGCGGCCGGATCGAACGCGCGGATCCGGGCAGCAGCGGTGAACCCATCCATGACGGGCATCTCCACGTCCATGAGGACGCAGTCCGGTCGCACCTCCGGATACGCGGTGACCGCGGCGGCGCCATCGCCGCACTCGGCGCATTCCCAGGCGTCCGGGAGGCAGCTCCCGAGCAGCCGGCGCATCGCCGCATGGTCATCCACGATCAGGGCCTTCATGTCGTTCAGGCGACACGGTAGCCCGTGGGGACGGTCTCCGGGGAAGACCGGGACCTACTCAATTTTGAGTGAGTAGAAACACTCAGGCGCCGCGGTGAGCCGGAAACGCCGGCACCCCGGTTGCCCGATCGAAATGAGGAGTCTGGAAAACGGGAAAGGACGGGCCCGGCTCAGGTTTCCCTACGCGCGGGCTTTCCGGAGGTTCCTGCCCCCGCTGCTTGCGCAAAGTAACGCGACCGCCCGTGCCCCGGGGCCACGGCGTCACTGCCCGCTCAGTGCCCGTGGGCCTCGTGTTCCTTGATGTATTCCTGCTTGAGGCCGAGATTTTCCGGGGCGTGCAGGACGAGCATCTTCATCCGCACGTCGGCGGGGATGCCGGCGCGGGTGAGCTTCGAGACGACGACCATCAGGCCGATGGCCAACGGCACGGTCCAGATGGCGGGTTGCTCACACAGGATGCGGAGCAGGGGATGGGCGGCCCAGAAGTCGCCGAGCGGAAGCCACTTCAGGTCGCTGAAGTTCGTGAGCGTCACCGCGGCGAGGGCGCACACGCCGCCGGTCAGCATGCCGGCGGCGGCGCCGCGCATGGTCATGCCGCGCCACCACACGCTCATGAAGAGCAGCGGGAAGTAGCTCGCAGCGGCAATGGCAAAGGCCTGGCCGACCATGAAGTTGATCTGGAGCGGCTCGACGAAGCTGCCGAGCACGACCGCCACGGTGCCCACGCCGACGGCGCAGAACTTGAACATGCGCATCCGCTCGGCGGGCGTGGACTGCGGCCGCAGCATCCGCCCGTAAACGTCGTGGGCGAGCGCGCCGGTCATGGAGACCAGCAGGCCGCTGAAGGTGCTCATGAACGCCGCGAACGCCCCGGCGCAGGTGATGCCCGAGAGGATGCTGCCCCAGGGGATTCCTCCCGATGCACCGCTTGCCGGCGTGGTGGAAGACGGGAAAACAGGTGTGGAGGAAGACTGGGCGGAACCGCCGGCTCCCGTTTTCCCGTCCTCCTGTTTTCCTGTTTTCAGAATTCCTCCGTCACGCGCGTCCAGCACCTTGGGCAGTTCCAGCACCACCTTGTCCGTCCCCTTCGCGCCGGTGCCTTCGTAGAGCGAGGGCATGAGGTTGCGGCCCATGACGCCGAAGACGGGCGGGAACACGTAGAAGATGCCGATCAGGATCATCACCCACATGGTGGTGCGCTTGGCGGCGACGCCGTCGGGGTTGGTGTAGAAGCGCACGAGGATGTGCGGCAGCCCGGCTGTGCCGCAGACGAGCGCGATGATGAGCGAGTAGGTGTAAAGGAGGGCGTAGGGTTTGGCCTGTTCGGAATCCAATTTCGCCGCCTTGGCGGCCTTGGTGGTCAGCGGGCCGAAGGGGTTCAGCCAAGCTTGGTCGATTGGTGCCTTGGCAGGTAATTGAAGTCTGTCGTTTGAAGGAACCGCTATGGTCTCTCGCTTGGCGAAACCCAACGCATTGGCACGGGCAGTCGCCATGATGACCGCTTCGTTGCGGCTGAGGTGAAAGACCGAGATGCCTTTGGCGGACAACGCTTGATTGAAGTGCTGAAAACGTTGCGCAAAGTCGAGTTTGCCTGGGACTGGAATTTGAGTCCCATGCCAACCCTCTGTCGGTAGGTCAGACTTAAGGTCTTTGACCAGTTGTTCCTCGACGAACACACGCATGGGTCGTGACTGATCCCAAACGGTTGTGGCAACCCCGCTGGCGACGAATGCTAAAGGGGGGTAGGCGGTTCCTGAAGAGAGTTCAGGATTCCGATTGGGCAGCAGACTAGCCTGTGCTTTTTCAGCGCGGGTATCGAGTTCGTGAATTTCGACTTCAAAGCCCCGTGCCAACACGTTTGAAGCGTTGGGCAAGTTGAATAAGTCCACGTGCACGCTTCCTGTCGGAGTGTTAAGTTCCACCTGCTTCCCATACCCCCCATACACGCTCATCAGCACGAAGACGGGCACGGAGATGGCGAACATTTTCGCCCAATACTGGAAGGCCTGCACGAGCGTGATGCCCTTCATGCCGCCCAGCGCGACGTTGAGCGTGATGACCGCGCCGACCAGCACCACGCCCACCCAATACGGCAGGCCCGGGAAGATGTAGGCCAGGGTCGTGCCCGCGCCCTTCATCTGCGGCATGGTGTAGAAGAAGCCGATGAACAGGACGAAGATCACCGCGATCTTGCGGAACAGCGGCGAGTCAAAGCGGCCCTCGGCGAAGTCGGGGATCGTGTAGGCGCCGAAGCGGCGGAGCGGTCCGGCGATGAACAGCAGCAGGAACAGGTAGCCGCACGCGTAACACACCGGATACCACAGCGCGTCGTAGCCGCTGGACATGACCATGCCGGCCACGCCCATGAACGAGGCGGCGGACAGGTATTCGCCGGAGATGGCCGAGGCGTTCCAGCCCACCGAGACGCTGCGCCCGGCGACGAAGAAATCGGAGGCGGACTTGGAGGTCTTGGCCGAGCGAAAGCCCATCCAGATCGTGACCGCGACGGTGACGAGCGAGAAGGCGAGGATCCAGGGGTCGAGGGCGGCGAGCATGGCGGTGGGAGGTGGAAAACGGAAAAACGGGAGAGCAGGAAAACAGGCGGCGTGGTCAGGCGGACTTTGGGCGGAGAACCCACTTCTCGGGTTCATTGCCCATCTTGGTCAGTTTGCCGAGGATGCGGTTGTAGAGCCGGTGAAGTTCGCGGGCGCGGGTGGCGCTGACGTATTCGCAGTCGAAGGCGTGTTGGAGCCAGACTTGAGTCTCAGCCGCCTCGCCCTCGGCCTCGTTCAGCTTGTTGACGAA
>CAIWAH010000179.1 GCA_903910585.1 uncultured Verrucomicrobiota bacterium
TCTTTAGCTCCAGCACGCGCCATCCGTCGCCCTTCTTTGTGACGGACTTCTCCCACTTGGATTGCTCGGCGGTCAACTTGGCTTCGGTGGCGGCGAGTTCCTGCTTGGCTTGTTCGAGGCGCGTGCGGACGAAGCCTTCGGTCTCGCTCAAATCAGGCCGCGGCACCTCAACATTCGGCCCGAGGCTGTAGTTGCCGGCGTCGGTGCTGTTGTTGAAGAACGCGTAGAGCCCGTAGTATTCCGCGTGCGTGATGGGATCGTATTTGTGCGTGTGGCACTCGGCGCAGTTCAGCGTCAGCCCCAGCCAGGCGGTGCCGAGCGTGGCCACGCGGTCCTTCACGGCCTTGGTGCGGTATTCCTCGGCGTCGCCGCCGCCCTCGTCATTGACCTTGGTGTTGCGGTTGAAGCCGGTGGCGATCTTCTGCTCCAGCGTCGGGTTCGGCACCAGGTCGCCGGCGAGCTGATCGATCGTAAACTGGTCGAACGGCAGGTTGCGGTTGAAGGCGTTGATGACCCATTCGCGATACGGCCAGATCGAGCGGGCGAGATCCACCTGGTAGCCGTTGGAGTCGGCGTAACGCGCCAAGTCGAGCCAGCTGCGCGCCATGTGTTCGCCGTAGTGGGGCGACGCCAGCAGGCGGTCCACGAGCCGCTCGTAGGCTTTGGGTGAAACGTCGTTCACAAACGCCTCCACTTCGGCCCACGTCGGCGGCAGACCGGTCAGGTCCAGCGTGACGCGGCGGATCAGCGTTTCCTTGTCCGCTTCGGGCATCGGGGCGAGTCCTTCGCGGTCAAGCCGGGCGAGGATGAAGCGGTCGATGTCATTCTGAACGACGGCGTGCGGATTCCGGTGGGCCGGCGGTTCGGGCCGGACCGGCTTCTGGAAGGCCCAATGCTTCAGGGCGGCGTTCTCCGGCCAGGTGGCACCCTCGGCGATCCAGCGGCGGATCGTGTCCACCTGCGCGGCGGTCAGCTTCTCGCTCTTCGGCGGCATCACCTCGTCCGGATCGGTGGTGGTGAGGCGCTTGAGAAGCTCGCTTTCGTCGGGCTTGCCCGGCACGAGCGCAGCCTTGCCGGACTTGGCGGGCTTGAGCGCGGCGGCGCGGGAATCGAGGCGGAGGTCGGCCTTCTGTTTGTCCGGGCCGTGGCACTCGGAGCAGTGCTTCACCAGCAGCGGTTCGATCTCCTTGGTGAAATCGGTGGCGGCGTGAAGTGCCGGAAATGCCGCCGCGAGGGCGACCGCGATGGAACGCAGCGGGAGGCGAAATGGGGACGCGCGCATGACTCGGAAACCGTGGCTCGATTTTCGGCGGGACCGGCAGAAAGGCGAGGCCCGAAACATGGCAAGTGGCGGAGCGCTGGCTCGGCATCGGTTGGTTCACGGTCAACCGGAATTGGCCTGAGGCCCGTTTCCGCCCCCCTGACTCCGAAGCAGGAACGAGAAGCGCCGACGCTGGCCCGTGCCGGCACCGCGTGGCGGCAGGGCACGATGCGACCTGCAACGAGGGGCGCATCTTTTCATCGTGGCTGAACGGGAGCCGATTGCTCCGAAGCGAACCGAAACGAAGTGCGGGCGGTCCCGACCAAAGTGCTGCCGGCATCTTGCCGGCAGCGGCGGCACTGGACGGCCACGAACCTGCCTACGGCGGTCGGATCGGGCCCGTGGCTCTGGGCGCAAGCCCACTCCGGGCCCGGTGGCCTGCGGCCAGAGCTGAAGCCCGCACCGCCGTTCACTGGTGACAGGTGGCGCCGTTTCACGGAGCCTGCCGGCAAGATGCCGGCAGCATTTTGGGTGCTCCCCGGTGGCATCCAATCCTCTGCGCCTGAACCACGGCTAAAAGATGCGCCCTGCAACGAGGGCCCGCGTTCGCGGGACTCGACAAGGGGGCGGACCTGCCTAGGCTGCGCGGCGAATCCCCGTTCGGTCCAACCTATGAGCCCATTCCTTGCGGAGTTGCTGGGCACGATGATCCTCGTGCTGTTTGGTGACGGTGTCGTTGCCAACGTCGTTCTCAAGCAGACCAATGGCCACAACTCCGGCTGGATTGTGATCACGGCCGGTTGGGCGATGGCGGTCACGTTTGCGGTCTATTGCGTCAATGCGTTCAGCGGTGCGCACCTAAACCCCGCGGTGACCATCGGCCTGGCCGCCATCGGCAAGTTCGCGTGGGCGCAGGTGCCGCTTTACGTCGCCGCCCAGATGCTCGGCGCCGTCCTCGGTGCCGTGTTGGTGTGGCTCGCCTACCTTCCGCACTGGGGCGCGACCGAAGACCAGGGTTCCAAGCTTGGTGTGTTCTGCACCGCCCCGGCGATCCGCAGCCCGCTGGCGAACGTGATTTGCGAAGTCATCGGCACTGCGGTGCTCGTGCTCGGCGTGCTGGCTATTCTGTCGCCGCAAAACCTCGTGCCGAATTCCGGCTTCGACAAAGGCCTCGCGCCGGCGCTGGTCGGCGTGATGGTCTGGGCCATCGGCCTCTCGCTGGGCGGCCCGACCGGTTACGCCATCAACCCCGCCCGCGACTTGGGCCCGCGACTCGCGCACGCGCTGCTGCCGATTCCCGGCAAGGGCGGTTCAGATTGGGGCTATGCGTGGGTGCCGGTGGTCGGGCCGATCATTGGCGGGGTGTTCGGGGCGGTGGTTTACAAACTATTCTGGAACGTGCCATGAGCCGCCCAAAGAAACGGCTTAGTCTCAAAATCACGGCCGGAATCCTGGCCGTTGGAATCGCTGCTTTCTTGCTGTATCCAACCATCGTCTTTGTCTTTGAGGGCAAGTTGAAGACCGAGGAAGTTGCATCCGCCCGTTCACCGGATGGCAGATTTGTCCTCTCGATCACGAAGCGTGCGGCGATTCCTGTGAACGAACTTTTCGACCCCGCAATCGTCGTTACCGCAAGGTTGGTTGCTACGGACGGTCGAACGGTGCGGCAATCGTCAGTCCAACTCGCAGAAGATAGTGATCTGGAAACCCCAACCCTGAATTGGCTGACCAACCGAGTGCGGATAGTCGGCTTCGACCGGCGCACAAAGCAGGAGCTGGAACTTCCACTCAATTTCTAGTCCATGAACCACATCCTCGCCTTCGACCAGGGCACCACCAGTTCCCGCGCCATCCTGTTCGACCACGCGGGCGCCGTCGTCGCCGTTGCGCAGAAGGAGTTCCCGCAGATCTTCCCCAAGCCGGGCTGGGTGGAGCACGATCCCGCGGCCATCTGGTCGTCGCAGTGGGAAGTCGCCCAAGGCGTGCTCGCCAAGGCCGGCATCACCGCGAAGGAAGTCGCCGCCATCGGCATCACCAACCAGCGCGAGACCACGCTGATTTGGGACCGCAAGACCGGCCGGCCCATCCACAATGCCATCGTCTGGCAGGACCGCCGCACCGCGCCGATGTGCGATGCCCTCAAGCGCCGCGGCCTCGCGAAGAAGATCCGCCAGAAGACCGGTCTGGTGATTGATGCCTATTTCAGCGCCACCAAGCTCGCGTGGCTGCTCCAGCACGTCCCCGGCGCGAAGGCCAAAGCCCGCCGCGGCGAACTCGCCTTCGGCACGGTGGACACCTGGCTCGTCTGGAACCTCACCGGCGGCCGCGTCCACGTCACCGACCCCAGCAACGCCTCGCGCACCATGCTCTACAACCTCCGCACCGGCGACTGGGACGACGAACTCCTGAAGCTCTTCGGCATCCCGCGCTCCCTGCTGCCGGAAGTCCGCTCCTCCAGCGAAATCTACGGGGAAGCCGTGCTGGATTCCGTGCCGGTGCCCATCGCGGGCATCGCCGGGGACCAGCAGGCGGCGCTCTTCGGCCAGGTCTGCCACGCGCCCGGTCTGGTGAAGAACACCTACGGCACGGGCTGCTTCATGCTGATGCACACCGGCCCGAAGCCGATTCCGTCGAAGAACAACCTGCTCACGACCGTGGCCTGGCGCCTTGGCGACAAGACCGAGTTCGCCCTCGAAGGCAGCGTGTTCATCGCCGGCGCCGCGGTGCAATGGCTGCGCGACGGTTTGGGAATCATCAAGTCCAGTGCCGAGGTCGAGTCGCTGGCCGCCAGCGTGCCAGACAATGGCGGCGTCTATCTCGTGCCCGCGTTTGCCGGTCTCGGCGCGCCGCACTGGGATCAATACGCCCGCGGCATCCTCGCTGGCCTGACCCGCGGCAGCACGTCCGGCCACGTCGCGCGGGCGGCGCTCGAAGGCATCGCCTACCAAGTCCGTGACGTGCTGGACGCGATGCAGCGCGACGCCGACATCAAGCTGAAGGACCTCCGCGTGGACGGCGGCGCCTGCGCCAACAACCTGCTCATGCAGTTCCAGGCCGATCTGTTGGGTGTGCCGGTGGTGCGGCCGAAGGTCGCCGAGACCACCGCGATCGGTGCCGCCTATCTGGCTGGCCTCGCCGTTGGGTTCTGGAAGGACCGAAAAGAGATTGCCCGGCAATGGCAGGCCGACCGGCAGTTCCGTCCCGCGATGAAAACGGCCCGGCGGAAACAACTGGTCGCGGGCTGGGACAAGGCCCTCGCCCGCGCGAAGGCGTGGGAAGCCACCTGATGCTCCGAAACCACGCGCCGCGCACATATTCGAGGCCGCATCGTTCCCGCTTCAGCCGTTGGTCACGTCACTTCACGGCGACTGCTGGCGGGAAGCCGGCAGCATTTTGGCTTCGCGGTGACAGGCCGTAGGAAGGTTAAGGCGGGTCAGCTCACCGGCGGTGCCGGCGCCAGAGCGAGAAGGCCAGCAGGGACGCGCCGGCAACGGCTGACCAGGTTTCGGTCTCCGGCACGACGGCGAGATTCACGGTGAACTGCCCAGCATTGCCCCAGATATCGCGGGCGGTGATCGCGAGTTCGTGGCCGTTGTCGAGGTAGGCCTGGGTCCATGCGGACGGCACCATGAGCGCGGAGACGAACTGGCTGCCGGCCAGCGCGCCGCTGGCGGGGTCGATATAGGGTTTGGTGAGGTCGCGGGAATCGAGCGCCGCCGTCGAGGAGGCGTCGTAGCCGAGGCGCTGGTTCAGGTCGAGGAGGTGGCTGGTGGCGACCGCACCGCCGCCGGCTTCGCGGATGACGAATTCGAACTGGTTCCACACGGGCAGATTGTCGGTGCTGATCTGGTAGTTGACCCGGAGATCAGTGCCCGGCTGCAACGGTGCGGCCAGGCTCATTTCTTGGTTCCAGTCGTTGGGTCCGGCGCCGCCATAGTTGCCCGGAGCGAAGAGCCAGAGCGGATTCATGTGCGGATCGAAGCCCCACTGGGTGGTCCCGGGGTTGTCGAGCTGGAACTCGAGGGAGGAGACGCTGCCGACGCGCAGTTCGAAGTGCAGGTGCGGGGCGTAAACGCCGGTGGTCGGCGAACCGCTGTCACCCAGCTTGCCGATCACGGTGCTCCGGGCCACTGCGTCCCCGACGCTCAGGCCGGACACCAGGTCGGCCGAGCCGATGCCGTTACCCGCAATGCCGTCGTCGTAAAGGTGGAGATACCACGTGTAGAAATGGGTCAGCGTCTTGCCCTGATAGCTGATGGGCGTGGCGAACTCGTGCTTGAGGATGACTGTGTTGCCGCCCGAGGTGCTGGTCCGGTAGTCGTAGAAGGTGCCGTCGAGCACGGCGACGACATTTTCGATGCCCACCGGGTCGCCCACGCTGCCGCCGTCCACATCCAAGCCGCGGTGGAAGTCGTAGAGCCCGGTGCTCGCCTGCATCCTCGGACCGAACGTGCTGTCGAGGTCATCGAGACCGCGGCCGGGAACCGGAAAGACCGTGTCGTTGCGAAGACTCACGAAGGCATTCATCAGGTCCGCGTAGTCGGCGGAGGCGGTGAAGGCTGTAAGCAGGGCGGTCGCCAGGGAGAGCTGGGGCAGCGTCGGTCGGAACAAGCGGCGAGGCTATGGAAGGCATCCGGGGGCCGGGAGTCCAAACTTTCCGCGGGACGAACGCGGTGGACGATTTGGCCGTGCTGGCCATGGGAATCCTCATCACGGGACCGCTGCTGGTTCTTGCGATCCTGCTGGTGATTGGGGCTCTGTGGCTGGGCGGCATCGCGGTGCTGGGGGCGTTCACATGGGTGGCTCTCCGGCGCGGCCGACGTCGGAATCCGGACACTGTTCCCGCGGCGTCACCGCAGACTGACCAACGGACCTGATCCACGGGCGCCACCTCCGGGAAAAGCTGGCCAACTTCCCGGCGCTTGCCGTTCACTCCGCGCGGCCTGCGGGCCGCTTCAACCAATTCTTCACATGCAGAAACGCATTCTCGTATCCGTGGCCGTCGCCGTGGCGGCCGTCGTCGCAGGTTGCTCCACCTATAGCAGCAAGCCGAAATACACCACCGAGCAGATCATGGAGCAGGGCTTCAAGGGCAAGGAATCGCCCGCGGCCCGGGTCGGCCGGGGTGAAGGCACCGCCGCCGATTTCAAGCTGCTGGCCGAACTGACGGCCTCGTTGCCGCTCAACGCACCACCCAAGGGTGACGCCGCGAGCTGGAAGGAAAAGTCCACCGCGCTGGCCAAGGCCGGCAAGGATCTGGCCGCCGGCAAGGCGGGAGCCCTCGATGCATGGAAGGCGGCCTCGAACTGCAAGGCCTGTCATTCCGCCCACAAGCCCGACTGAACCGGACCGTCAATTCCGGTTGTAACCGGTCCGGAGGGCGCCCGGTCACTGCGCGCATCCGGCGGACACCGCCGGGCATTCCAATACTATGCGCAAATCCATTCTGACCGTGGCCGGGGCGGCGTTGCTGACTGCCGGTTTCCTGAGCCTGCACGCGGCCGACAAACCCAAGCATTCCATCAAGGAAGTCATGGAGCAGGGCTTCAAGGGCAAGACCTCCGCCGCCGCCCGCGTGGGCAAGGGCGAGGGCACGAAGGACGACTTCAAGCTGCTCGCGGAGCTGACCCGTGACCTTCCGCTGAACACCCCGGAGATGGGGGACGCGAAGGCCTGGAAGACCAAGACCACGGCGCTCGCCGCGGCGGCCAAGGCGCTGGCGGACGGCAAGGCCGGTGCGCTGGAGCAGTGGAAGGAAGCGGCCAACTGCAAGGCCTGCCACACCGACCACAAGCCGGAGAAGCACTGAGCGGCTGCTGCAACCGGATTTCGAAACGCGCCGGCGACCGCCGGCGCGTTTTGCATTTTGGGAGGCAGAGGAAGGTCCTGTCCTCTGCCCAAGACGTTCGCCCCGGCAGGACTCGCGGAGTGGGATTCCGCAAAACTGTCCCGGTTGGGATTGCCAGCGGCCGGGCGGCGCGGCAGGAAGGGGCATGCACTGGCGAATTCTGGTCCTGGCCGTCCTATGCCTCGGTCGCGCGCTGTCCGCTCCGAACCCGGGCAGCCTGCGGTGGGAGTTCCCGACCGAGGACTGGATCGCCTCCTCGCCGGCAATCGGTTCCGACGGCACCGTGTTCATCGGCGGCGGCGACCGGCGGATCTATGCGCTGGACGGCACCAGCGGGACCAACAAGTGGGAGTTCCTGACGAACGGCAGCCTCTATTCCTCCCCCGCGATCGGGCCCGATGGTTCCCTGGTGATCGCCGGTGGCGACGGCCGGATCATTGCCCTCAATGCGGCCACGGGCGCCCGAAAATGGGAGAACCGGGTGGGTGGCGTCGTCTATTCGTCACCGGCGATCGGGGCGGATGGAACCGTCTATTTTGGCTCGCAGGATTCGCGGGTGATCGCGTTGCGGGGAACGAATGGCGCCCGGAAATGGGAATACCGGACCGGTGGCCGCATCTCCGCCTCGCCTGCCGTGGGAGCCGACGGAACGGTCTATGTGGGGAGTTGGGACCGGAAAATGTATGCCCTCAACGGCGCCACCGGGGCCAAACGGTGGGAATTTCTGACCGGCGGCGACCTTGAATCCTCCGTGGCCATCGGGGCCAACGGCGCGGTCTTTTTCGGCAGCCTCGACGGCCATGTTTACGCGCTCGACGCCGCGACGGGAGCCAAGCGCTGGAGCTTTCAGACCGGCGGGCTCGTCATGTCGTCGCCAACGCTCGGTGCGGACGGCACGGTCTATGTCGGCAGCTGGGACAACCGCGTCTATGCGTTGGACGGCAGCACCGGGACAAAGAAGTGGGACTTCCTGACCGGCGGCGGGGTTTATTCGTCCCCGGCGGTGGCGGCCGACGGAACCGTGTTTGTGGGCAGCGGCGACGGGATTCTGCGGGCGCTTGACGGCGCCACCGGAGCGTTGAAGTGGTCCCATGCCACGACCGGCAATCTGTCCTCCTCGCCGGCGTTGGGACCGGATGGGGTTCTGTGCTTCGGCACCGGTGATGGGCGGGTCGTCGCGCTGGAAACCGGAACCACCGGTCTGGCGGCCTCCCCCTGGCCGATGTTCCTCGGGGGGATCGCCCACGGCGCCAAGGCGGCCAGTGTGCCCGCCGAATTTTCGCTGCGCTGGAACCTTTCCGATACGGCCGCGGGGCGCTTGGAGCTGCTCGCCGATCCGGGAGCCACGCTTGCGGTGGAAACCTCGACCGACCTGAGCGGCTGGACGGAGGTCGGGTCGGTGACCGGACAGGGGGCGGGGCAGCCGGTGACGGTGGACACCGCCGGTCAACCGGCGAGCGAAGCCCGGTTCTGGCGGGTGATCTGGCGCTGAGGCGGCCGGGCGTAGGGTGCGGTGACGTTTGGCAACCGGCCCCTGCCGGCGCATGTTGCGGTGTCGCCCATGACGGATGCGTTCATCAACCTGCTGATCGCCCTCGGCCTCGGCCTGCTGGTCGGCCTGCAGCGGGAAAGGTCAGCCTCCCTGCTGGCAGGGTTCCGGACCTTCGGTCTCACGGCCTTGCTGGGGGCGATGTGTGTCCAATTGTCCGGCCAATTGGGCACCAGCCTGTTGGTCGCGGGGTTTGTCGGTCTCGCCGTGCTGCTGGCCGTGGCGAATTTCCTCCGGGCCAGGGCGCCGGATTACGATCCGGGGCTGACCACGGAGGTGGCGATGCTGGTGATGTTTCTCGTGGGCGTGCTGGCGGGTCAGGGCGAACGGGTCACGGCGGCGGTCATTGGGGCGACCACGGCCGTCCTGCTGCACGTGCGGCCGCAACTGCACTCGCTGGCCCGCGGACTCGGCGACCGCGACATGCACGCGATCATGCAGTTCGTCGCGGTCGGGTTGGTGGTGCTGCCATTGCTGCCCGACCGCACTTTCGGACCGTTCAACGTGCTCAATCCGCACCGCATGTGGTGGATGGTCGTGCTGATCACCGGGATCAGCCTGGCCAGCTACGTTGCCTTCAAGCTGCTGGGCGCCCGGGCGGGTAACCTGGCGGCCGGCCTGCTGGGCGGACTGATTTCCAGCACGGCGACGACGGTCACAGCGGCCAAACATTCGCGGGCAGCCGCTGCCGGCATCTCGACGCCGCTGCTCATCATCCAGCTCGCGTCCACCGTGGTCTTCGGCCGGGTGCTGGTGCTCATCGCGTCGGTGGCGCCCGGGCAGTTTTCGGCCATCGCCCCGCCGGTGGTCGTGATGCTCGCCGTGATGCTCGCGTTGGCGGGATTTTTCTGGTGGCGCCAAGCAGACGGCGCCGCCTCGCCGGCCACGGCCGCCAATCCCTCGGAACTGCGCGTGGCACTTCTCTTTGCGGGACTTTACGGCGCGGTGCTGCTGGCGGTGGCGGCAGCCAAACACTGGTTCGGAGAAAGCGGGCTCTACGCGGTGGCCGCGCTGTCCGGGCTGACGGACATGGACGCCATCACGTTGTCCACGGCGGAACTGGCGCGGAAGGGCGAAGTCGCGCCGGCGGTCGCCGGCCGGGTGATCGTCCTCGCCGCGCTGGCCAACATCGTCTTCAAGGCGGGCATCGTCTGGACGCTGGCCGACCGGGTTTTCGCCAAGGCGGTGACCCGGGTCTTTGCAATCGCGCTGGTCGGCGGACTCGCCGTGATCTTTTTCCTATGAAACCCCTGAAAGCATTCCTGCTGGGATTGGCGCTGGTGCTGGGTGCCAGTCCGCTGGCGGCGGCGCTCGCGATCTTGCCGAAGGTCAGCATCGGCGCGGACGGACGATCGTTTGTCACCGCCGACGGCCGGCCCTTTGTGCCGTTTGGCGTGACCTATTTCCGGCCGAACACGGGCTGGGCACCGCAGGTCTGGAAGCGCTGGGATCCGCCGGCGACGCGCCGTGATTTCGCGCAGATGAAGGCCCTCGGGGTGAACACCGTGCGGGTGTTCCTCTCGTTCGGTTCGTTTCATTGGGAACGCGGGAAGTTCGACCCTGCCGGACTTGCGAAGTTCCGCGAGTTCGTGTCCCTCGCCGAGGAAGCCGGACTTTACGTGCATCCGACCGGGCCGGATCACTGGGAAGGCTTGCCGGAGTGGGCGCAGGAGGATCGGATTGCCGACGAGGCCGTGCTGGCGTCGCTGGAGGAGTTTTGGCGGCAGCTGGCGGCAGAGTTCCGCGGTCGTCCCTCGGTGTTCGCCTACGATCTCCTGAACGAGCCCGAGGTGCGGTGGGACACGGCACCGATGCGGGCAAAATGGGCGCGCTGGCTGGAACGCGAGTTCGCTTCCCCGGCGGCCGCAGGCGCGGCGCTCCAGCTCCCCGTGGTGCCGAAAGCCTGGACCGAGATTGCCGTTCCGGACGGCAAGGCGAACCGCCGCAGCGAGCCCGCGTTGCTGGCCTACCAGCGGTTTCGCGAGGACGTCGCCGATGAGTGGACCCGCCGTCAGGTTGCTGCGATCAAATCAGCGGACCCGCAGGCGCTCGTCACTGCCGGACTGATCCAGTGGTCGGTGCCGGCGTCGGTGGCGGGGCCGTTTCATTACGCGGCCTTCCGGCCGGCACGGCAGGCCGCGCTGCTGGACTTCATGGAGGTTCACTTCTACCCGCTCGACCACGGCGCCTACGACTATCGCGACGACGAATCGGAGCGGCGGAACCTCGCCTACCTTGAAGCGGTCGTGGGCGAGGTGGCCCGCAGTGGCAAGCCGGTTGTGGTGGCGGAGTTCGGCTGGTATGGCGGTGGCAAGCCGCGCTTCGACGGCGGACGCCATCCGTTCGCGACCGAGGAACAGCAGGCCCGCTGGTGCCGTCGCCTGGTGGAGTCCACCCGCGGGCTGGCCCAAGGCTGGCTGAATTGGGGCGTCTTCGATCAGCCCGAAGCCACCGATCCCAGCGAGTTCTCCGGACTGCTCACCGCCGAGGGGAAAGATAAGGCGTGGGGCCGCGAATTCCGACGCTTGGCCGGGGAACTCAAAGCGGGTGTCAAACCCGTCACGGTGCCGCGGGACCGTCCGCCGTTGGACTGGGATGCCGCCATCACCGACACCGCTGCCGGCAACGAATTCCGCGCCCGCTACTACGACGCGTGGCGACGGGATCACTGAGACGCGGAGTTCCGACGCATGCCGGACTGCCCGAACGGACTGCGCCGGTTCAGGATACCGTGCGCATCGTCACGGCGTCGGCGTAGGAATCGTCCGCACTGGCATTGGGCATGATGGCGACCACGGTGTCGCCCGTGTGGAGTTGTCCGAGGGACTTGAGACGGCGGATGGCGCCGGTGAGCGAGCCTTCGAGGTCTTCGGGACAGGCCGGCATGAACAGCGGCACAACGCCGCGGACCAACGTCAGATGCCGGGCGATCACCGGCTGGTCGCAGAACGCGAAGATCGGCGTGATCTTCGGCCGGAACCAGCCGGCGTATTCCGCGAGTTCGCCGTTTTTGGTGAACACGATCAGGGCGGCGGCGCGCAGGTGGTCGGCCAGCTTGACCGCGCTTTGCACCAGCTTTTCGCGCGGCTGCCAGATCTCCGCGGCTTCATGGTAGCCGGCGCCGCCGGAGCGTTCGATGCGCCGGGCGATGGTGTCCATGACCTCCAGGCACGCGAGGGGATGTTTCCCGACGGTGGTTTCGCCGGAGAGCATGATGGCGTCCGCCTGCTCGAACACCGCGTTGGACACGTCGGTGATCTCGGCGCGGGTGGGCAGGGGATTCTCGATCATGCTTTCGAGCATGTGCGTGGCCACGATGACCGGGCGGCCGATCTGCGCGCAGCGCTTCACGATGCGGCGCTGGATGATCGGCAGCTCCTCGTAGGGGCACTCGATGCCGAGGTCGCCCCGGGCGACCATGATGCCGTCGGCCACCTTGGCGATGGCCTCGAAGTTGTTGACCGCGAACTCGTGCTCGATCTTGGCGATCAGGTGCGGCGGATGCGGCTGGCCGGACACGAGGGAGCGCAGGTCCGCGAGATCGGACGGTTCCCGCACGAAGCTGAGCGCGATGTAGTCCACGCCGGCGGCAAGGCCGAGCTTCACGTCCTCGCGGTCTTTGGCGGTCAGGGCCGGCAGCGAAACGCGCACGCCCGGCAGGTTGATGTGCCGCCGGCTGCCGAGACTCCCGTCGGTAAGGACCTCGCACTCCACGCGGTATTCGGCCTTGGCGACCACCAGCATCTTCATCTCGCCGTTGTCCACGATCAGCGTCTTGCCGACCTCGACGTCGCGGGCGAAGTCCACGTAGGCGACGGTGGTGGTCTTCACGCCGGTGGGCGGCGGCTCGTTGCCGCAGGTAAAGACGAAGCGTTCGCCGCGGAGCAGGGGGATCGGGGCGGGCACATCGCCGGTGCGGATGCCGGGGCCCTTCAGGTCGAGCAGGATGCCGAGCGAAACCCGGCGTTCGGCGGCGAGTTCGCGCAGGTCACGCGTGACCCGGTGAACCCACTCCGGCCGGGCGTGCGACAGGTTGAGCCGGGCGATGTTCATGCCGGCGTCGATCAGCTTGCCGAGCATCTCCCGGCTGTCGGTGGCGGGGCCGAGGGTGGCGATGATCTTGGTCTTGCGGGTCGTCCCGTGCATGGCGCGCGAAGGCTAGGCGGAGACGCCGCCGGGGGAAGCGGATTCCGCCGGAGAAATACCGGCGGTGGCCAAAGGGGCGGGGCGTCGCTACGTTGCTCCGATTCCGCCGCCTCGGCGGAAGCCTCAATGATGCCGAAGAAGCAAGCAAGCCATGGCGTCCCGGAGTCTCCCGGGGCTGATTGTCACCGCGCCGAAATCGCCCGGACCCGGCCATGAGTGGGAAGACCTCTGCACCGCCGGAATCGGCACCGACACGGACCGAGTGGCTTTGGCTGATCGCGGGATTGGCGGTGTTGCTCCTGTTCCAGCTCGGCGGCCGCGGTCTCAACGAACCCGACGAGGGCCGCTACAGCAACATTGCCCTCGAAATGCTGGAGCCCGGCCACGGCTGGCTGGAGCCGCGCATGTCCGACTTCGGCCATTACGACAAGCCGCCGCTGACCTACTGGCTGGCCGCACTCAGCTTCCAGGCGTTTGGACGGCATGAGGCGGCGGCCCGGTTGCCTTCGCTGCTGGGGGCGTGCGCCGCGTTGGTCGGAATCGGCTGGGCTGGCTGGCGCCTTTACGGACCACGGGTGGCGTGGTGGGCAGTGCTGATGACGGCGACCTTGGGGCAGTTTTGGCTGCTCGCGCGGTTCCTGTCGCCGGACATGCTGCTCACCGGGTTCACCACGCTGGGTCTTGCCGCCTGGCTGGAGGCGCGGCACCGGCAGGCGTCGTGGCTCTGGTGGGGCGTTTCGCTGGCCGCCTGGAGCGTGGCGTGGCTGGCCAAGGCCACGGCGGCGCTGATCCCGCTGCTGGGCA
>CAIWAH010000180.1 GCA_903910585.1 uncultured Verrucomicrobiota bacterium
ACGGCGGGCAACAACGGGTTTATTGCCACCGCCAACGCCTTCGGTGGCGCCAACAACCGGACCAACCTCCTGCGGGACTTTGTTCCCGGCCCCCTGGGTGCCTTCTACTATCCCGCCAGCGGGCCCACCAACAGCCTGGCAAGCCTGAGGAATGCCGACGCGGTCCGCACCCCGGCGGGTGTCGGCTTGACGCATTACACAACCACCCAGGACCAGGCCAAGGACACGGGCTACCTTGACATCGGTTACCACTATGTCGCCACCGACACCTACCTGGCTTCGGCCGGCTATTCCGGGACGCAGGGCGTCAATGGATGGTTCTACCAATATTCGCCGCTGCGGACAGTTCCCGGCACCAACCTGCTGTCCACCTTCGGCAACCCTGCCGCCGGCTGGACCAACGTCTGGTATCAATGGACCTCCGGGGGCAACCAATACTGCTGGATTTGGAACGCCGGGCAGCATCCCGGCCAGACGCTCGACAGCGTCCGCACCCTGGTCTCCCCGCGCACCGGACGCTTTCTGGTCACCGGCACCGCCTCCGACGGGAGCAACAGTTGCGGGGCCACCGACGGCACCTACGTGGCCGTGCGGCTCAATGACACCCTGCTGACCGACTGGCTCAAGGTCGCGGACGGCGCGGCCAACGTGCCGGTCAACGCCACGGGACGGGCGCTGTTGGGGGACACGATTCAGTTCCCCGTCAACTTCGGCACCGTCAACTTTGCCTGTGAAACCGTCCTGTGGGATCCCCGGATATCCTTCGAGACGCCCGTGGACACCGATGGCGACGGCCTCCCCGACTGGTTCGAGGACTCCAACGGCGACGGGGTTCAAAACTCCTCCGACGGCACCGCCGACACCGACGGCGACGGCATCAGCGACCGGCTGGACGCCCGGCCCTTCGATCCGCTGCTTTCCACCTTCAGCCTGTTCATCGATGTGCCGGTGAATGGAAGCGCCGTCGCCAACTGAAAACCGATTCTCTCCACACAATGCAGACCCGTTTGTTCATCTGGCTGTTGGCTGTCTTGATTTCGGCCGCCGGCCTTTCGGCCCAGTCCGCCCGCACTGGCCGATTCTCCATCGGCACCGGCGACGACCCCATGTATCACTCGTTTGTCATTCCGCTCGAAGGGCAGAGCGGTGTGCCACTCGACCTGATTGGCGGAAACGCAACCAACCTCTTCCCGGCTCATACCAACTGGTTTACGGTGTTGCACTACGATAAGGCCGCACCACCGTCGGGCGGATATGGGGCTCGTTTCTCCTACCAGAACCCGGCCGTAGCCTTCGGCCGGCGCGTGGGCGGTTCGCCCTTGTGGACGAGCAACTACTACAGCTTCGGGGTGTATGCCGGCTCGCGAGTTGAGGAGGGAACATTCCCCTCGGATCAGTGGTTCATAAAGAACGGAGCAATCAAGGTATACGCCAAAAGCAACATGGCTTTGATCACCAACATCTACTACGGGGTTGCTAGCTCGACTTCGACCGCAGTTGTGACCCCGTGGGCGCCTTACCTCACCAATGGATATGTAGGCTACATTGGCGGCTGCGGGTTGCACACGTATATCACCCGGGATTACAGTGACGACTGGGGCATCCTTCCAGCCAGCTGGGTGTTTGATGGCAAGTTCAAACTCACGCATTTCTCAACCCCTGAGGCGACCAACTATGTCTTTGAAGTGCGGTTCATAGGGGGAGTTCCCGGACCAAACCCCAACATATTGGAACCGATGACCCTGCGCCAGCAAGGGGGGACTAACTTCCACGAGGATTCCCGGCTCTACACGTTGGAATTCGAACCACGCCCGTCAGAGCGGGCAGCATTCCTTGATTTAGTCCATTTCGAGGGCGAACCGTTGCCGCCAACCTATTTGGGCAAATCGGTCCCAGAACTGCTCAGCTACAACGCCCTGGTTGCAAACTCTATCCCTGGGTCCGTCACCAACTGGCTTAGCGTGGACGACAGTCCGGAACTGCGTTCCCACCCGGATTTGGACCGCTTAGTTGGTGAGTTCAAGACCAATGCATTGGCGCTAGCAGCCTACGTGCAGAACGAAATCCGGTTGGTGGATGCAGTCAGTCATGGCGACTCGGGGTCGGTGGGCGACCAGGCGGTCAACCATCCCGGCGTGGCGCGCGGGGCGCTGGGCGTGCTGCTGGAACGCCAGGGCAATCCCCTCGAACAGTGCGGCTTGCTGGTGTATCTGCTGCGCCGCTGCGGCATTCCCGCCGGTTACGTATTCGCGCCCGACCACGGCGTGAAGCTGCTGGATGCCCGGCTCAGCCGCACGTTGCGGATGCAGGTGCGGGGGGCGGTAAACCAGACGGGAAACGCTTACACCACCAACACGCTGATCAGCGTTAACTATCCCTGGGTGGCGGCGAGGGTGGGTAGCAGCTGGGTCCACCTGTTTCCTTGGTTGAAAGACACGGAGATTGTCGAAGGCTTTGACCTTTATGACTTTATGCCGACCAACGCGCTGAACGGCTACCAGTGGCTCCAGCATTATGCCCAGGGTGATTCGGAGATCTTCTTTGGCCTGAACGCGGAGAGCGA
>CAIWAH010000181.1 GCA_903910585.1 uncultured Verrucomicrobiota bacterium
CCATTCGACCGGCTTTCGGGCCGTGAAAGTCGCCGCCAACGGAAGTTCGTTCCAAGCCACCGAAGCGTGGCTCAACCGCGACCTGAAGCTGAATCTGTCCACGCCCGTGCAGGTGGGCGGACACCTGTTCGGGCTGGGGCCAGCGAAGAACTATCTCTGCCTCGAACGTGCCACCGGCAAGGTGCGCTGGTCGCAGCCCGGCTTCGACGCCGTCGCCTCGACCATCACCGACGGCCGGCGCCTGCTGGTTACCAATGACCGGGGCGAAGTCCTGCTCCTCGCCGCCAATTCGGACCGCTACGAGGAGCTCGGCCGCTTCCAGGCCACCGGCAAGACGTATAGCCATCCGGCCCTCGCTGACGGAGTGCTGTTCGTGCGCGACAGCCGCAACCTCACCGCGTATCGGTTGCGCTGAGGGTTCAGTTCCAAGTCGGAGCTCATGCGCCGCAACTTCGCCCGTCAGTCCGCAACTGCGTTTCGGCATTTCACCAGCCATCTTCGGCCTCATCGCCCAGCTCGGTGCCATGACCGGGACGCAAGTCGCACTCGATGGGCCGTAACTGATGCCCGCGACAATCGGAGCGTGGGAAGCGGTTTCCAATCACGGCTCTGCAGCCTGCCAGCCTAGTTTTGCGGCCGAATAGATGCTGAGGAAGACCGCGTCATCCGGCCCTTCATTGCGGGCGCCGTGAACTTCGCCCGCTTCCGCCACATCGACATCGCCGGCCCGGATGACCCGCCGGGCGCCTTGGCCGAGGTAGTAGGTCAGTTCACCGCGGAGCATGACCCAGGTGTCCTGACCATCCGGGTGCGTGTGGGCCGGCACCTCCTGTCCGGGCCGGACGCCCCAGACGGCAACGCTTGCGTGCGGGGTGAGGCTGAGTTCGGTGACGGTTGCCTTGTCCGCCGAGAAACGGACCGCTTCCAGGGCGTGAAGGATGCGTTGGCTCATTGGGGTGTCAGGTTGACCGCGCAGTGCTTGTAACTCGGTTGGCGGGAGTGTGGGTCGAAACTGGCGAAGGTCAGCCGATTCACCGCGTCGTAGTGCATCGGGATGAACACCTGCCCCGGCGACACCGTGGGCGTCACGAAGGCGGTCGCGGTGAGGCTGGACCGGCGCGAACTCACCGTGACCGGCGAATGCGGCGCGATGCCGAGGAGGCGGGCGTCATCGGGATGGATCTCCACGTAGCAGTCGGCCGGGTAGAGCTTGCGCAGAATGGCTGACTTGCCGGTGCGCGTGTTGGTGTGCCACTGCGCGGAGGTGCCGCGACCGGTCAGCAACGTGAATGGGAACTCGCTGTTCGTCGGCTCCGCGACCGGGCGGGGCAAGTCGAAGAGGAAGCGCGCTCGTTTGTCGGGCGTGAAGAACTGGCCATCCGCGAAGAGGCGGCGCTCCGTGAAGCCGGAAGTGCGAAGTCGGAAGTGCGAAGTCAATTCCTCGCTTCCGGCTTCCGACTTCCGACTTCCGACCTCAGGAAGGGGCCACTGAATCCCGCCCTCCGCGTCCAGATGGCGGTAGTCGCGGATGCCGGTAATGTCACACGGGCGGCCGGCACTGAGACGCTGGAGGATTTGAAACACGGCTTCCGGCGAGCGCCATTCGCGGAACAAGTCGCCACAACCCCAGGCCTCCGCCACGAGCTTGAAGATGCTGAAGTCGCCCAATGCTTCGCCAGGCGCGCGCCGCACCTTCTTCACGAGTCCGATGCGGCGCTCGCTGTTGATGAGGGTGCCTTCCTTTTCGCCCCAACCGGCGGCCGGCAGAACCAGGTCGGCGCGGCGCGCCGTTTCCGTCGTCGGATACAGGTCCTGCACGACCAGGAATTCGAGCTTCTTGGCCAGCTCGTTGAAGCGATCCTGGTGAATCCACGAGTGGGAGGCATTTGTCGCGATGACCCACAGCCCGCGAATGGCCCCGGACTCGATGGCGTCCACAATCTGGTCATACGCCCACGAAGGTGCGGAGGGGATCACCCCGGCCGGAATCCCGAGAATCTCCGCCACCTCCTGCCGGTGCGCGGCTTGGGCGAAGTCGCGCCCGCCAAACAGCGATGTCACGTTGGCGTAAAGCCGGGAGCCCATCGCGTTGCATTGCCCGGTGATGCTGTTCGCGCCCGTGCCCGGCCGGCCGATGTTCCCGGTCATCAGTGCGAGGTTGATGATCGCCTGCGCGGTGCGGGTGGATTCGTGTCCCTGGTTGACGCCCATCGTCCACCAGAAGCTGACCCGCTCGCGGGTGGCGATAAGCTCAACGCAGCGGTCGAATGCCGCCCGCTCCAGTCCCGCGTCCGCACATACCCGCTCGGGAGTGAACTGGGCGACGAACCGGGCGAACTCCTCGAATCCGGCGGTGTGCGCGTCCACAAAGTCACGCTTCACCGCCCCGCGGGCAATGAGGGCGTGGGCGATTCCGTAGAGCAACGTGAGGTCCGACTTCGGCGTGAGCGGCAGGTGCAGCGTCGCGTTCATCGCCGTCTCGGTGCGGCGCGGATCCAGGACTATGATCTCCGGATTTCGCGGGTTCCGCAGCACCCGCTGCCACATGATGGGATGGGCGATGCACGGGTTTGCCCCCACGAACACGAGGCAGTCGGATTCCTCGAAGTCCGCATAGTTGAACGGCGGTGCGTCGAAGCCGAAGCTCTGTTTGTAGGCGACATGCGCGGTGGCCATGCACTGCCGCGTGTTCGAATCGCAGTGCAGGCCGCCCATGCCGAACTTGAACACGGCGCCGAGCAGCGCCATCTCCTCCGTGCACATCTGGCCGGTGCTGAGAAACGCGATGCTGTGCGCTCCGTGCCTTTCCTGGATGGCCTTGAAGCGGCTGACGAATTCCCCCATCGCCCGCGACCACGACACGGGTTCCAGCGCCCCCGTATCACGGTTCCGCAGCAACGGCCGGGTCGCGCGATCCGCCGCCTCGAGCGCGTTCAACGCCTCCCAACCCTTGGGGCAGGCCATGCCCAGGTTGACCGGATACTCCGGATCCGGCGTCAGGTTCACCGCCTCACCGGCCCGGAGATGGACCTTGAGTCCGCAGCCGGTGGAACAGTAGCCGCAGACCACCGTCGTGACCGCATCCGGCTGCAGCCGCGCCGGCACCTGTCCCAGACCGAAGGCACCCGGCGTCCGGACCAGCTCCGCGGTCATCGGACCGGTCCACTGGCGCAACCACGAGTTGGGAGGCGGCGACGTCACGGCAAGCCCGGCATTTTCGGCGCCGTAGCCGTGGTGAAGAACAGCATCCGCTTCAGCACGGAGGCGGTGAACGTGGACAGCAGCGACGCAGAGGCCCACCACGGGCCAAGTCCGGCCACGCCGGCAATCGCCAGGCCGCCAGTGACCGTCGAAACCACAAACAGCGCGAGCCGGATTCGCAGCAGGGATCCGAAACACCCTTCCGCCAACCGAACCGCCAAGTGAGCCGGATGCGAGGCATCGGGTCGGGCCACAGCCCGAAGCCGTCGCTCCCAAACGAACAGGCCGGTGCGAACCACGAACGCGACGGTTGCCAGCGCCGGTCCAAGCCCGCTGGCGAAACCCGAGCTCCATTCGACCCACCCCACCGTCACCGCCGCCCCCGCGGAGCCGAGCAGAAACAGCTGACCGAAAAAGCGGACCAATGTTTCAGGTCCCCTCCAGCAGGGTCGCCCGGTATCCACGTAGATCATGGCGGAACTGAACACCGCCAGAACGCCGACGCCCGCCGCGGCCCACGTGAGCACGCCCGAAAAGCCGGACCCAATGTCCCAGCCCATGGAGCCACCGAACGCCGCCGAGGTCGCCGCTGACGCAAGGCCGGAGAGCAGCCCAAACAGCAGAATTTCCCGGCTCATCCACGAGGTCCGCCAACCCAGAAACGCCCGCCAGGCCCGCAATGGTTGCCCCAAGTGAAAGACACTCGCGGCCAATCCGGCGTGCAATATTGCCCAAGCTGAGATCAGCAGGAACCGGCGCGGCTCCGGCGCCAGCCGGGCTCCGGCGACCGCGGCCATCACGAACATGCCGGAACCCATCTGGGTCAGCAGCAGCATCCACACCAGCGGCCAATGGGCCGGCTGCGGCGACAATCGGTCATGATCCGCCGCGCGCAGACCCGCGATGGACGACTTGGTCACATAGCGCGTGGTGGGAACCGTGAGCGCCGGATCGGGTGCATCCGGCAGCCAGGCCGCGGCGCGCGCTGCGGAATCCTCACCGCGGTTCGGAGTTCGCAATCGCTTCCCGACCTCCGCCGGACTTGCCAGCGTGATCCGGATCGCCTCGTTCGGACAGGCCTGAACGCACGCCGGAGCTTCGCCCTCTGCCAGCCGCCCGTGACACAGGTCGCACTTCCGCACGATGCCCCGTTTCGCCGAATACTTGGGGACCTCGTAGGGACACTTGAGGATGCAGTAGCTGCAGCCGATGCACTGGTCGTCGAGATGACGGACCACACCGGTGGCGGGGTCCTTCTCGTAGGCCAACACCGGACAGCCCTGGAGACAGCCGGGTTCAACGCAGTGATGACAGGCCGTAGTGACCGTCACCTGCAGGGGAATGACCTTGCTGCGCCCGGAAGGCGAGAGGGCGGAAAAGTGAGCTGGCGAACTGGCGCTTCTCCGACTCTCCAACCCGCCCGCCTTTTTTTCTGCCACGGTTTCCAGCGGCACGGCCGCCTCACCCACCAGGAAGCCCACTTCGCGCCACGCCTCATCTTCGTCCAGCCCGTTGAGCGAATGACAGGCGGTCACGCAGCCCTTGCAGCCGGAGCAGCGGTCCAAATCCACCTCGAACGCGTATTGCTCGCCGGGTCGCGGCGCGGTGAGCGGGACCAGGTTCCGATAATGCCCCTCCAGCAGCGGCGCCGCGCCCTTGCCGTGCAGCCGGGAAAAGCGGTCCACCGCGGTCAACTCCCGCTGCTCGGCCAGCAGGTCGTCAATGAGCGTCCTCACCGAGCCGTCCGCATCGGGCGCTGCCGGAGTCTGATGGCGAACGTTCATCACGCAGGCACGCTCATTCCTCGCCCAGCAACTCCTGCAGCCGGCCGAGGTCGTGCCGGGTCGTGAACGCGAGGAACGTCTCCCCCGCCAGCCGGTGCTTCAGGTAGTTCCGCAGGATCCGCTCCACGGTCGGCTTCAGGGAGTCCACGCTCACGCCGGTGAACAGTTGGCGGCCGACCGCCTGTTTGTCGCCAAAGCCGCCGCCGACGAAGATGTGGTAGCCTTCCACGGATTCGCCGCCGACCTTCACCTTGGCGCCCAGCAGCCCCAGGTCGCCCATGTAGTGCTGCGCACAGGAATTCGGGCAGCCGGTGAGGTGGACGTTGATGGGCTGATCCAGCTGCACGCGCCGGTCGAGCCAGGCCATCAGCTCGAGCGCATGGCCCTTGGTGTTCGCGCTGGCGAACTTGCAGTGGGAGTTGCCCGTGCAGGCGATGAAACCGCTTCGGAGATTCGACTGCCGCCAGTCGAAGCCGAGCTTCACGAGCGCCTTCTTCGCGGTCTCGACGAAGGCATCCTTGATGTTCGGAATCACGACATTCTGCCAGACGGTCAGGCGCACCTCGCCGCTGCCGTAGAGGTCGGCGATCTCCGCAAGCCGTCGCAATTGCCTGGCCGTGATCTGGCCGACGGGCACCGCAGCCCCAATCCAGTTCAGTCCCCGCTGGCGCTGCGAAAACACGCCGACGTGCGGATGCGCCGGGGCGGACGCCGACGGGACGGCTGCGGACTGGGCGTTGGCGGGCACCCGCAGGAGCTGGTAGCCGAGGAGCTTCTCCGTTTCAGCGAGATACTGGTCGAGCGTCCAGGTCTCGAGCAGGTGCTTGAGGCGCGCCTTCTTGCGGTCGCCGCGGTTGCCGTTGGCGATGTAAACGCGCAGCAGGGCCGCGGTGACCTTGAGGATCTCCTCGGGACGGACGAGCACTCCCAGGTCGCGGGCAAAGGCCTTGTGACCGGTGGCGCCGCCGAGCGCGCAGCGGAAGTAGATCCCTTCGGCGATCTGGTCGGTCACCAAGTGGGAGGCAACAAGCGGGGCGTCGGTTGGGCCCGACACAGGCGAGGGCGCCTGTGCCACTACCTTCACGGCCTTGAATCCGATGTCATTGGTGTCCTCCACCGTGGGAATCTTGCCGCCACCGTGGAAGGCGATGTTGAACTTGCGCGGCAGGTCGTAGAATTCCCGGTGATTGAGAATGAACTGCCCGAGCTGCTGGACCAGCGGCAGCGTTTCCACCAGTTCATCCGGATCCACCCCGCTGGTGGGATCGCACGTGAGGTTGCGGATGTTGTCCGCGCCGGCACCGCGCGTGTGCAGCCCGATCGCCTGGATCCGCCGGAGGAACTCCACGGTGTCCTTGGGCTGGATCAGCCGCATCTGCAGGTTCGCCCGCGTGGTGATCTGGAGGTAACCGCTCGTCAGCTGGTCGGCGATGTTGGCGAGTTCCCGGAGCTGGAAGCTGTGCAGCTGCCCGCCGGGAATCCGCAGTCGGGCCATGAAGGCCTCCTTGTTGGGCGTCAGGAAAAACAGCCCCTGCCACTTGAACCGGAACGTGTTCTCCTTGTCGGGCGCCTGATTCGCCGCCGCGTGCTGGAGCAGCAGCGGATAGGCATCCAGCGGATGCAGCTCGCGCTTGATGCGCTCTTCCGGAATGAGGTCGTCGAGGTCCGGCTTCGCGGGCGCCGCCGCCGGATTGGGCAGGACGTCTCCAAACGTCAGCCCGCGGTTGCGCAGTCCCGCAAAGAGGCCTTCCAGGTAGGCGCTCTGCTCGGAGCTGAGCTTCTGCCCGGCGATCTCGGTGAATGGAATGGGAGGCGTGGTCATGTCAGTAAACATCACGCTGATACCGTTTGGCGGATTTCAGGTTGGCGACGTATTCGGCGGCCTGATCGGGAGTCTTGCCGCCGGCCTTCTCGATGATGGCGTGCAGCGCCGCGTCCACGTCCTTGGCCATGCGTTTGGCGTCGCCGCACACGTAGAAGTGGGCGCCGTCCTCCAGCCAGCGCCAGAGTTCCGCGGCGCCCTGCTCCATCCGGTGCTGGACGTAGATCTTCTCCGGCTGATCGCGGCTGAACGCGAGGTCGAGGCGGGTCAGGAGACCGTCGCTGGCCCATGACGTCAGCTCGTCCTCGTAGAGAAAGTCGCATGCCCGTTGCTGGTCACCGAACAGAAGCCAGTTCTCGCCGGAGGCGCCGATCGCCCGGCGTTCTTCCAGAAACGCGCGGAACGGGGCGATGCCGGTTCCGGGGCCGACCATGATGACCGGACGGGCCGGATCGGCCGGCAGGCGAAAGCCATGGGATTTCTGCACAAACACCGGCACCGGGGTCTCGTTGAGCACGACACGGTCCGCGAGCCAGCACGAACAGACGCCTTTCCGCGGCCGGCCGTGGGCGTCGTAGCGCACCGCCGCGACGGTGAGATGCACCTCCCCCGGATGGGCCTTGGGCGAAGACGAGATGGAGTAAAGCCGCGGCTGCAGCTTGCGAAGCTGGGCCGCCAGCTCGGAGGGCGTGAACCCTGCGCCGGGACAGGCCCGGAGCACGTCCACCAC
>CAIWAH010000182.1 GCA_903910585.1 uncultured Verrucomicrobiota bacterium
ACGGGCTTTGCCTTCGCACGGCGTCGCAGGGCGGGCTTGTCCGGCTCCAAACTGGCCGACATGCTGCGGCACTACTGACCGCATCGCATGGGCTCCCTCGCCAATTTCATCAACGGCCTCCTGAAACCCGCCGGCATCGAGCTCGTTCGCCTGTCGCGTCGGCAGGTGATGCCGGCGGAACTGCCCGATCCCACGCTCTACACCGGGCCGGAGGACTATCACCGGCTGTTCCGTCCGTGGCGGGGCGCGGAGTTCGACCGCTGGTTCACGCCGGCGGTGACGGACAACACGATGCTCTCGCGTCAGAAGCTCTACTTCCTCCTCCGCATGGTGCAGCAGACGCTCGGCGTGCCCGGAGACATTTTCGAGGCCGGGGCCGGCAGCGGCGGCAGCGGTCGCCTGATGCTCGAATTGCTCCGCAGCCATCATTCGGGGAAGGCGCTGTGGCTGCTCGACACCTTTGAAGGCTATCAAAAGGTGGACCCGGCCAAGGACGGCGCCCACATGCAGGTCAACGACTGCAAGTGCCGCAGCTTCGAGGATGTCACCCGGCTGCTCGCCAACGACACCAACGCCGTCCACCTCGTGAAGGGCCTCATCCCGGGCACGCTCGCGCAGGTCACCGCCCCGGCGATTTCGTTCGCCCACATTGATGTGAACCTGCACGAGCCGACGAAGGCCGCGCTGGAATTTGCGCTCGAACGCCTCAGCCGCGGCGGCGTCATCGTCTTCGACGACTACAACTGGCCCGCCACCTACGGCGCCCGCCAGGCCATCGAGGACGTCTGCGCCCGCCACCGCCTGCCGGTGATCAGCCTGCCGGAATCCACCCAGGCCTTCGTCGTCAAACCCTGAACTGCCCGTTGCCATGCCGCTCACGGAAGCCCAGCTCGGTCAGCTCCTCGCCAGCGACGCCTACCTGCGCGAACGCCTGCGGCCGCGGCTGCGCGACTTCAACCACCTGTGCTTCGCCGACCTGCTCCGGGTCGTGGAGCCCTTTGCGAAGGCCCTGCCGACGGGCGCCGCGGTGTTCGATTACGGCTGCGGCGGCGCGCCCTACGAACCGCTCTTCAGCCACTGCGCGCGCTACGTCCGCGCCGACATCGTGCCCGGCCCGCGCGTGCAGGTGCGGTTGCCGGCCAACGGCCTGACCGACGAGGCCGAGGGCACTTACGACGCCATCCTCTCCTCGCAGGTCCTCGAACACGTGCCCGACCCGCTCGCCTACCTGCGCGAATGCCGGCGCATCCTCAAGCCCGGCGGCGAAGTCCTCGCCACCACGCACGGGCTGTTCGAGGAACACGGCTGTCCCTACGACTTCCAGCGCTGGACCATCATCGGGCTGGAACGCGACTTCCGGGCCGCCGGCCTGGAGATTGTCGCCAGCCACAAGCTGACCACGCAGATCCGCGGGGCGATCCAGCTCAACCACTACTTCATCGAGACCCTCCGCAAACCCGGCGGCGGACTCGGCTGGGCCTTCCTGGATTTGCTCCGGCGCATCCACCGCAACGTGACCCGGCCGGTGGCCAACTGGCTCGGCGACCGTTTCGCCGGCCAGGGCGTCGTGCCCGGCAACGATCCAGCCCAGGTTTATGTCGGCATCGCGATCCGCGCCCGCCGGCCGAAGTGAAACAGAGCACCGGTGATGAAACTGACCCGAACCGCACTGCTGCTCCTGGCCGCGTGGAACTGCGGAGCGGGCGAGTTCCGGAATCTGGGGTTTGATTCGCCACAGATTCCAGATGGAGTAGGAATAACTATCCCAGGCCCGTCGTTTGAAGGAACGGCGTCGGTGTGGATGGTGCCTGGTTGGACGGTAGGCAACCCGGTCGGTTACGATCACACCCAGCCATTTCAGAGTCGCTCAAGCCTGATAGGCCCGAGTTATCGCAACACGACCCAGCCTGCGAGTCCGGGCAAGGTCCCCGTGGTCGGCACCTACTCGCTGGGCATCTGGCCCTATTCTGTCCCGGATTCGATAAGCGGTGTGCCACCCGGTTTCACTCTCAAACAGTCAGGTGAAATCCCATCCGGCTCACAGTCATTGCGGTTCCTTTATGCCGGTCCCGGTGACTTCAAGGTCTATGTCGGCGGGGCCGAGCGGCTGGTCCACTTCACGGAAAGCCGGCCCAGCGGCGACCCCGAAATCGCCTCGCTCGACTACTTCGTCGTGGATGTCGGCCTGTTTGCCGGCCAGACCGCGGAGCTCCGCTTCGAGTTCTTCAGCTTCGGCAACTATCCCGGCCAAGACGGCGGACCATTTCCCGGCCGGCCCGACGCCAAATTCCACGTCCTCGACGACCTCAGCTTCAGTCCTCTGCCCGCCGTGCCGGAACCCCCGGTCATCTCCCTGCTGTTTCTCGGCGCCGTCTTCGGTTGGAGGTGGCATGTTCGCGTTCGATCGTGAGATGGGGTTCAATGCGACGCCCTTGCGCCTTGCTCCCGGCGGTGGGGTGGCTTCTGCTTGGCGCATGAAATCCCGGATTTGGGCCGCGGTTGGCGTGGCGTGCCTTGGCATAGTGGGTTCGGCGGAAACGCCGTCGGTCCGACAGGGCGCCGCACTGTTGAAGACGGATCTGCTCGGGGTGTTTGCACATCCGGATGACGAGACGGGGGTCGCGGGAACGCTGGCCCATTATGCGTTGGGGCAGGGCAAGGTGGTCGCCAACGTCTATTGCACGAGGGGCGAGGGCGGCGGGAATATGGTCGGGACCCAGTCGGGGCCGGCCTTGGGCGTCCTGCGCGAGGCGGAGCTGAGGGATTGCCTCAACCGTTTGGGCGTGCGTTACGCCTACTTCCTCGACCGCGAGGATTTTGCCTACACCGAGAGCCTCTCCGTCACCTTGGAGAAGTGGGATCACGAAGACACGTTGCGCCGGTTGGTGCGCCTCGTCCGCTCGCTGCGTCCGGAGGTGATCGTGACGATGAATCCCGCGCCGAATCCCGGCCAGCATGGCAATCACCAGGCCGCCGGCCTCCTGGCGATTGAGGCGTTCACCGCGGCGGGCGATCCGCAGTGGTTTCCGGAGCAGCTGGCCAAAGAGGGGCTTTCCGTCTGGCAACCGCGGAAGCTGTATTACGGCGGGCCGGGCGGGACGGGTGCGACGCTGGACCTGTCGAAGCCGTTGCCGGGCGGCGGCACTGCGGGTGAGATCGCTGGGCAGGCGCTCGCGAATCATCGTTCACAGGCCTTTGGCAACTTCGCGAACTCACCGTGGCTGCGTCGGCCGCAGAGTTTCACGCTCGTGGAGAGTGTCGTTCCGTTCGCGACCGACGAAACCGATCTGTTCCGCGGCCTGCCGGTGACCGGCGAAGTGCGGCGCGGGTTCGCCCCGGGTGACGAACCGTTGGCCGAAGGGTTTCAGCTTCGCTTTGTGCCCCGTCCGGCGGTGGATCATTACCAGCAATGGGTGGCGCGGCAGCGCATCGGGCATGTCGCCGCGCAATACGTCACCGACCTGCCGGTCACCGCAGGCGCGATCAACGATGTCTTCCTCTACACCGCGAATCCGACCGCCGAAGGGGTGAATGCGACCGTGCGCTTCACCGCGCCGCCCGGTTGGAAACTCAATTTCGAGGAGGTCAACATGCGCTTCTCCGCCCAGCGAACGAATCGCATGCGGGTCATTGTGACCCCGCCGGAGGGCCGTCCGGCCGATGGGGAGATCACCGCAGTGACGACGGTTCAGGGGCGCGAACTGCGCACGACGGCGCGGCTCCATCCGGTTCCGCTGGTGCAGGTGCCGGTGGCGAGCGGGCTGAACTTGGCTGCGGGAGATTTCGGGAATTGGGCCGCGTTGCCCGCTCACGCGATTGCCCCGGCGCTGACGTGGCAGGGAACGGTGGCCAACGCGGCGGATTGCAGCGGGGAGTTCCGCGTGGCGCATGATCGCACCAACGTCTTCGTTGAGGTGCGCGTCCGCGATGATCGCGTCGTCAGCAACATCGAGCCCAACGACATCAAGGGCCATTGGCGGAGCGACTCAGTGGAGCTGTGCTTCGATCCCCGGACGGGCGCGGAACACACGCTCGGATGCTACAAGGTCGGCATCTTTCCCTTCGACACTGCCGGAACGGTCCGGGCTGCCCGCGATGCGGATGCCAACCCGGGTGAAATCGCCGAATCGGCACCCGGCACCCGGCTGGTCTCCTGGAAAACGGAGGACGGCTACGCGATCCGGGCGATGATTCCGTTCGCAGAAATCGGCCTGCGGCCCACCAAGGACGAACGGGAGTTCGGGTTCAATGTGCTCATCTACGACGGGGACAAGCCCGATGCTGCGAAGGGCGAGAACATCAACCGGTCGCGTCTGGCGTGGTCGCCCCGACCGGGCGTGCAGGGGCGGCCGGAGGACTGGGGAAGGGCGCGGTTGGAGTGAGGCCGACGACCGTCAGTGCTTCTCGGCCAGGTGATTTCCTGCTGTCGGTCGTTGTCCATGGGCGGACTCGCTTGAATCGGGCTCTGGAAGCTCCACTTGCCGCCGGGAAATTCGTCTGCGATTTCCTCTCGCGATCCGGTGAAACAATCCCGCCGCTGGCGGGTCAACAAAGCGTCAATCAGGAGAACAGACCATGGCCTCAATGCACGAAATTGATTTCAAGATCTACGGTGACGACATGCAGTTCGTGGAGATCGAACTGGACCCGATGGAGGCGGTCGTCGCCGAGGCGGGCGGCATGATGTATATGGAGGATGGCATCCAGATGGAGACCATCTTCGGCGACGGTTCCCAGCAGAACAGCGGCTTCCTCGGTGCCCTGCTCGGTGCGGGGAAGCGCCTGCTGACGGGCGAATCGCTGTTCATGACAGTGTTCCTCAATCGCGGCATGGGGAAGAAGAAGACCGCGTTCGGCGCGCCGTATCCGGGCAAGATCATACCGGTCAATCTCGCCGAACTCGGGGGCGAACTGATCACCCAGAAGGATTCGTTCCTGTGCGCGGCCAAGGGCGTCAGCGTGGGCATCGCCTTCAACCGGAAAATCGGCGCCGGCCTGTTCGGCGGCGAAGGCTTCATCATGCAGCGGCTCACGGGCGACGGCTGGGCGTTCGTCCACGCTGGCGGCACGATGGTTATCCGCGACCTGCAGCCGGGCGAAACGTTGCGGGTGGACACGGGCTGCGTCGTCGGCTTCACGCCCACGGTGGATTTCGACATCCAGTTCGTGGGCGGGGTCAAGTCGGCCCTGTTCGGTGGGGAAGGACTTTTCTTCGCGACCTTGCGCGGACCGGGCCGTGTCTGGCTCCAATCGCTGCCGCTAAGCCGGATGGCGGACCGCATCGTGATGGCGTCGCGGGTCGCGGGCGGCGGGGGGCGTGAGGAGGGGTCGCTCCTTGGAGGGCTCGGTTCGTTGCTCGACGGTGATAACCGCTGACCGGGATCATTCGCCGGTCATCATTTGGAACTCGCCGCGGTGGGTTGGGAATCGGGGTTGTCCTGCTGCCAGTCCACTTCATATACCTTCACGGCCTGCCGGAAGCCCTTCACGGTGACCGGTTCCAGCGCGCGGCAGCGTTGGGCAACTTCAGGAGCGAGCCGCTCGAGGTCGCGATAGGTTCCCTCGCCGATGATAATGCGGCTGCGGCCGGACACGCCTTCAAGGCGGGAGGCGAGGTTCACTTCCCGACCAAAGACGGTGTAGTTCACGATGTGGGCATCGCTGCCCATCAGCCCAACCGTGGCGGTGCCGGTGTTGATGCCGGTGCCGAGCGAGAGGAGCGAAAGCAGCGGCAGGTGGGGTTCACCGCGCGCGGTGCGTTCACGGTTTTCGGCCGCCCGGCGTTCGTTCTCCCGGGCGCGGCTTTCGTTGAGATGCCAGATGGCCCGTTGGGCATCGATGGCGGCAAGCACGCCGTCCACGGCATGGCGAGCATTGGCCGTGGGGGCGCCCCAGAAAGCCATCACACAGTCACCGATGTATTTGTCGAGCGTGCCGCCGTGAAGCTTGATGACGTCGGCGATGGCGGCGAGATACTGGTTAACCGTCCCCAGCAGTTCCTCCGCCTGAGTGTCGAAGTAAGCCTCGGCCTCCTCGGGCGGAAGCTGATGCTGGGCGACGTGATCTTCGGCCGCGGCTTGGACCCGGTCAGTCATTTCGGTAAAGCCGCGGACGTCCGCGAAAAAGACCGTGATCTGGCGGCGGGCACCGCCGAGGCCGAGTTGTTCGGCTTTGAGCAGTTCCTGAACGACGTTCGGAGAGACGATTTTGGCGAACACCGAGCGGACCCGGTGCCGTTCGCGTTGTTCGAAGACGGTCCGGTAGGCGAGCGTGACGCCGTGGCTTAAGAGCAGTCCGGCGCCCAGCGGATGGGCGATCGGAAGCCAGAGTTGCATCCGAATGAAGGCGAGGACTGCGACCGCGATGTAGAGCAACGCCATCGAGCTGACGACGGCCACCGCGATGGAAGTTCGGGCCTTCCACGTGATGAATCCTGCCAAAATGGCCAAAATCGCGGCGATGGCCGCCTCCTGACCAACGGTCAGCCGGCTGACGAACTGGTTTCGCAGTATGGAGTGGGCGACGTTCAGGTAAACGCCCACCAGGTAATCCCGCTTGTCGAGGGGGGTTGCGCCGCGGTCGGTCAGATTGTCCCCGGTCGCGGTCGATCCGACCAAGACCAGCTTATCCTTCCAAGGCGCAGGCAAATCCGCGGTCTGATTGCTCTGGCGAAGGAGATCGTTCGCCAAGACCTCTTCAAAACTGCGTGCAGGAACTTCCCCAACATCCAAAGCCCAACGGATCAACAGGTTGTTCGCCCGGTCCACCGGCAGTCGAACGGCCGAACCATTGGTGGACGGCAACTCGATGACCCCGGGGAGGACCTTTGCAGCGGAAGGATCCAATCCGAGCTTTGCCGCCGCCAAGAGGATCCCCATGTTCCAGATCCGGTGCGACTCCAAGGCCGGGATCTCAATCCGTCCCTTGGTCAGATTGGTCACCGCACTTGCGTCGCGGGCGGTGCCTAGGATGACCGCGCCATTGGTCCCCATCACCACGGAGTTTGTTTCGAATTCAAGATGGTTGATGAATTCGATCCGGTTGCTGCCCGACCAGCGAACTTCAAGTCCACGGCGGTCGGCGAACCTCTGCAGGGGAACGCTGATCAACCGGTGGTCGAGGAATGCCGGAATTCGACGCGTTACCCCGTCTCCGTCAACGGTGCGATCCACCCCGCCCAAGATCACTCCGGTGCTGCGAAACAGCGGGGCCGGTGGGCTGCCAACGGCGCAGCCGAGAATGGCGGAGGCGGAGTTGCCCAACTCCCCCGCGAAAAACCCATCGGAAGTCTGGGCGGTGCCGTCAGCCAACTCGACCGGGGCGTGATCAGGGCGCTCCTCGGAGAGCACGGTATCAAAGGCGACCGCACGGGTTCCCTCTGCTGCGAGCGCCCGGAGCACTCGTCCGTAGAGCATCCTTGGAAACAGCAGACCGAATGATTCCCCCAACGGATAGCCGCGGCGAAGGCGTTCGACCGAAGAATCCTGAATGGCCACCAACGCCAAATCGGTCGGCGACTCCGCGAGTCGTCGCTTTGCTAGCGAAGCCCGCCAGTCGTAAAGGTTCAGTTCGATCAGTTGGAGGGGATCGAAGCGAAACGCAGCGGATTTCGCCAAAGTCGGCGATACCGAGACTCGGTCGTATGCGAAGCGGGAGAAGTGAATCCATCCGGCGGCCAAAAACCCGACCAAGGGCACAATGAGCCAAGGTCTGCCGGACAATCTGAGCCACCAACTACGCATAAAATACAAAAGCCCGGAACAGCCTAGGCTGCTCCGGGCTCCGAAATTGACTCCAACCTACTTCTTGGCGCCAGTAGACCCAACGCCTTCACCGTTCGAGGTGCCACCCGTGGAAGCGGAACCAGTCGGCGACACGAAAATTACCGGGCCAGCTGCGGGTTGAACAGGCGCGGTAAACGTCCCTACCACCGGAGGAGTAGCTCCGGCAGGAATGTCGCGAATCTCAACCAAGGCTGGCTCGAAGAACTGGCAAGCGGAAACCGTATACTTCACTTCCCGGCCGGTGCGCGGATCACGGTAAGTGACGTCCACAACGCCTTCCCAGACATAAACCGTGCCGTCTTCCCAGACCGTGAACGTCGTGCCCCGGATGGCCGCGGTCGCGGTCGGAGTCTTGACGATGTAGGAAGACTGAGCGGAGGTCTTCTTGACGTTGCCTTCCAGCTTGCCCTTGTTGACGGTGAATTTGGTGCTGATGACGGGCTCAGATCCGGCGTTGTCGAAGGTCAAATCGTCAATCGACACCGAGCTCAGCTCCAAAACCTTGGCAGCAGGACCGTTGACGCCGAGATCCAGCACCGCTTCGGCAGCCGCGCCGGTGACGATCACCGAGCCGGGTCCGCCGACACTGCCGACCTTGGCCGGTTGCCCACCGAGGGTCACGTTGCCTTTGACGGAGATCACCTTGGCCGAACCGGTCTGAGGAGCAGCCGTCGCGAGGGAAGCGGCAGCCGCAGCGGCGGCGCAAAGGCCGACAAGATGTTGGAAGCGACCAAACTTGTTCATGATTAAGCCTTTTTGGAAATTCGAGTTCTTAACGCGGCGCAGCCTAAGTTTCGGGGATGCAAAGTCAACGCCATATTTCCCGACTACCTTGTCGGGGCGTGACTTGGAAGTATCCTGAAGTTCCCAGACGGCGATGTGGGGTAGGTGATGCCCGAGAATCGGTCGTGGTTCAACTCCGAACTTGTCCCCTGAAAGAGTTTCTGCAATTCCATTGGCCGGTAATGAACAAGTTCATCGGCATCCGGATTATGATTGCGGCCCGCTGTAGGCGCTGAACGTGTTTTCCGGAGACCGAAAACCCCGTTCCGCCAGTCGGAACGGGGTTTTCAGTTTCTGGCTACCATGGCAGATGCTGATGCTGGTGAAGAACGAAGTGTCCACGTCCCTCATGAAACCCACCCAGGTCGAAATATACGATACCACCCTCCGCGATGGCGCGCAGGCGGAAGGCATCAACTTCTCGCTTGCGGACAAGTTGCGAATTGCCGAACGGCTGGACCAGTTCGGGGTGCACTACATTGAAGGGGGGTGGCCGGGTTCCAACCCCAAGGACATGGAGTTTTTCCAGCAGGCCGCCCGGCGCCGGTGGCGGAGTGCCAGGATTGCCGCGTTTGGATTCACCCGGAAAAAGGGGGTGGCGGTTGAGGACGATCCCCAAGTGCGGATGCTGCTGGATGCCGAAAGTCCCGTGGTCACGATCGTGGGCAAGACTTGGCTCCTGCATGTGACCGAGGTCCTCCGGGTCCGGCCGGACGAGAATCTCGCCATGATCGCCGACACGATCCGGTTCCTGAAGGATCACGGAAAGACCGTCGTTTACGACGCCGAGCACAGTTTCGACGGCTACAAGGACCAGCCGGAATACGCCTTGGACACGTGGCGGGCGGCGGAAAAGGCCGGTGCCGACGTCATCTGCCTGTGCGACACCAATGGCGGCCGTCTGCCTTCCGAAATTGCCCGGATAACCGCGGCTGCCCGGGGCCAGTTGACCGCTCGGCTTGGGATCCACACCCACAATGATGCGGGTTTTGGCGTGGCCAATGCCATCGCCTCCCTGGAGGTAGGCGCGGATCATATCCAAGGCACCATCAACGGTTACGGCGAGCGGACGGGGAACTGCAACCTGGTCAGCATCATCCCGACGGTGCACTTCAAACTGGGCCGCCGGGGCGTGCCGGCGAAGTCATTGTCGAAGTTGAAGGAACTTTCCGAGTTCGTGGATGAAATCGCCAATGTCCGTCATGACCCCCGGCAGCCATGGGTCGGCCAGACAGCCTTCGCCCACAAGGGTGGCATCCATGTCCATGCCATCGAGCGGGTGGCCCGCAGTTACGAACACATCCAACCCGAAGCCGTGGGTAACTTCCGCCGGGTCCTGGTCAGCGACATGTCCGGACGGACCAACATCCTGCTGAAGGCGGCGGAACTGGGCTTTAAGCTCGCTCCCGATGCCCCCGAGACCCGGGCGATCACCTCGCGGGTCAAGGAGTTGGAGGCGTTGGGTTATGAATACGAGGCTGCGGAAGCATCCTTGGCGCTCCTGATTCGCGGCGTGCTGGACCACAATCCGGAACTGCTCTTCAGTGTGGATGACTATCATGTTTCCATGCGGGGCAACGCCAAGGCGTCGACCTGCGAGGCGACGGTCAAGGTCCGGGTGGGCAATCAGGTTCACCACACGGTGGCTGACGGCGAAGGCCCGGTAAATGCGCTGGATGGCGCCCTGCGCTCGGCCTTGGCCAAGTCGTTTCCGAAGCTCAAGAATGTCAGCCTGACTGACTACAAGGTGCGGATTCTCGATGGCATCGCCGGCACCGGCGCCAAAACCCGGGTTCTGATCGCCAGCACCGACGGCAGACGTCAGTGGGGAACCGTGGGCGTCAGCGAAAACATCATCACTGCCTCCCTCCAGGCACTCGTGGATTCCCTCGAGTATGCCCTGTTGAAGCGGTGACCAGGGCAAAGTGCCAAGAATCGGCGCAGGCCAGCGAGGCTTGCGCCATTTTTGTGCCTTGGGCCGGGCGCAGGTGTGCCACTTGACAGGCCGTCTGGCACACTTGGTCTAGGCTTTGAGGTCTCAGGGCGAGTCAAGTTCACCGATTTCCTCAGCGATTCGGCAAAAAACGGCCTAAACCTCATACCGGCACCCGCCTTGCAGACAAGGCGGTAATCGTTTCAGGGGAAACTCTTATGGCAAAAGTTTTGGGCATCGACCTCGGCACCACCAACTCCTGCATGTCTGTCATGGACGGCGGGGAACCGCTGGTGCTGGAGAATTCCGAAGGCAAGCGCACCACCCCGTCGGTGGTGGCGTTCACCAAGTCGGGCGAGCGCGTGGTGGGCGACGCTGCCAAGCGGCAGGCGGTCACCAATCCGCGCAACACCGTTTACTCGGTCAAACGCTTCATGGGACGCAAGTTCGATGAGGTTGCCGAGGAGGTGAAGCGGGTGCCTTACAAGGTGGTGAAAGCGGCCAACGGCGATGCTCACATCCAGGTCGAGGAGGGCGGTCAGACCAAGACCTACAGCCCGCCCGAAATCAGCGCGATGATCCTCGCCAAGCTGAAGTCCGACGCCGAAACCCGCTTGGGCGAGACGATCACCCAGGCAGTCATCACGGTTCCTGCCTACTTCAATGATTCCCAGCGGCAAGCCACCAAGGACGCTGGCAAGATCGCCGGGCTCGAGGTGCTGCGTATCATCAACGAGCCGACCGCGGCTTCGTTGGCTTACGGCCTCGACAAGAAGAAGGACGAGAAAATCGCCGTTTACGACCTCGGCGGCGGCACCTTCGACATCTCGGTGCTCGAAATTGGCGACGGTGTCTTCGAGGTGAAGGCGACCAATGGTGACACACACCTCGGCGGCGACGACTGGGACAACGCCATCATCGACTGGATTCTGAACGAGTTTCAGCGCGACCAGGGCATTGACCTGCGCAAGCAGCCCGACGCCCTCCAGCGGATCAAGGAGGAGGCCGAGAAGTCCAAGATCGCCCTCTCCAGCTCCCAGCAATACGAGATCAATCTGCCGTTCATCACGGCGGACGCTTCCGGGCCCAAGCACATCGCCCTCAAGCTGACCCGCGCCAAGATGGAGCAGCTCTGCGATTCACTCTTCGAGCGAACCATCACGCCGACCAAGGCCTGCCTCAAGGATGCCGGCCTGACCGCAGACAAAATTGACGAACTCGTGCTCGTCGGTGGCATGACCCGCATGCCGCGCGTCGTGGAAACAGCCCGCGCCCTGGTCAGCAAGCCGCCGCATCAGGGCGTGAACCCCGACGAAGTCGTCGCCATCGGCGCCGCGATTCAGGGCGGCGTGCTCAAGGGCGACGTGAAGGACGTGCTCTTGCTCGACGTGACGCCGCTTTCGCTCGGCATCGAGACAATGGGGCAGGTCATGACCAAGCTCATTGACCGCAACACGACGATCCCGACCCGGAAGTCTGAGATTTTCTCCACCGCCAGCGACAATCAGCCCGGTGTGGAAATCCACGTCCTTCAGGGCGAGCGCCAATTCGCCCGCGACAACAAGTCGCTCGGCAAGTTCCAGCTCACCGACATCCCACCGGCTCCGCGCGGTGTGCCGCAGATCGAGGTCACGTTCGACATCGATGCGAACGGCATCCTGAACGTCAGTGCCAAGGACCTCGGCACCGGCAAGTCACAGAAAATCGTCATCACCGCCTCCAGTGGCCTTTCCAAGGACGAGGTGGAAAAGATGCGGAAAGATGCCGAAGCCCATGCGGATGAGGACAAGGCCCGCCGCGAGGAAGTCGAACTCCGCAACGAGGCCGACAACGTGGCCTACCGCGCCGAGAAATTCGCCAAGGACAACGGCGACAAGCTCGGTGCCGCGAAATCCGGCATCGAGGACGGCGCCAAGGCCATCCGCGAAGCCCTCAAGGGCAGCGACACGGCGGCCATCCGCGGCGCGATCGACAAGCTCAACGAGACCATGCAGGCCGCCAGCGGCGACCTCTACAAGAACGCCCAGGCAAACGCCGAGCAGGCCAAGTCCGCCGGTTCAGCCGGTGGCGAACCGAAGGCTGAGGGCAAGAAGGGTGATGGTCCCATCATCGACGCCGAGGTCGTGGACGAGAAAAAATCCTGAAAACCCCTTTGGAAGGGAGCCGGCCTTGGCCGGATTTCGTTCCGGAATTTTGCCCGCTCGCGGGTGCGACGGGCGCCAATACCGCAGTAAACACACAGCAAAACTACCGTAGAACCAAACTATGGCACTCAACGTGAAACCCCTCGGCGACCGCGTCCTCGTGGAACCGCAGGAAGCCCAGGAAGTCAAAAAGGGCGGCATCATCATTCCCGATTCCGCCAAGGAAAAGCCCACCGAAGGCGTCATCCGCGCCCTTGGCACCGGCAAGAAGAACGACGACGGCACCGTGCAGGGCTTTGACGTCAAGGTCGGCGACCGCGTGCTCATCTCCAAGTATGGCGGCAGCGAGATCAAGATCGATGGCAAGGAATACAAGCTCCTGAACAGCGACGACATCCTCGCGATCGTTGGCTGATCCGCCCCTCCAACCACAACTCACTTACTCTCAATTCAGACTATGGCAGCGAAACAATTGCTCTTCGATGAAGTGGCGCGTCAGGAACTCCTGAAAGGCGTCGAAATCCTCGCCAAGGCCGTCAAGGCCACCCTCGGACCCAAGGGCCGCAACGTCGTCATCGACAAGAAGTTCGGCTCCCCGACCGTCACCAAGGACGGCGTCTCCGTCGCCAAGGAGATCGAGCTCCCGAACCCTTACCAGAACATGGGCGCCCAGATGGTCCGTGAAGTCGCCAGCAAGACCAGCGACATCGCGGGCGACGGCACCACCACTGCCACCGTGCTCGCCGAGGCCATCTACCGCGAGGGCCTGAAGCACGTCACCGCCGGCGCGAACCCCGTTTCGCTCCAGCGCGGCATCGCGAAGGCCGTCGAGGCCGCCACCGAGCAGCTCGCCAAGATCGCCAAGAAGGTGAAGGACAAGGAGGAGATCAAGCAGGTCGCCACCGTCTCCGCCAACTGGGACACCACCATCGGCGAGATCATCGCCGATGCGATGGACAAGGTTGGCAAGGACGGCACGATCACGGTCGAGGAAGCCAAGACCATCGAGACCACCC
>CAIWAH010000183.1 GCA_903910585.1 uncultured Verrucomicrobiota bacterium
ATTTACCGTTTAGGTCTTCTCGTTGTCCGACCTTTCGTCGAAGCGCGGAAAGAAATACTTTCAGGCCCCCAACCTGTAAAGCCCTTTCCAAAAGTTTTTGAAGACTGGTCAGTGAACCTTTGCTTGGGTCACTTCAGCTTCGAGCTCTGTTGGCATCTTTTCGTAGTGATCGATGACTTCTGCATGAACGCCTTGGCCGCTAGTCAATGCGCGCACGACCGTGGCGTATTTGTGGAGTTCCCGCTGGGGCACCAACGCCTTGAGGACTTGCAATGCGCCTTCGGCCTCCATCGTGACGATCCGACCACGACGTCCAGATAGGTCGCCAACGATCTTCCCGACATACTCCTCGGGTATTCGAACCTCGACCGCCATGATTGGCTCAAGAATACATGGCTGCGCAGCAGCAACGGCTTCACGAAAGGCCTGAAATCCGGCCGTTTGGAATGCGATGTCCTTTGAGTCGACTGGGTGCATTTTCCCATCGAAGAAGTCTACCTTCACATCCACCACGCGGTAGCCGGCAACAACCCCTCCAGCAGCCGCCGCAAGAACCCCCTTCTCAACAGACGGGACAAAGCTTCGGTCCACGTTCTGTCCGATCAGCGATTCTGAAAAGAGAAGTCCGGAGTCCCTCTCCGCTGGCTCCACTCTCAGCCAAACCTCCGCAAACTGGCCCGCGCCTCCCGTTTGCTTTTTGTGCCGGTATCTGGACTCGGCCTTTGCACGAATCGTTTCCCGGTAGGGAATTCTCGGCTCGGTCAATTGGACGTGCACGCCGAACCTGCGGCGCAACCGGTCCGCAACGACCTCCAGGTGGAGGTCTCCCTGAGCAGACAGCACTGTCTGGTGAAGCTCTCCGTCGTATGCGTAGCCAAATGTCGGATCCTCTTCGTGAAGGGCGGCCAGTCCTGCGGCGATTTTCTGTTCTTCCCCCATTGCTTCGCAAACGAGCGCCGCATGAATGTTGGGCTTTGGATACTCTATGCGAGCAAGCAGCACCGGTTGTTTCGGGCTGCACAGCGTGTTGCCAGTATGCGTGTCCTTTAGTTTCACAGTCGCGCCAATATCGCCGGGTCCCAATTCGTTCACCATTTCTCGACTGCGCCCATTGAGCACGAACATTTGCCCGATTCGCTCGGTCGTTCGTCGCTCCGAATTCAGCAAATCATCGCCGGTCCGCGCCGTTCCGGAGTAGACCCTGAAGAACGACAACTCGCCGAAGTGTTCTTCGGACATGGTCTTGAACACATATAGGGTGGGCCGAGTATCATCCAAATTGACTGCTACCGGTTGGCCCTCATCTCCGAGGCCGACCACCTGCTTTCGATCCACTGGTGATGAGCCGTATTTCGCAATGAAGTCCATGAGCCGCGCCACGCCAATGTTCCTCGTCGCGCAGGTGCAGAAAACCGGAATGAACAGTTCGCGCTGAACCGCGGAGTGAATCCCAGACCGAAACTCTTCTTCCGAAAGGGAGCCTTGCTCGAAGAAGTGATCCATCAAGGTGTCATCGGACTCCGCAATGTGCTCGATCAATTCCCGATGAAGCTCCTTAACCCGATCGGCAAGTTCGCCAGAAGCGGGCTCCTCTACATACTTGCCGGTCCCGTCGGTGGAATAGGTTACCACTTCGCTCCGCAACACATCCAAGACCCTGACAAGTTCGGGACCGGCATCAATCGGCAACGACAGCGGGAACACGTGTCGGCCATAGTGCTGGCGGGCCTGCTCGAGCACCCGATCAAAACTGGCGTTCGGTTTGTCCACCGCGTTGATGACCACAACCTTTGGCAGACCGAAATGGCTGGCATAATCCCACACCCGCTCCGTTCCGATCCCGAAGCCGTGGACCGCATGAAGGACGACCAATGCAAAGTCTCCCACCCTCAGCGGACCGATGGTTTCGCCGACAAAGTCCGGATAGCCCGGTGTGTCCATGATGTTGAACTTCTTGTCGCGCCACTCGCAGTGCAGCAGCGACGTTTGGGTCGAAATCTGACGTTGGCGTTCGCTGGTATGGTAGTCGGAAACGATGGTCCCGGCCTCAATCGAGCCCATCCGCGGAATCACTCCCGCACACGCCAGCATGGCTTCCGTCAGCATGGTTTTTCCGGCCGACGCATGGCCGACCACAGCGAAGTTTCTGATCTGGGAGGGGGTGTAGGTCTTCATATCACAAATTCTTTCTCGGCCAAAGGCGCCGGATGGAAGCCGCGAGTCACAGCTTTGATTCAAGCGCAGCATTGAGGCGAAGTTTCCAAGCGGTCCAGCAGATCAAGCGGCTGGGTAAGCCTTCGCCAAAATATGCCGAGGCCGGCTCGCTAACGTCCGCCATGGTGACGGTCGACAACCACCTTACACGTGGCGCGCTTGGTCTTTGTCCACGCCGGACCGGTTGCACCCAGGTCGGCGCCCCGTCATCATCTTGAGATTCCATGACGCGAATTTCCCGCATGACGGTGGAGGACATCCGGTTCCCGACATCGCAGCACTTGGACGGATCGGATGCGATGAACCTCGATCCCGATTATTCCTCGGCCTACGTGGTTCTTCACACAGACAACTCCCAGGGCCTAGCAGGCCACGGATCGGCGTTTACCATCGGCCGGGGAAACAACGTGGTATGTGAAGCCATCCGGGCCCACGAGCACCTCGTCGTCGGCCGCACGCTCGAAGAGTTCATCTGCTCACCCGGTGAATTCTGGCGTTCACTCAACGGCGACTCACAACTTCGCTGGATTGGTCCTGACAAGGGAGCCGTTCACATGGCTCTCGCCGCCGTCGTAAACGCCCTCTGGGACCTTTACGCCAAGGCAGCCGGACTGCCCTTGTGGCAACTGATCAGTGGTTTCACGCCGGAACAGTTCGTGCGCTGCATTGATTTTCGCTACCTAGCCGATGCGTTGACCGCGGAGGAGGCGCTCGACCTGTTGGCCCGCTGCGAGTCAGGCAAATCCGACCGCATCGAACGACTTCAACGCGAAGGTTATCCGGCCTACACCACCAGTGCCGGTTGGTTGGGCTATCCCGACGACAAGATCCGTCGGCTCTGTCGGCAGGCCGTCGCCGAAGGATGGACCCATATCAAAATCAAAGTTGGGCGGGATCTTCAGGACGACTTGCGCCGGTTGCAGATCATCCGCGAGGAGATCGGTTGGGATCGAAAGCTGATGGTGGACGCCAACCAAGTCTGGGATGTCCCGCAGGCGATTCGCTGGATGCAGGAACTTGCCCCCTTCAAGCCTTGGTGGATCGAGGAGCCTACCTCGCCGGATGATGTCCTCGGACACGCGGCCATTGCGCGGGCTCTCGATCCGCTTGGGATTGGAGTGGCCACGGGCGAACACGGGATGAACCGGGTGCTTTTCAAGCAACTGCTTCAGGCCCGGGCCATTTCGTTCTGCCAGATCGATTCCTGCCGGGTTGGCGGTGTGAACGAGAATCTCGCGATCATGCTGATGGCCGCGAAGTTTGGCGTCCCCGTGTGTCCGCATGCCGGGGGGGTGGGTCTTTGCGAATTCGTCCAGCACCTGTCGATGGTGGATTACGTCGCCATCAGCGGCACATGGGACAACCGCGTCTGCGAATTCGTTGACCATCTTCACGAGCATTTCGTGGATCCATGCCGCATTCGGCAGGGGCGATACCTTGCCCCGCAACTGCCCGGACACAGCACGGAGATGCGCCTCGAGAGCAGACGGCAGTTCGCCTTCCAACGCGGCTGAGCCGATGTCCACGTCGGGCGTCCGACCCCTTGGCTATTCTGCCTCGAAGAATTCAACGAACCGGCTTCCACCTGGCGGAACCGCAATCTCGACCGTTTTTCCTCCGGCAATATTTTCAACGGTTTCCCACTCTTCGGCTGCTCCCCTGCGGAATCTGGGGGCAAGCGTCACCCGCGCCGAGCGACGAATTCATCCGAGACCTGCTGAAACAATCCTGCCCTGCCGCGGGTGTTCGTGGCACGCTGGCCCCGTCCGCGGACGGGCAATCGGATGAACGACCCGGCCCAGTTCGAACAAATGGTCCTGGCCTACCAGGATATGGTCTTCACCACGGCTCTGCGCATCCTCGGCAACGAAACCGAAGCGCAGGACGTGGCGCAGGAGGCTTTTGTCCGGGCTTGGAACCACTGGCACGAATTGTCCGGAAGCCAAACCATCGGGGGCTGGCTAAAAACCGTCACCCGTAACCTATGCCTCAATCATCTTGAGCGTTACCGTTCACGATGGAAGATGTTCAGCGATCTGAGCTCCGAAGACGAAGAAGGCGACACCCGTGAGGTCGATTTTGCCGCGCCGGAAACGCTGGATCAGACCCTGCTGACTGCCGATCAACAGGAGCTGATCGAAGAAGCATTGGCCAAACTCCCTGCCGATCAGCGGGTTGCCTTGGCTCTCTACCACTTCGAAGACATGGACTACGCCGACATCGCGAAACAGCTCGGCGTTTCGCTCGGCAAGGTGAAGACCGACATTTTTCGGGCCCGCGAGGCCCTGCGAAAAAAACTGCAACCATCCCGCGACTCAGTGGGTGTATGAAGATGACGACGATGAATTCGCCACAAAAACCAAGGGAGGCGGGAAGCAGCCTTCAGAGGGAAGCTCTCCTTCAGAAGCCTGCTTCGGGCGTCCCGGCGCGAAAGGAACTCGAATGAAATCGAACCGCGAACCCAACGACCCGCTCGCACGCTGGACCGACCAAACGCTCCGTCAGCTTCCCGGCCGGCGTGCACCCGGAACCCTGCTGCCTCAAGTCATGGCAGCGATCGCCCGCCAACGGGCCTTGCCGTGGTATCAGCAACCGTGGTTCCGCTGGCCGCGTCATTTCCAGATGCTGGCGTTCGCGCTGTCGCTTGGGTTGGTCGCGGGATTGGCGTGGCTGGTGATTCCGCATGGCGACATCGCCACACTGGCCGCCGCCAAACAGGCCGCCCTTCAGTCGGAGATGATCAAACCGGTGGTCTCCACAGTCAGCACCACGTCGGATTTTTTGGGCACCCTTGGACACGCCGGACGACTTTTGGTTGGCACGCTTCCCAATTGGACGGCCGCGGCGCTGTTGGGCGGCCTCGCGTTCCTATGGTGCTCCACCTTGGGCTTGGGAACCGCCGCGTGGCGCCTCGCCTCCCCTCAGCGCTGACCTCTTCGCAAACGACCGATGAAATCAATCTTAAGAACTGGACCAGCCACCGCGCTCACCGTGGCGATTGCGTTGTGCGCGCTGATCTCCCGACCGTATCCCGCAGTGGGAGCGGAACCTGACCGCATTGCGGCAGCCGCCGACGCGGCGGCGGAGAAGGCCTTGGCCCAGGTCGAATCCGCGCTCGACCTCGTGGAACAACCGCCCGAAGAAATGGACGCGGAAATCCCCGAGGAGGATCTCGCCGACTGGGGTGACCGGCCCGAGGAAACCGGCAAAGGCATTCAGGCGACCGGCCATTCCGTTCGAGTGAAGGCAGGCCAGGTGGTTCCTGAGGTCGTCGTCACCAAAGGTTCCGCAACCATTGATGGTGAAGTGACCGGTGACGTCGTCGTCGTTCTGGGCAAAGCCCAAATAAACGGCCGGGTTTGGGGATCGGTGGTCAATGTCGGTCATGGAATCATTCTGGGCCCGGGAGCGAAGATCAGAGGGGACGCTGTCGGCGTGCTGGGTGGCGTCCACATGAAGACCAATTCCCTGATTGCCGGCCAAGCGGTCGGAATCATTGGTGGGATTACCAAACAGGAAGGTGCAACCGTAGGCGGGGATGAAATTCCAGTCGGCAGCTTTTCGGGGCCGGACGGATTGCCCGAGCCGATCAAGCGGGCCTTGGAATTGAACCTTAGGGAACTGGTGCTGTTGGGGCGCCCGCTTTCGCTCAATGTCAGTTGGGTATGGGTCGTATTCGCCATCTTCACGGGAATCTACCTGCTCTTGGGGCTGATCTTCCCATCAGCCTGCGAATTGACCGCGGATGTGCTTCGCAATCGCGCGCTTACGTCGGCCGTCGTCGGCCTGTTGATGGTGCCCTTGGTTCCGCTCGTGTTGATCCTGATGTCGGTCACGGGGGTGTTGCTCATCGCTGTGCCATTCGTGGCGGCCGCGCTGTTTCTGGGTGGGTTGGTCGGAAAAGCGGCCCTCCTTTTGGGGCTCGGTCTGGCGGTTGGCCGCGGATTTAAGACTCAGTTTCCGGTCTTGGTGGCAATCCTGGTGGGCGCGGCGGTGCTGGCGCTGCTGTATTTGATTCCCTTCCTCGGCTTGGTGGTCATGAAGTTCACCGATGTCTGGGCTTTGGGGGCAGCCACGGTGGCACTGTTCATCGGTTTTCGCCGGGAACGCCCGCTGGCAGCGGCGGCCGCAGAAGCTTCCGCGACGGCACCAATTCCGAACCCGACCGGGTTTGCGCCTGCTCCGGAGGCCTCCGCCTCTTCCGCCTTCGCTTCAAGCTCTTCCGCTTCTTCCGGACCAATCTCAACAACCCCAACTGAACCGCTGAGCGCTCCGGCCGCCGGGCCCGAAATCAGCAGTGCTTCACCACTCATTCCAGCCGCTCCAGAGGCGCTGACCTTGCCCCGGGTGGGCTTCAAGGATCGTTTCTGGGCGACCTGCATAGACTGGCTGGTCTTGGCCATCGTGTGCGGTCCCACCGGGCTGATGGGGTTCTTCATGTTCGTGTTCCCGCTCTACTTCGCCGCGATGTGGGTTTGGAAGGGAACGACCATTGGCGGCATCGTGCTCCGGTTGCGGGTGGTCCGGTTGGACGGCCGCCGGATGGACTGGCCCACCGCGGGAGTCCGCGCTGTCGGCGCCTTGGTGGGATCGATGGCGGGCGGCTTGGGATATTTCTGGGCGGGCTGGGACTCTGAAAAACAGGGCTGGCACGACAAGATTGCCGGCACCGTCGTGGTGAAGTCCGCCACCGTGCAACCGCTCATCTGATACCGGCGTCCAAAGCGGAAGGCCGCGATCAGCGGCAATTTGGACTTGCCCCGTCCGTAGCGAATGGCGAAGCACTTGGGCGCCCCCCCTCGCCCTGAGCATGAAGCCGTTTGCCGCGCTCTCCAACCGCAGCAAAGCGTCCACATGGACGTTGCTGGCCCGGAAATGCCGCTTCCAGGCGGCCGCGATGGCGACGGCAGCCGACCTGAGCCTCGGCCACCTCCGTCGGCTCTGTCAGGAAGTGTTTGGTGAGTCGTTGGGAGAGTGGCTGCGCCGCGAACGCATGGTGGCCGCCCGTCAACTGCTGCGGGAGAACCGGTCCGTCAAGGAAACCATGGAAACGCTCGGTTACCGGCACCGTCGCCAATTCATAAGGGATTTTCGGAGCGCCTACGACGTATTGCCAACCGATTGGCTCCGGGCGCATTTCCCCTCGGCCCGCCGGGAAAGTGGCGGCTAGGAAGAGAATCGGCCGATAATTTCCACGAAATGTTCAGCCGAGTAACATCTTTGCCCTAGGCAAATGCAGTTTCCGTGAGAAACTCAACCAGAAGTAAATTTCGCTGAACCTCCCCCAACAAAGACCCCTCTCTGTCGTGGCTTCCCCCGAGTGCGATGGAGAGGGGTTCCTCGTTTTTGCCGCCCGTCGATCGATGCACAACGTCCCATTGTCGCCTTGCGCCCGCCATCGTTCCACCATTCAATCTCGCCACTTCCCGCAGTTATGAAACAAATCCGCCGATTCTCTGCTCTCTTCGCCGCCGCTTTGACCTGGGCTGGCGTCCATGCCGCCGACCTCAACCAGCAGCTGGGGCTCCAAACTTGGACCCTTCGCAACCTGAAGTTCGACCAAGTGGTCGAGTTCGCGAAAAAGCACGGCATCAAGAACCTGCAGATGATCGGCAACCACATGGATCCGAAGGCGCCGATCGAGGAAACCAAGCGCAAGAAGGCCGTCCTCGATGCCGCCGGACTGAAGGTTTACACCTTTGGAGTGGCCGGCACCTCGCTCGACAAGGAGGAGAATCGCAAGCTGTTCGAGTTCGCCAAACTGTTGGACATCAAGGTCATCGTGGTTGAGCCCGGTGATTTCAAGATTTTCGACAACCTGGAAGAGCTGGTGAAGGAATACGACATCAAGATCGCCATCCACAACCACGGCATTCGGTCGCTTTACGGAAATCCCGCCGTTGTCCGTGCGTTACTCAAACACCGCGACCCCCGGATGGGCGTCTGCATGGACGCTGGTTGGATCGCCTCCACGGGCATGGATCCCACCCGGATCTTCAAGGAATACGATGGCCGCGTGTTTGACATCCACCTGAAGGACAAGCGCGTCGAGAAAACCCAGGGCGACGACGTCGCTTTTGACACCAACATTGGTGAAGGTCAGGGAAAATTGGCCAACCTGCTGGCCGAGCTCAAGAAGACCGGCTGGTCCGGTGTGATGGCCATCGAAACCGATAGCAACGAGTTCGCCAAGAATCCGGACGACTTCGTCGCCAAGGCAAAAGCGTTCGTCGAAAAGACTGCCGCCGGCCTCAACTGACACCCTCGGCAGGCCTGAACCGACTCGCCGCCGGGGATGAAGCGCCCGGAAAACGCGAATTGCGTCCGTCCCCTGCCCTTCTCTAGGCTGGCAGGAGTCAGCAAGTTCGTTGCTGCTGCGATGAAGCATTACCTCGAATTCGAGAAGCCAATTGTTGAACTCCAGAAGAAGCTGGAGGAACTGAAGCTCCATCCGGAGCAGCATTCCCTGGGCATCAGCTGGGAAGAGGAAATCCGGCTTCTGGAGCGGAAGATCGAGGACGCCCGACGAATCATCTTCACGAATCTCACACCTTGGCAGCGGGTCCAACTCGCCCGCCACCCCAAGCGCCCCTATTCGCTGGATTACCTTCGGCTGGCCTTCTCCGAATTTGAGGAACTTCACGGCGACCGGATGTATTCGGATGACCGCGCCTTTGTCGGGGGATTCGCCAAACTCGGCGACCAGAAGGTCGTGGTGATCGGCACCCAAAAGGGCCGCGAAACCAAGGAAAACATCCTCCGGAATTTCGGCTCCGGCCATCCGGAAGGTTACCGAAAAGCGCTGCGCCTGATGAAACTGGCCGACAAATTCGGCCTGCCCATCATCACCCTGATCGACACGGCCGGCGCCTATCCAGGGGTTGGGTCTGAGGAACGGCACATTGGCGAGGCGATCGCCGTCAACCTGCGGGAAATGATGTTGCTCGAAGTGCCCATAATCGCGGCGGTGATTGGCGAAGGCGGCTCCGGAGGCGCGTTGGGCATCGGCGTGGCTGACCGGGTTCTGATTCTCGAAAACGCCTACTATTCGGTGATCAGTCCGGAAGGTTGTGCGGCCATTCTTTGGAAGGATCGGTCGGCATCTCCAAAAGCCGCTGAAGCCCTCAAGATCACAGCCAACCATCTCCGCGAACTCAAGCTTGTGGACGATGTGGTGGCCGAACCGCTGGGTGGCGCACACAACGATCCGGCTGCGACCGCCGCTTCCCTCGGATCCGCGCTGCTCCGCCATTTATCCGAACTCCAGTCCGCCCCCACCGCCGACCGGCTGCGGGCCCGCTACGGAAAATTCAGGGCCTTTGGGCACGTCCGTGAACCCGCCGCCGTCGCGGCCTAGTCCCGTTCGCCGTGCTGTATCCGCTCACCTTTGAACCCATCTTCAAGGAGCGCGTCTGGGGCGGCCGAAGACTGGCGGAGCTCTACGGAAAACCGCTGCCTTCGGGAAAAGTCGTCGGTGAATCCTGGGAAATCACGGACCGCCCCGAGGGAGTTTCGGTAGTCTCCAACGGCCCTTTGGCGGGTAAGGATTTGCGCTGGCTGATGACGAACCATGCCGCCGACCTACTCGGTGATCTCGTGGCTCCTGGCAGCAGGTTTCCTTGGCTGATAAAGATTCTCGACTGCGAGGACGACCTGTCACTTCAGGTTCATCCGCCCGCTGCGCTGGCGCAGCGCTTGGGCGGCGAGCCGAAGACCGAAATGTGGTTCGTCGCAGAGGCGCGCCCCGGTTCAAAACTCTACGTCGGACTGCGGCGAGGCACGACCCGGGCCGGGTTTGAAGCGGCATTGGCCAACGGGACCGTGGCCGACTGTTTTCACGTCGTGCCCGTCGGTTCCGGGGACACGATGTTCGTTCCCAGCGGCCGAGTGCATGCGCTTGGCCGGGGCAACGTGATTTTCGAAATCCAGCAGAACTCGGACACCACGTATCGTGTTTTCGACTGGAACCGCCTTGGGTTGGACGGAAAACCGCGAGAACTCCACGTGGAGCAGTCGCTGGCTTCCATCGATTTCACCGATTTTGAGCCCCAGTTGGTGGATTCCGGGTGGCAACAGACCAGCACGGGGCCGGCGCGTTCCCTCGTCAGCGATCCGCTCTTCAACGTTTCGCATCACCACTTGGTCGAATCGGACCATTTCGAAGTCAGTTTCGATCAGGGTGGACCGGTGGTCGTCGGAGTTCATCGGGGGGAAATCGAAGTGATTTCCAACACCGGCTCCACCCGCAGGAGGGCAGGAGAATTCGCGCTCCTCCCTGCCTGCCTTCGGCATTGCGAGCTCAGGACGGCGGACAAGGCGGACTTCCTGCTTGTCTCAGCCCCGACAAAACATTTGCGACCAACATGAGTGAAACCGGAAAACCCGCGGACAACTCGCCGGACGAACCCCTTGATGGAAACCTTCCCTCGGAATTCGTCGAAGGTTCGCCGCTGCTGAGGCAGGTATTCTTCGAGCGCTACTTCCGGGCAGCGGCGTTGCTTCTCCTGCTGTTCCTCGCCTTCCTCGGCCTTTTCCTCCCGAAAATCTACAACTCGACCGCGGAAGGCATCACCCCCGCCTTCAAGATGAGCGGTCTCGACGTCGTTCAGGCTTGGTCTCTCGCACGAACGGCACGCAAGCAGGAGTCCGCCGGCAACTTCGGTGACGCGCTGCTTTCCTGGCGAGCCGCCATCATCAACAATCCCGGCAACCCCGAATATGCGGAGGGGCTGGTTCGGATGGTCGTCAATTTCCCCGCGACGCGGCGTGATTTCCTTGGCGCCGGTGCATCGTATTCGATGTGGCTCCTGCAACTTCTTCGGACCAACGATGTATCGCTGGAACTCGCCGCCAAACTTTACTCCAAATACTCATTGGATGACTACGCGGCCGGATTGCTGAGCTCCCGGGCGACGAACCTGCCGCCCAATTTGGCGGCCATTTACCTGAAGTCCCTGTTCCAACTCGACCGCATGGACCAATTCGGTGACATCTGGTCGCGCTACAGCAACGCCCTTGCTGGCGACCCGGAGATCCAAGTGGTGCGGGCAGCTTGGCAATCGGGTTGGGGTCCGCCCGGCCAAATCCGACTCGGCCGCGAAACATTGGAATCTGCCCGCGGCAACCCTGCCACCCGCGATCTCGCCCATCGGCTGAGCCTGCCGATCGCGGTCTCCCTCAGCGATCCCTCCGCCTACGAAAAGAGCCTGAATGCACTGGTCGACCACCACTCGGACCGGGTCCGCGACCATGTCATTTACTGGCGCCTGCTCATTCACGCAGGGCTTACCGCCAAGGCGGCGGAACTTGCCCGCGGATTCTCCCGTCCTCCCGAGACACCCATCGACCTGCGCGAAATGGCGGAAACACTGGTCCAACTGGGCTTCAAGGAATACGCCGCCAAACTCCTCGACCAGCATTTGCCGGCGTTCGCGTTCCGGCCCGACCTTTGGGAACAGCTCGCCAAGCTGCTGGTTGATTTGAAGCAATGGACAGAGCTGCGAGAGCTCGCCGTGAACATGCGCCAGAACCAAATGCTTCGCGAAGACATGGCCGGCTACGCTTGGTTTTTGGAAGGTCTTTCGGCGCTTCGGACCGAACGCCGTGAAGCGGCACTGGAGGCATTCACCCGGTCTGCCGAAGTCCCGACCACCAATCCGCTGCTGAGCTTCTCAGTCGCCCAACAGCTGACGGCACTTGGCTATCCTGTGCTCGCCACCCAGCTGCTCTCGAAAGTCGAGAAAGCCTACGGCGACAAGGCCATGTATTGGTTTGCGGTGGTCGGCGCCGCCTACGAGGCCCGACAGTTTGACACGATGCGGGAAGCGGCCGCCCGCGGATACCTGCTCAACACCAACGAACCCGTGTTTGTCAGCAACTACGCCGCGATGCTGCTGATTGAGCGGACCAACGCAGCCAAGGCGGCCCAACTCACCCTGCAGGCCCTGACCGGCCGGCCGGATGATCCGGGAATGCAGATCAATCATGCCCAGGCGCTGGTGCTCAACGGTCGGCTGGACGAAGCCGAGGAGCTCCTGTCCAAGATCAAGATCGACGAAGTGGACTCCTACCTGATCACTGAGCGCAATTTCGCCCTCTTCGACCTGTGGGCGACCCGCAGAAACAAGGAAAAAGCCGTCGCCGCCTATCGGGGAATTGAGACCCGGTTCCTCTTCTTGCCGCAGCTGCGTTGGTTGGACAAAGCCTACCTCGAACTGACCGGTGAAAAGCGCCCTGCTCCCTCGGACTGATTCCCTCAGGGAAAACAGTCACCAGCCGGGGTAAGCCGGCCCTCCGGCCATACCAGATAGACGGTCCGCAGCGAGTGCGTCCACGCGCGCTCGAAATCCGCCCGAGGAACCGTCCGCTGCACCCGCGAGCGTCGCACTCCGGGATCATTGATCGCGACCTCGCCCTGCGAGGTGAAACCTCGCACCACCACCAAGTGGCCATCGCCGCGAGTGGGCTGGGCGCCACCTTTGAGCAGGGCGTAGCTCACCGAAGCGGCCACCGGCAGGCCGGAGCCCACCCAGCGTTCCAAGTCGGTCAAGTCGTTGAAACGGCTGACGCAGCTCAGCATGCCCGGCCGCGAGCCGGCAAACGCGGCATTGAATGGCCAATTCCCGGTTCCACCCCAGCCGGGATCAAAAACGGCCGCGGCCACGTACGGCACCGGGAGATTCCAGTCAGCCCGCCCAGATTCTTTTGCCCAAAACTCCATCAACATGCTCGTGCTGGTGGGACTGCACCATTTGTTCACCCCCTCCGGGAATTCCGCCTGGGATCGCACGGGAACCTCCAAGACCTTTCCCCACGCCTGCCGGTCGGGAGTCCGGGACGGCCCAACGGCCTGCCGGTTGACGCAGGCCAAAGTCACCAGCTTCAGCGACGAACGCGGGCCGTTCAGGGTGAACCGCACCCGCGCTCCGGCGGCGGGTCGGGCCAACCGCAAGACATCCGTATCCACCACTCCGTCGTCATCTTTGAACGCCGCTGGCGAACTTCGCGGGCCGTCCGCCGACCAGGTGCCGAGCGAATACCAGCGGCTGACCACTCCGTTGGTGTAACCCGCTTGAGCCTCAATCGTGAGCGCAAGATTGGTCCCGGCATTCCAAGACACGACCAATTCGTCCCAACCCGCCGCCGGCAAAAACGGAACGGATTCCAAGACTGCGTCGCCCAGCAGGTTGGTTCCCGACCGGAAATCGCGCGCCAGGTCGAACCGTTTCAGGCTCGCCACCCCTGCTGCAGATACCGTCAGCGGCAGAACCGCGGCGGCCAGCGCCCGAGCCCAATTGCCCCATCGCACGGGCCAGAGATTCCAGCTCATCTTCAGTGCCTCCTTTGGTAACGGGTGACCGAAAAGTCAGGCCCATCGAGCACAAGCTCAGCCGGGTCGAACTCGTTCTCGAACGGCGGAAAGAGGGCATCACCGACCACCGCCCGTTTGACGCGGGAAAGGAAAATCGTGTCACAACGGTGGAGCAATTGGCGGTAAATCTCCGATCCGCCCGCAATCCAAACCACGCGGGTTTCCCCATCCAGCAACCGGTCCAGCGCAGCCTCATCCGCCACGGTCCGCGTGCCAGGCGCGGTGAAACCGGAACGGCTGAGAATGATCGTCTCCCGCCCCGGCAATGGGCGGCCGATGGATTCAAAGGTTTTGCGCCCCATCACCAGAATTCCCCCCATCGTCGCCTGCTTGAACCAACGGAAGTCCTCCGGCAAATGCCACGGAATCTTCCCGCGATCACCGATCACCCGGTTCTCCGCCATGGCGGCAATGGCTTGGAATGGCTTCATGGCACTTCGTCGGACTTGTCTGGAACAGCTTTCCCCAACCTCCCCAGTTTCGCCAGCCCGAGGTCACCTAGTTATAACGATTGAAACAACCCCTTGGGCTCGCGGGTGCTCCAATCATGAAGTTCGCACTTTGCCTCGTCGCCCGGTTTCTCCTCCTTTCGATCTGCTGGCCCTTGGCTTTGCTGGTCCTCATCGCATTGCCGGTCCTCTGGCTCCTGAGTTTGCCCTTCCGTCTTGTTTTCCATGCGGCTGAAGGCGCCTTGGCGTTGCTTCGGGCGCTGTTCCTCCTTCCGGCCCGGATTCTCGGTGGCGGTCGCCCGGCCAAGCCGGCCTGAACTGCGGACCGCACGCCAATCTGGACGGGGCGCATCTGGACACCGTGTGCGCGGGGGCGAGCAGGAAAGTGCTGCCGGTATCCTACCGGCAGACCCCGTGAATCGGCGCCGACGACTCACGGTGAACGCCCGTTGCGGGCTTCAGCCCTGGCCGGAGGCCACGGCACCGCGTGTGGGCTGTCGCCCCGAAGCCTTCGGCCCGCTCCGTCAGCCGGAATCAATTCGCAGCCCGCCAACACCGCCGCTGCCGGTTGGAAACCGGCCGCACTTTCGGGCCGGCCCAGGGCGGACGCACACGGTTCCCAGATGCGCCCATCTGAACGAATCTCCGCTCGCGAAGCTTTCCTTGGACCCGCCGCCCATGCGACGATGCGGCGTCCCATGAATCCCATCGATTGGAAGCTGATCGTGCTCGCGCTGTGCGCCATCGGCGTGCTCGTGCTGTTGGTCACCCGGCTGAAGGTCAACGCCTTCATCTCGCTCGTCATCGCCTCCCTGCTGGTGGGCGGCGGCGCGGTGCTTATGGAAGTCCCTTTCAAGGACGCCGCGGGGAAGACCGCCCCTTACACCATGCTGGGAGTTGCGAAGTCCATCCAGGATGGCCTCGGAGCCACTCTGGGCGGCATTGCCGCTGTGCTTGGTCTCGGAGCGATGCTGGGCAAGCTGCTGGCCGAATCCGGCGGCGCCGAGGTGCTGGCCAAGCGGTTCGCGGCGATGTTCGGCCCGCAGCGCATCCAGTGGTGCATCATGGCCCTCGCCCTTGCCGTCGGCCTAACCACCTGGTTCGCAGTGGGACTGGTCCTGCTGCTGCCCATCCTGCTCACGCTCACCCATGAAACCAAACAGCCGTTCCTCAAGCTGACGCTCCCGCTGCTTTCCTGCCTGTCGGTGATGCACGGCGTCATGCCTCCGCATCCGGGTCCCGTGGTGGCGGTCGAGGCGCTCAACGCCAACATGGGGCTCGTGCTTTTCTGGGGCTTTGTCATCGGAATCCCCACCGCGGCGGTCGCGGGACCGTTCTTCGCCCGTATCGCCGTTAAGCGGGTCGAGGCAAACCCGCCGGCCGTCGCCCAGAAGTCCAACCAGGATCCGAACCTCCGGGCGCCCGGATTCGGCCTCACGCTGCTGTCCATTCTGCTCCCAGTGGTGCTGATGCTGATCGCGACGCTGGCGGAACTCACGCTGCCCAAGGGCGACCACACCCGGGAAGTGGCCACGTTCATTGGCAATCCCAGCATTGCTCTGCTGGTCTCGGTGGTGTTTGCCACCTGGTCGCTCGGCACCAACTGCGGCTATCGGCTGCCGCAGCTGCTCAAATTCACCGAATCGAGCGTCGCCGCGATTGGCATGACCATCCTGGTCGTGGGCGGCGGCGGCGGGTTTGCCCGGGTATTGCGGGACAGCGGCGTGGCCGACGCCATCGGCCGGGTGGGCGAAATGGCCCACCTTCCGCCCCTGCTTTACGGCTGGCTGATTTCGGCGTTTATCCGGGTCGCCACCGGCTCGGCCACGGTCGCCATTGTCACAGCATCCGGATTGCTGGTCCCAGTGCTCGCCGCCCATCCGGAGCTGTCGCCTCATCAGGTCGCTCTGATCATCTGCGCCATCGGCTGCGGCTCGCTCTTCCTGTCGCACCTCAACGATGCCGGCTTCTGGATCGTGAAGGACTGCCTTGGGCTGTCCGTCGGGCAGACGCTTCGCACGTGGACGGTTTGCGAAACCATCGTCGGCCTGGCTGGAATGCTCTTTTCGCTCGTCGCCTATTACCTGGTGGGAACTGCCGCAAAATGAACTCCCTGATGCACACTTCTCGCCGCGGTTTTTTGGCTGCCGCCCCGGCAACTGCGGCCGGCATCCTGGCTTCGACCGCCGCCGAAAGGGCAGCCAGCACGGTAGCGGATTCGTCAAAACCCGCTGCGTCCCCGCTCAAGCTGGGACTCGTAACCTACAACCTCGCGAAGGACTGGGATTTGCCCACCCTCATCCGGAATTGCACCGCGGCCCGGTTTGACGGGGTGGAATTGCGCACGACCCACAAGCACGGGGTCGAGGTGACTTTGAACCAGGTGCAGCGGTCGGAAATCCGGAAGCGATTTGCCGACTCGCCAGTCGAACTGATGGGGCTGGGCAGCGCCTTCGACTTCCACACACCCGACGCGGCAAAACTCCGGGCAGACATTGCCGCCACCAAGGAATATCTGGTTCTCGCGCATGATGTCGGCGCGACCGGAGTCAAGGTGCGGCCGAACGGCCTGCCAAAGGAGGTCCCGGTGGAAAGGACCCTTGAACAGATCGGGCGATCCCTGCTCGAACTCGGCACGTTCGCCCAGAACCTTGGTCAGACAATCCGGCTGGAGGTTCACGGCGGCGGCACCTCCCAACTGCCCCACATCAGGACCATCATGGACCACGCCCGGCATCCCCAGGTCGGGGTTTGCTGGAATTCAAACCAGACCGACCTCGAAGGCGCCGGTTTCGAGGCCAATTTTGACCTGGTCAAGGACCGTATCGTGTCCGTCCACCTTCGGGACCTTTTCCTCCAAGAGTATCCGTGGAGAAAACTGTTCGCCCGACTTGTTGCCTCTGGATTCCGTGGTTACACGATGGCCGAGGTCCCGGAGAGCGCCGACGGATTGCGGGTGATGAAGTATTTCCGGGGTCTTTGGCTGGCCCAGCAGGGTCTGGACTGAGCGGGGCGCGTCCAAAGGTCCTAAATCGGCGACCATTTTTTGCCGATGAAGTCTGCGGCGGAAGGACTTTCAGCTCCTGACAAGCCGGTCGTCACTCCCACCGGTGCAGGAACCCTTCGCCGCATTCAGATGTCGAATCGTTGGAACCAGCGGGAAAAGCACGTCGGCAACGGCAACAGCGCGGTGCCACCCGTGCGCCATTGCAGACGCCCGATGTCCCGGGCGCCAAAGCCCGTCGGAGAACCGCCGTCCCCCGTCGCCAGCTCGGGACCGGTGGAGCCGTGGCTCGCGATGGATGAGGATTTCTTTGTGCGACGGGTCAGCGGGCATTTTTCCCGCCTCGCCCGACGGCCGGCGGAAGAATGCGTCGGCCAGTCCCTGTTCGCCGTGCTCGCGTCCTTTGGCGTCGGTTCCCGGACCTTGGACGAGGTTTTCGACCGGGCCATCGGCGGCCAAACCTGCTTTGTTGACCTCCCCAAAGGCGCATTGGGTCGTCGGCACGAACAGTATTCCCTGGAAATCCGCCCCATTCCCACCCAAGCCGGCTGGGTAATCCGGTTCGTCGCCATCGCGTGGCGCACTGATCGCGCTTCGCCTTCCGCAAAGGCCCCTTCCTCGCCAACAGCTTCCCCGCTTGAAATCCCCGATTTCAACAGCTCACCTTCGCGTAACGAACGCCCCGCACCCGGCCGCTTCCGCAGGCCGGGCGGAGGCTGATCCCAAACAAGCCCATGGCCGCTCCCGCCTCCAGCTATTCCCCCCTTCGTATCCTCATCGCCGAAGACAATGAAGTGAACCGGCGTCTGGCGTTGCTGTTGCTCAATCGGCTCGGCTACACCGCCGATGTGGTGGTCAACGGGCGAGAGGCCGTGGAGGCGATTCGTGCCCGCCCCTACGACGTGGTGCTGATGGATTGCCACATGCCAGAACTGGACGGTTACGCGGCGACGGGAGAAATACGCGCTTTCACCAAGGATGTCGTTGACCGGCCCCGGCCCCGCATCATCGCGGTCACCGCGGCCGCCATGAGTGGCGACCGCGAAAAGTGCCTCGCGGCCGGCATGGACGATTACGTGACGAAGCCGGTCAAGGCCGACGCCCTTCGTGCTGCCCTGGAACTTGCCACCGTCCCTCCGCCAAGCGTCCCAACGACAGCCACCCCCGAGGTGGAAACGGACAGCGAGCGGGAACTCCGCGAAACCACGGACACCTTGGCGGCGGAGCTCGGTCCCGATTCGGTCAGGGAACTGGTGGACGCTTACCTCGCAGACACACCGGAGCGGCTGAAAGAGATGGCGGCGTTGGCCGGAGGCGACGACCAAGTCACGCTTCGGCGTCTCGCCCATTCATTGAAGGGAACTTCAACCCTGTTCGGCCTGAACCGCACCGGCACCGTGGCGGCGACGCTCGAAAAGCTCGCCGCCGCCGGGGAGAAAACCGAACAGGTTCGGATGGTCCAGGACCTCGATCGGCTGTTTCAGTCCTCCTGCCCGCTGTTGCAGCACCGGGTGCGCGAACTGATCCCGGCCTGAGCAACTTCCGGCCCCTCAGCCCAAGCTGGCCAGCAGGTTCACCAGTTGCTGGCTGAGCACCGAATAATCGAAGAGGGTCCGCGCCAAACAGGGCATCGCCCGTCGAACCTCCAGCAGTTCCCGCCGCTGGCATAGCAAACGCACCCGTTCTGCTACCCGCGCCGGATAGTGGCGATCCACTTCCCCCTCGTAATCCAGCAGCATCAGTTCAGGCAGCAACAACGACGCTTCGCCCACCCGGCTCGCCAGGATGAATCGGCCCGCAGCCATGTATTCGGGTAACTTTCCGGTGGTGCGGACTTGTCCCGGCAGGTTGTTGGTCTGAGTGGACATTGCCACGTCCATCAGGCGCAAGTATGCCGGCACTTCCGCGTAAGGAATCCGGCCGGCAAACACGACACGATCGGCAACCCCCAGTTCGATTGCCCGCCGCCGGAGCCATTCCAAGCCATTGCCGTCACCGATGATCAATCCCCGCACCGGCAAGTCTTTCAGCCCCGCCAAGGCCTGAAGCAAATCCCAGCCATAACAGATGCCCAACCGCGGACTCCAGACCGTGGAACCCATGACGCCGAGCACGAAGTGTTCGTCCAAACCCAACCGATGCCGGAGCCTGGCCACGTCCTCCGGCGTGCATCCAACCTGGTCGCCAAACCCATCGCGGATCACCTCGACCCGACGTATCCCGCGGGCGAGCAACAGTTCCCGGTGCTTCGTTCCCCGCACCACGACTGCGGAAGCCCGCCGTTGCGCCGCCTGCTCGAACAACCAGAGCAACGGCAGCTTCAGCCCTGCTCCCACTCCCGACTGGCGGGCCATTTCATAGACCGCATCGCCGGTATCGAGCACGAAGCGCCGCCCCCGAAACAGCGACCAATACGGAGCCAGGACTGCGCCGGGCAACGCCGTGTTCAGCACGTAGAGCAACCCTTCCGGATCGCTTCCAAGCACCCGCAACCACTCGGCTGCGGACACCCGCCGGGAAGATCCTCGAAAACAAAATCTCACCTGCTCAGGCGCCAGCGTCCGAGCCAAACCCCGTGCACGTATCGCTTCGATGCTGTTCGCTCCGCCATGCACAAGAAAGGTCACTGGTCGCTGATCGCTCATTGTCCGGTGACTGTCCGTTTCTCCGAGAGCACCTCTTCATACACCTTCGCCGTTGCTTCCGCGCACTCTGCCCAGGTGTTCTTTTCGATTGCTTGTCTGGCAGACGTTCCGAACTGCCGCGCGCGCGCGGGGTCGCCATTCAACTGCCTGAGAGCCGCCGTCAATGACCGTTCTGAATCCGGGTCGCACAGCAAGCCATTCACCCCATCGATGATCAACTCGGCCGCTCCGACATTCTTGCCGACGACCACGGGAACTCCGGTGGCCATCGCTTCGGTCACCACCAAGCCAAACGTATCATAGCGGCTCGGATAAACGAACACGTCGGCCACCCTATGACAAAGCTCTGGCCGGGGTTCCGGTCCGTGAAACACGACTCGATCGACAACGGCCAGATCGGCAGCCAGACGGCGAAATGGCTCCATCCTTGACCGAGTCACAACCATCAGGCGGGCGTTCGGAAAGTCAGGCATCCGGCGAAGCGTCTCGGCAAGCCCCTTCTCCGCCTCCCCCATGAAGAGCCAAAGCCAGTCGTTGTCACGGATCCCATACTTCCGCCGCAACGCTCCCCTCTCTCCACCATCTCCTGGCCGGAATCGGGTCGTATCCGTGCCATGAGGAATGATCGCCATAGGACCACGCCAGTAGCCGTGAACGCGAACCTCCTCCGCCACCACCTGGGATATCGCGATCACCCGGCGAACGCCCGCCTGCCGAAAATAGGCACGCTCGAAGGGAACCACAAGCCGCGTAAAAAGCGCCGAGCGCCATGCACTGTTTCCGAGCTGTTTCAACCGGGCGGCATTGCAGACGTGGGCTGTAACAACGTCAGGGACGCCGCCGGTCATTCCCTGAGAGTGAACCAAATCGCATGAAATCGGCGCCAAATAGCGTCGGACATTGCGGCGAAACGAAAAGACAGTGGTCAGCGCACTTCGCCGCCATGCTGGGACCTTGACCCAATTCACCCCGGCGATGATTGAGGTGTCCGCGCTTGCGGAGATTACAGTAAACGAGAACCGCTCGCCTAACCGCCGGATCAGCTCAATACAATACCGGCCCTGCCCGAAGCCTTCCGACAGGTCGTGAACAACCAAGGAAATCTTGGGCCGTTGATATCCGCAAACCGCCATATCCTAGTCGGAAGATTCCCCCCCAAACAACCGTCGATACGACTTCCGCCTCCCAGGTGACCGAACGGGACCGGCAGCAGGCAACTCTGACCCAGCAGCCGCGTATAGTCGCCGGAATTCGCGCTTTGGCGGCAGGGAGCTCCGATCGGGAATGTCGGTAAGCAATTCCGCTTGCACGTCGGAACTGGCGAACGCCACCTGTCCGAACGCGACAAATCGAGGGTCGACGGTCGCCGCCCCAGCTCCCTGACTTTGAGTCTGACCATGCAGGTCGGCCAATCGATTAATGGCCCCTAGCAGGAACCAAGTTAGAGCCCCTCCCGGGATTCCAAGATATGGCGAGCCGGTGCCGATAGTGGCTGCGGACAGGATAAACACCGCTCCTGAAACCGCCGCAACTGTGTGCATGCCAGAGCCGCGCAACTGAACCATCCAAGTCAAACAGGCTTTGATTCCGTGAAAAAGAAAGACGCCAAAAGCAATCAATCCGGGCACTCCAAATTCAACTGCGATACGTCCCAAATCCCCATCCACCGGAAAGACATCCCAAGGTGGAAGGATTCTTCCAAGAACGTAGGGAACACCGTGACCAGAACGTCCCAAACCTCCACCCAACGGCGAGGCCATAATTCCCTGCATTCCCGGACCCACCACGATGGATAGGCGTCCCCAAAGTTCCGCAGGGGCCAGCAGGGCCGAAAACCTCGCCAACCTGGCCGGATCGACCAACGCGCCAACACCCAAAACAGCCAAAACCCCTGCTGGCACGACAACGTATGCCACCAGCCGCTGGCGGCTCCAGGCGACCAGGGCAATTCCCATCGCAAGCATCGCCACAGCGGTCCGCGCACCCGACAGGTTGATGCCGTAGGCGCACAACCCGAGCGCCACGGCAAATACCGCCCGTCGAATCCAAGTCTGCCCAGGTTGGGACAGGAAGGCGAACGCGCAGACTCCACCGGTCGAAAGAGTTCCACCGAAAGCGCCGGCACTTACGAACGTGGAAAAGGCCCTTAGGCCGCCACCGCCATCAGCGTTAGCGAAAAACGTCCCCTGAAGGCGTAACGCGAGGTCCGGATTCGCAGCCATCATGGCGCGAATCTCCTCAGGCGTCTGTCGCGCCCCTAAGTAGACGGTGATACAGCATAGCCCAATGACCAAGAGCAACAAAAGCTCCACCTGCCGCACGCTTCGTGTGACATGGAATCCCAGAAGAAAGATCAAAGGAATGACAACCCATGCGCGGAACGCCGCCAATCCGGCCAAAAGGGGAACACCAAATGGCAAAACGACGTATAACACCGCCAGCCCGGTTACGATCTTGAGCCCATTGGCGATGGGGTTCTCCTGTGGAAACCAAGAACCGGTCGCCCCCGCCTTAGTCAGCGCCAGCACCAACGCCAAGGTCAGGGGCATATCGAAAGCAAAGGTCGAGACGAGACCAGTGTATCTGTATTTTATCCATCCGTGAAAAAAGCCGATCACAATGGCGGCAAGGAATAGAACGTTGGCGGCGGCCGCCCCGCCCAAAAGTGCACGCATTCGGTCCGCCAATGGCACCTTTGCCGTCAGCGCAATCACCCAAGCAGGCTGGTGGGCTGGCCAGTGCTCGGCGGTTTTGGGAGGAAGTGGCACAAGCAGGTTGTTTGATTGTCATCAACGAGGCGGCGCAAGGTGCGTCAAATTCGACCTTTTCCGAGGATCGCTCGTCGATAGATATCCATCGTCTTCCGCACATGTTCCTGAATCCCGAATCGTCGCCGACAAGACTCCCGGGCATTGCCCCCCCTCCGGGCGGTCTCATCAGAATTCACCAACGCCTCGCCAAGGCAGCGATTCAATCCTCCTTGGTCGCCCACCGGCACCAACCAACCGGTCTCCCCGTCGACGACAATGGCAGCCGGACCGACAGCAGCGAAAGCAATCGTGGCCACCCCAAGCGCCTGGGCTTCCGCAACTGCCAATCCAAAATCCTCATCATGCGCCGGATGAAGGGTCACGTAGCTGGCTTTAAACAGTCCAGCCACGTCTGCATCGGGAATGAATCCCGTGAAAGTCACCCGTTCCCGAAGCCCCAATGCAACCGCCAGTTCCCGCAGCTCGCGCTGGTAATCTGATTCCTGACCAAATAGCGATCCGCCTATCACGACCCCGTGCAGATTGCCCCCCCTCACTGCCGCAAGCGCCTGCAGAAACTCAGCCTGCCCCTTGTAACGCTGGAGGCGACCTCCGATTGAAACCCACCTGGCCGAGGGAGGTAGGCCGTAGGTCAGGACCAATTGCTCCCGAGAAGGCGCCCGTTCCAAAACATCAGGATTGACCGCCGGCCAGACCAGTTCGACGGGCGCATTAACCCGCCCTTTAAAAAACTCTGCCGTCCGGGGGCAGTTGGCCAGCACTCCGTCTGTTGGAATCGCCAAAATCGCAGACGTGGACAAACCGGCCCGCTCAACGGTGTGGGTGGTCCACACCTCCGGAATACCGCTTACCGCGGCGCCGATTCCTCCATACACGTGCGCACGGAAACCGTTGCTATGAAGCAGGGCCAACTTTTCGGATTGGACCAGCCTCCGGATGGCGGCGATGGCTCCAGCAACCTTGCCCACCTGCCTCATGCGGTGTTCTGCCAATACGTGGACCCTGACTCCAATGTCCCGCAGCATCCCCTCCAGAGGTCCAGGGCGCAGTTGGATCACATGTGGCTCGAAAGCATCCCTGTCCAGTGCGCGCAGGCATTCGATCATCAGCGTCTCTGCACCGCCTTTTTCCCCGACACACGAAATCCACGCGATGGGAATAGGCGTCTTCATTCGTGCGACTGTTCCCCCAGCTGCTGCTCAAGCATGCGGGTGAGCTCGCTGAATCTCGCCACATTCTCGGGCCGCAGCGCCATCAGCAGGCGGTGCGCTTCGAGACAGCATTGCGCGGTGTCCGTTCGGCTGCCTCCCGCTGGAACCAATGTTGCCTCGGATTCAGTCTGGATTTGTGGCGATTCTGGCAACACGCCAACCAACGGAAGCACTCCGAGACTGTCCAAGAGATCCTTAACCCGCTCATTCGGACGAAAGAGCACGAGGGTCGGGTTTGATTGGGTGCGTCCCGACACGGACCGACATGAGGCCAGATGGGCTAGAACACCGGAAAAAGTGCTGTCCATCAACAGACATGCGGACAGATCAAGGCAGATTTGCTGAGCGCCATCGGCCAGGAGGCGTTCCACCAAAATCTTGAAATCGCGTGCCCCTTCCACCGCAGCCCGGCCGACTATTCGAATATAGCCGGTCGGCGGTTCGGAGAAGTAACTTAGTTGGCAGCCGGGCAATGGCATCTGTTGCGAAACATGCGGAGGGTCAACCGAGGGTCAAGCGCCTTTAGGGTGTCACGGCCAACCGCTCGTCCTCATCGGCTCGTTTCATGAGCACCCCCTGCTCTTTGTAGGCGCGGAGAACGAAATGAGTGGCCGTCGAAAGCACCCCTTGCAGCGTGCTGAGTTTCTCGGAAACAAAACTTGCCACCTCACGCAGATTGGAACCCTCAACCTCCACCAGCAGATCGTATCCCCCGGACATCAGGTGGCATGAACGAACCTCGGCATACTTGGCGATCCGTTCCGCCAATTTGTCGAACCCGCCACCGCGTTCCGGCGTGATACGGACTTCGATGACGGCACGAACCAAATCCCGACCCAGCTTGTCTTCATTCAGGACCGCCCGGTAGCCCAGGATTACCTGGTCGGCACTCAACAACTTTAGGCGGGATCGGACTTCCGCCTCGGACAACCCCAGCATTCCGGCCAGTTCGTCGGGTGCAAGCGAGGCGTTTGAGGAGATGAGCTTAAGCAGCGGATCCATTTCGGCGCGATTGAATTGGGATGGTCACGTCAACGAAAGCGCAAACTTGGGTATTGCGCGCCAGCCAAGGCTCCCGGTTGCTTGACGCAAACCCGCTCCCGCCTAACGTCCCCATCATCTCAATGGACTCGCTGTCTTGCCCCGCCAAATCCGTGAGCGATTGGAGTCCCTCAGCCACATCCCTGAAGTCGTTCATTTCCAGTGGCCGTGGGAAGTGGAGTTCAGTCCCTGATGCCGACTGGAACGATTGGCGGTGGCAACTGAAGCACCGCGTCACGTCGTTGGATCAGTTGGAGTCGCTGCTCCCCACCCTGACCCGGGAGGAACGGGCGGGAGCGGTGCTGGCGCGCTCAAAGCTGGCGGTCGCGATCACGCCGCACTTTTTCAGCCTCATTGACCCGGCAAATCCGAATTGCCCCATCCGCCGCCAAGTCATCCCCCGAATCGAAGAAGGGAACACAGCCCCGTGGGAAACGGACGACCCGGTTGGCGAAGATTCTCATTCACCGGTGCCGGGGCTGGTCCACCGTTATCCCGACCGCGTGCTGTTTTTGGTCACGGACCGCTGTGCCGCCTATTGCCGTTATTGCACCCGTTCCCGCCTGGTAAGCAATGCCGCCGGATATGACTTCCATCCGGAGTTCGACCGGCAGATCGCCTACATTGAGCAGCACCCGGAAATCCGCGATGTGCTCCTCAGCGGCGGGGACGCGCTGCTGCTCAGCGACGACAAACTGGAGCATCTGCTCGCCCGGCTCCGTCGCATCCCGCACATCGAGTTTCTCCGCATCGGCTCGCGCATCCCCATATTTTTGCCGCAGCGAATCACGCCGGAACTGTGCGCCATGCTGAAGCGTTATCATCCGCTGTTCATGAGTGTGCATGTGAATCACCCCAATGAACTCACGACCGAGGTCCGTGATGCCTTGGGACGGCTCGCCGACGCGGGAATCCCCCTCGGCAACCAGTCGGTGCTGCTCAGGCACGTCAACGACAGCGTGGACGTCATGAAGGCTCTGACGCACAAGCTGCTGATGTGCCGGGTGCGGCCCTACTACCTTTACCAGTGTGACCTGATTCAGGGCTCGGCGCACTTGCGGGCCAGCGTGCGCAAGGGCTTGGAGATCATCCGGGGGCTGCGCGGTCACACGACAGGATATGCCGTTCCCCAATACGTCATTGATGCTCCGGGCGGCGGCGGGAAAGTGCCGGTCAATCCGGAATACGTTCTCAGCCACAACCACGACCGGGTGGTGATCCGCAACTACGAAGGCAAGGTGTTCGAATATCCCGAAGCCGCCGATGGAACCCCCATCATCCTTCCAGCGAGGGAAGGCCTGCCCAACTTCGGCTTTGTCCCCACGCCCGCGTCCCGCCGGTCCAGGTATTTCCCCAAGTTTGCGTGAAAACGGACCGGCCGATCCTCCGGACCGTCAGCTAGACGACGGCCAGAGGCTGATGGTGCTGCCGCTGATGGGCGGCCGCGATGAATCCCTTGAACAGCGGATGCGGCTTGTTCGGCTTGCTGAGAAACTCCGGATGGAACTGTGACGCGATGTAGAACGGGTGCGCGGGCAGTTCGACGATCTCGACGAGCGCATTGTCCGGCGTCGTGCCGCTGAAAACGAACCCGGCAGCCTCGTATCGGGCCCGGTAGGCATTGTTGAACTCGTAACGATGCCGGTGCCGTTCGCTGATGAAGAAGGCACCGTAGAGCTTCAGCGCCAACGATCCCTCCTTCAACTGGCATTCCTGGGCACCCAGGCGCATGGAACCACCCTTGCGCTTCACATGCCGCTGGGTTTCCTGGAGGTGAATGACCGGATCCGGACTTTGCGCGTTGAATTCGGTGGAATGCGCCTCGGGCAAACCCAGGACGTTGCGGGCGAATTCGATGGATGCGATTTGCATGCCCAAGCACAGGCCGAGATAGGGAATCTTGTTTTCCCGGGCATACTGCGCCGCCCTGATCTTGCCTTCGACTCCGCGCTCACCGAAGCCGCCGGGAACGAGGATCCCGCCCAAGTCCTTGAGGAGCTTTTCGCCGCCGGGCTTCTCCACGTCTTCCGCCTCGATGTGCTCGATCTGGACACCGCAGTCGTTGGCGACTCCGCCGTGCTTGAGCGCCTCATAGACGGATTTGTAGGCATCCTGCAGCTCGATGTATTTGCCTACCACGCCGATGCGGACGCGGTGCTGCGGGGCGACCAGCCGCCGAATGATGTCCTGCCAATGCCCCATGTTCGCGGACGGCACCTCCAGCTGAAGCTGCCGGCACACGAGGTCATCCATGCGCTCCCGCTGAAGCATGAGCGGCACCTCGTAGATCGAGTGGTCCACGTCCTTTTCCTCGATCACCGCCTCGAACGGGACATTGCAGAACATGCTCAGCTTTTGCCGCAGCTCCTTGTTCAGGGCGTGCTCGGTGCGACAGACCAGCAGGTTCGGGGCAAGGCCGATTTCCCGCAGCTTGGCGACACTCTGCTGGCTGGGCTTGGTCTTCAGTTCGCCCGCCGCCTTGATGTAGGGGATGTAGGTGACGTGGATGAAGCACACGTTGTGCGGGCCGACCTCGAGGGCAAATTCCCGGATCGCCTCCAGGAACGGCAACCCCTCGATGTCGCCCACGGTGCCGCCGATTTCGGTGATCAGCACGTCCGCCTTCGTGTCGTCGGCGAGCAACGTGATGCGCCGCTGGATCTCGTCGGTGACGTGGGGAATCACCTGAACCGTTTTGCCCAGGTAAACGCCGTCGCGCTCATTGTCGAGCACCTGCTGATACACCTGGCCGCTGGTGGTGGCGTTTTTACGGCTGAGCTTGGTGTTCGTGAAACGCTCGTAGTGTCCGAGATCCAGGTCGGTCTCCGCGCCGTCATCGAGCACATACACCTCGCCGTGCTGGTAGGGAGACATCGTGCCCGGATCCAGGTTCAGGTAGGGATCGAACTTCTGGAGCGTGACCTTCAGCCCGCGGTTCTCCAGCAGCGTGCCCAGCGCCGCCGCCGTCAGGCCCTTGCCCAGCGAACTGACCACACCGCCCGTGACGAACACATACTTCATGGGCTTGCACGTTCTCCGGGCGGCCAGCTCGGTGGCCAGCAGAAATTCTTGCCGTCCCTGCGAAATTCTCATTGCAGCCCTTGCCTGAACGGGCAACGCCTTACCCCACCTTGAGTATCCCCTTCCCCTTTCAGATCAGTCGTCGTGAGGCACTCCGCCGGCTGATGGTTCTGGGCGCGCCCCTGCTGATTGGCAATGGGTGCCACGTGAACCCCGGCCCCGCCACCGCACTTCTGCCCCTACACGGAAGCCACCGATTCTCCACCGAGGAAGCGCGCCTGCTGGACGCGCTGGAACGGACCGCCGTGCGTTTCTTCCAGGAAGCCGCCCATCCGACTACGGGGTTGGTGATGGACCGGAAGCTCGCGGACGGCCAACCCGATGCCCGCACGATCGGCAGCATCGCGGCCACCGGCTTCGGCCTTTCGGTGCTGTGCCTTGGCCACGCCCGTGGCCACGCGGCCCGGGATGAACTGAAATCCCAAGTCCGCCGCACGCTCCGCTGGCTGCACGACCAACAACCGCACGAGCACGGCTTCTTTTACCACTTCTTCCACTTCGGCACCGGCGAGCGCATCTGGAAATGCGAGCTCTCGTCCGTGGATTCCGCCCTGCTTTTCTGCGGCGCCCTGCACGCCCGAAACCATTTCCACGACGACGCCGAAATCGTCCAGCTGGCGACCGCAATCTACGAGCGGGCGGACTGGAACTGGTTCCTCAACGGCAAGCTCACGCTGTCGATGGGCTGGAAGCCGGAGTCCGGCTTTCTCGCGTCGCACTGGGATCACTTTTGCGAACTGATGCTCATCAACCTGCTCGGCCTTGGGTCGCCGACTCACCCGTTGAAGCCGGAGACCTGGCGCGCCTGGAGCCGGCCGGTTCGGGAGATTGGCGCGGAGAAGTTCGTGTGGTCCCCTGCCCCGCTGTTTGTGCATCAGTTCTCGCACGCCTGGTTCGATTTCCGCGGCCGCACGGACGCCGGCACCGACTGGTTTGCCAATTCCGTCGGCGCCACCCGGGCGCACTTGCAGTGGAGCCTGCAACAGAAGCACCGCTTCCCGCGCTGGTCCGAAGACCTCTGGGGCGTCACCTCCAGCGATTCGGCGAAGGGCTACGTCGGTTGGGGCGGACCGCCCGATAGCGGGCCACTTGATGGCACCATTGTGCCCTGCGCCGCGGCCGGGTCTCTGCCGTTCCTCCCGGAGCCCTGCCTCCGCACCCTGCGTCACCAGCGCGAGGTCCACGGCGCCCAGGTCTGGAAACGCTACGGCTTTGTGGATGCGTGGAATCCGCACACCAACTGGGTCAATCCCGACGTCATCGGCATTGATGTCGGCATCACTGCACTGATGGCCGCCAATCTGCGCGATGAATTCATCTGGCGCAGTTTCGGCACGGACCCGGCGGTGACTGCCGGCTTTCAGCGGGCCGGATTTGTCCCGTCACCGGTCAAAGCGTAGGCAGAGTCCGTCGGCGCTGCCGCCACGCCGTCATGGCTTCGAGGCGTCACCCCGGATGTATTTGTGGCAGGCGACACAACTGGTCGTGAGCTGGCCGTTGGCGGCATTGGCCCCCTCCACATCCTTGGCTTTCGCCGCCGTCACCAATTCACCCGCCGCCCGCTGGAACTCGGTCAGGAACAGGGCGTATTCGGGCGTCTGCCGCGCGAGCCAGCCACTGCCGCCACTCAGTTCCACCAACTTGACCGCATTGCCTTCCAGCCGGCCGAAGTCCTGCGTCACCAAGCCGGACAGCAGGCGATCGGCATACTTCAGCTTACGCCGCATGGCTGCCGCGGTGGCATCGTCCCGGCCCGACGGCGCCGGGGCTGCGAGCACCACTGCCGCCAGAAGCATCCAGCGGAGTCCGGACCGAGCTTTCAGTTTCATGGTGGCGTCCTTTCGGTTCGGATTCACAGTCGGCCGGGACGCGAGGCGACGCTGTCCGGTCATTGCCGAATCGTGACCGGAAGTTGCGAACCCGGTTCGGGAAAATCGGTTTGCGCCCCCGGTGACCGGGAAACTAGCCTCCCGGCCGATTCATCTCCGCAGTCGAGATCACTTTTACCATGAGCGATACCTACGTTCCTCTCATCAGCTCCGGCGTGGCCGGCCCGCTGGGCGTCCTCCACCTCCCGCGCCTCTGGCAGAAGGCTTCCCTCGAAGCCCGCGGCAAGCTCGCCGCCGGTTATCCCGGCATCGGCCAGGGCTACGACATGATGGTGATCAACGCCCTCGGCCTGAACGCCGACGCCGTGCGCGCCTTCATCACCGAGAGCAAGCCGACCTATCCGCAGTTCGAGGCGTGGATCAAGGCCCAGCCCGGCGTGAAGCTGGCGAAGGCCAACATCCACAAGCTCAACGTGAGCATTGCCGGCTACATCCACAACGACGAGACCCGCAAGGGCATCCTCGCCGCCAACGGCCTGAACGACGACGGCTCGGTGCTGCCGGACGCCATCAACCTCAACAACCTCGACGACTGGTTCGAGTTCCACCAGGCGGTGCTGAAGTAAGCTTCGGCCAATCCTTCTCCTCTTCCACACGGCGCGGGCTCAAATCCGCGCCGTTTTTCTTCGGGAGACGGTTTTCGACGAGCCGCTGCGGCAATTCACCGAGGCTTAGCGCCAACCGCCAACGCCACCACCGCGAGCGAGAGAGTCTTGGAGATCATGGTTTTCAGCTACCGGAAGCAGCGGTCGCCGGCAATTCCGGATTCCAAGCCCGCGGGTGCATCTGGACATCGTGTGCGCGCGGGCGGGCAGCAAAGTGCTGCCGGTAGCTTACCGGCAGACCCCGTGAATCGGGGCCCACGACTTACGGTGAATGCCCGTTGCGGGCTTCAGCTCTGGCCGGAGGCCACGGCACCGCATGTGGGCCGTCGCCCAGAAGCCTTCGGCCAGCTCCGTCAGCCACGCTCAATTCGTGGCTACACCGCCGCTGCCGGTTGGAAACCGACAGCACTTTCGGGCCGGCCTAGGGCGGACGCACTCGGTGTCCAGATGCACCCCAAGCCCGCCCCAATGCGACGCGGCCATTGACACCGTCGCATCGCCGGCCGTGAAGTGCGGTCCGCGACGCCGCTCGTTCCACAGCGGTGTCCCGTCCTGATGTTGTCCTCCCGCTGGATTCTGCTGCTGCTGGCAGTTTGCGCCATGGCCCGGCTTTCAGCCGACGAATGGTGGGCTTGGGCCACCGTGGACATGTGGCGGTCGGCTCCGTTCACCGGTTCGGTCTTCCTCGGCAACCGGTTCGACTTCGAGGATGGCGCCGTGGTCCAGATCGTTTCGCCCCGGCTGAAATACGAGGTGGCTTCCTGGCTGGATACCGGTCTCGGCCTTTCGCTGCTGAACATTGACACGCCGGTTGCCCACGATGAGCACCTCCAGGGCCGACCGGAGTTGGAGCTGAACCCCAAGTTCCGGCTCACCGAGCATCTGCGGCTCGACTGGCGAAACCGCATGGAGTGGCGCTGGAATGAGGGTGACGCGCCCACCAGCCATCGCAGCCGGCATCGGTTGCAACTGGCCTACACGTTTCCCAGTCCGCTGGGCCCGATCACCCGCGTCTTCGCGAACAACGAATGGCTCATTGATCTGCATGGCCACGGCTGGAGTGAGAATCGCCTGGTGCCTGCGGGCGTCACGTTCCGCCTCTCAAAGCAGGCCGACCTCGACGTGTTTTACCTGCTGCTGTCCACCCGGCCCCGCGACGACTGGCAGGCGGAGTCAGTGATCGGCACCCATCTGCGCTGCCGGTTCTGAACGGAGGCGCATTGACCCGGCGGCGCCCGCCACGACAGCCTCCGCCATGGCCAGTCCCGATTCCGAAGCCATCGCGCAGCTCCGCGAAGCCGTCCAGCTTTCACCCAAGAACCTGCCGCTCCGCCAGGCGCTCGCCGATGCGTTGCTCGCCGCCAGCCGGCCAGCCGAGGCCGAAACCGAATACCGCGCCGGCCTCGCCCTCGCCGCCGAGCACGCGGGACTGAAGCTCGGACTGGCCCGCGCCTTTCACGCGCAGGGCAAGCACAGCCACGCCCTGGTCGTCTGCGAAGACCTGGTGAAACGGCCCGATTGCCCGCCCCGGGCCTTCGTGCTGCACGCTCGCATCCTCGCCGGCATCGGCGAGGTCGAGCAGGCCGTCGAGCAATACAAACGCGGCGTCGAAAAGGACCGTGCGGTCGCCGACGAGGAGTTCGCCCAACGCCTCGGCATCCGGATCGAACCGGAGGCCCAGGAAGACGAGGATGACGACGATCCCTTCGGCACCGACGACGATGAATTGGTGGATGGCAAACTGCGCGCCTCCCGGCAGGGCGAGGAGGAATCCGAGGCTCCCGCAGAAGTGGAGCGCCCCAAGATCCGCTTCGATGACGTCGGCGGCATGGACGCGCTGAAGGAGGAAATCCGCCTCAAGATCATCTACCCGCTCACCCATGCCGAAATGTATCGCGCCTACGGCAAGAGCATCGGCGGCGGCATCCTGCTCTACGGCCCGCCCGGCTGCGGCAAGACCCACCTCGCCCGCGCCACCGCCGGCGAGATCAAGGCTGGCTTCATCAGCATCGGCATCCACGACGTGCTCGACATGTGGATCGGCCAGAGCGAACGCCGCCTGCACGAGATCTTCGAGCAGGCCCGTCGCAACCAGCCCTGCGTGCTGTTCTTCGACGAGGTGGACGCCCTCGGCGCCAGCCGCACCGACATGAAGCAGTCTGCCGGCCGCCACCTGATCAACCAGTTCCTCAGCGAACTCGACGGTGTGAAATCCAGCAACGACGGCCTGCTGATCCTCGGCGCGACCAATGCCCCGTGGCATCTCGACTCCGCGTTCCGCCGGCCCGGCCGCTTTGACCGCATCCTCTTCGTCCCGCCGCCCGACGCTGCGGCCCGCGCTGCCGTGCTCCGGCTGCATCTCAAGGGCAAGCCCTCCGAGGATGTGGACTACGACCACGTCGCGAAGAAGACCGACGGCTTCTCCGGCGCGGACCTCAAGGCGGTGATGGACGTGACCATCGAGAACAAGCTGCGCGAGGCGATGAAGTCCGGCGTGCCCGCGCCCATCCGCACCAAGGACCTGGTGAACGCCGCCGGCACGCTGAAGCCGACCACGCGCGAATGGTTTGCCACGGCGCGCAACTACGCGCTCTACGCCAACCAAGGCGGCGCGTATGACGACATTTTGAAGTTCATCGAACGGTGATGAGTGCGAGAACGGCACGGGCAATCCTTTGGTTTGATCGTGGCTCCGTCATTGAAGCGGAGGCGGAACTGCGCGCCGCCCTGGCCGAAGGCGAGGATACGGCGGAAACCCGGGCCATGCTTGCGCTCTGCTTGCTCCGGTCCGGTCTGCCTGAGCCGGCGGCCCAAGAGATCAAATCAGGCTTGGCCAAGGACCCGGGCTGCGCCTTCGTGCATTACGCCAATTCTTACGTCGAAGAGGCGGAATTGGAGTTCGTGCAGATTCCGTTTCTGGGGCTCAGTCCACTGGATGGAGCCAAGGCGCGAGCCTGCCTTAAAAGCATCGTCCGCGCCGTGGAATTGGAGCCCGACGAAGTTCGCTTCCTGCTTCGCCTGGCAGAGGTTCAACGAGTGCTATTCAACCGTTGGCGGGAGGCTCTGAGCGCGGCGGAGCAGGCTCTCGCATTGGAGCCGAATCATCCGGGAGCGGCCATTGAACGGGCCACAGCGTTGAGTCATTTGCGTAGGAAAGCCGAAGCCCGCGAGACACTGGCCTCGGCGCTGGCAGCTAATCCGGACTCATCCGGAGCCCATGCCGGCGTAGGTTGGGCTCTTCTGCACGCCGGTGACCATGCGAAGGCGAAAGCACTCTTCGACGAGGCGTTGCGCCTGAATGCCGTCAGTGATTGGGCTCAGGCGGGCGCCTTGGAGGCGGCCAAGCATCGCTATCGAAGCTACCGGGTGATTGCGACCGTGAAATATTGGTTCATCCACCAACCCGTCCTACTTCGCCTCATTTACGGATTGTCCGCGGTCGTGGGTGCTGGCGCTTTGCTTGTGGGAATCATGAAGGCGTTCGATCCGGTTGTGCGTCCACGGCTGGGAAATGAAGGCACCGCACTAGTGATGGTTCCGCTCATGTTTGCAGTGATCCTTTCAGTGATGTTTCACGACGCCATCTTTGCCTGGCTTGTCCGTCGGCAACCAGCCGGGCAAACCAGTTCGGCAGCAGTTCAACGAACCGCCGTTTCCGAACAACTCGGCATTCTAATCCCAGGCTTGATAGGAGCCACCGTGTTGGGGCTCCTAAAGTGGCGAGCACCGAGTTCGCTGCCGGTTCTCTTTGGGCTGCTGCCTGGAGTCTGGTCGCTGTGGCTTGCCTTCGCCAAAACCCCACCTGGAAACCTGCGACTGTGGCTCACGGCCTACGCAGTGCTGTTGCTCATCATCGGGCCGCTGACAGCGACTTCATGGCGAGAATGGTTTGCCGCACACGATAGGATGTGGAGTTTCGTGGCCATGATCGCCCCGATCGTGCCGCCGGGCATAGTCCATGAATTCGCTGAACGCGCCCGGAGACAGCAAGCTCATGACGATGCAGTGGCCGCAGTTAGCAGAGAACCACATTAACTTTTCCATGTCCGCCAACTCCCTCGAAGCCCGGTTCGCCCGCGCCGAGCTGCTCTACCAGCAGTCGCGGCACGAACTGGCCGCCCACGAATTGCGCCAGATCCTGGCGGTCGCCCCGGAGAATCCGCCGGCGCACGCGCTGCTGGCGCTCTGTTTCGTCGAACAGAAGCAGTTCGCCGAGGCCCAGCGCGAGGCGGAGATCGCGGTCGGTCAGGGGCCGGATTTCGCCTTTGCGCACTATGCCCGGGCCCGGGTGCTGGAGGAGCGGAATGACTTCGACGGCGCGGCGGCCGCCATCGGCGAGGCCATCCGGCTGGAACCGACCGATGCGGATTTCCACGCGATGCACGCGCAGATCCGGTTCAACCGGAAGGAATGGCCGCTCGCGTTGGCCGCCGCGGAGACCGGACTCCAGTTCGACCCGGAACACGTCGCCGCGAACAACCTGCGGGCAATGGCTCTGGTGAAGCTGGGCCGCCAGGCCGAAGCCGGACAGACCATTGACGCGACCCTGGCGCGCAGTCCGGAGAACTCCTTCACGCACGCGAACCGCGGCTGGACGTTGCTGGAGTCCGGCGACCGGAAAAAGGCACTGGAACACTTCCAGGAATCGCTCCGGCTGGATCCAACGAACGACTGGGCCCGCTCCGGCGTGGTCGAGGCGCTCAAGGCGGGCAACCCGATCTACGCGTTGATGCTGCGCTACTTCCTGTGGATGCAGAAGCTGAGTCAGGGCATGCAGTGGGCGGTCATCATCGGGCTGTTCGTCGGCAACAAGCTGCTCGGGGCCTGGGCCGCCGCCAATCCGGCGATGAAGCAGTGGGTGCTGCCCATCCAGTTGGTTTATCTCGCCTTCGTGCTGCTCACCTGGCTGGCCCAGCCGATTTTCAACCTGCTGCTGCGGCTCAACCGCTACGGACGCCTGGCGCTTTCGGAGGAGCAGACCCGCTCGGCCAACCTCGTGGGAGCCTGCCTGTTCACCGGCTTGGCCGCCCTGGGAATCGCCCTCGCCACCGGTTTCCCGCCCTGGCTGTTCGTGCTGATGCTGATTTCCTTCGGCCTGGCGCTGCCGATTTCCGCGGTGTTCGACTGCCACCGGGGCTGGCCACGCAACGTGATGATGACCTACGCCGGGGCGATGGGCTTGGCCGGCTTGGGGGCCGTGGTGCTGGTCGCGGCAGACAAACCGCTTGGCATGGGGCTGCTCGGGCTCTTTTTCATGGGGATCTTCATCAACGGATTCCTCGCCAACATCCTGATGAGCCAGCGGCCTAGGCGCTGAACCTCCAAGTCCAGGCTTCCCGTGGAACTTCGTGACTTTGCCGAGCAGGTGCTGTTCGCGACGACGCTCGCGGACAAGCTCGCCTGCCCCGAAGTCATCACCGACGAGCGCCCCGGACCAGCCCTCGCGACACCAACGATGCCGGGACGGCCAGCCGAACTGAGCTTCAAGGCCCAGGGCGCCGGCAAAGGCGAGTTCCCCGGCACCCACCAGCTCGAAAACCCCACCGAGCGCGGCCGCCTGCTGCATTTCTTCGCGAACCACGAACTGCTCGCGACCGAACTCATGGCGCTGGTGCTGCTGAAGTTTCCCGACGCGCCGACCGCCTTCCGCCGCGGGGTGCTCCAGACCCTGCGCGACGAACAGGAACACACGCGCCTCTACGTGGAGCGGATGCGGGCGTGCGGACTGGCGTTCGGCGACCTGCCCGTCAGCGGATTTTTCTGGCGGGCCGTATCCGGCATGGAAAGCCCGATGGATTATGTCGCCGGGCTGAGCCTGACGTTCGAGCAGGCGAATCTCGACTTTGCGCGCCACTTTTCGCAGGGCTTTGCCACGGTCGGCGATGCGGAATCGGCGGCGCTGCTGGAGCGAATTTACCGCGACGAAATCGGCCACGTCGCCTACGGCCTCAAGTGGTTCCGCCGCTGGAAGAATCCGACGGAAACCGATTGGGACGCCTTCTGCCGGCAACTGAAGTTCCCGCTCACGCCCCGACGCGCCAAGGGCTTCTCGGTGAATTTCGCCGGCCGTCAGGCAGCCGGTCTGGAGCCGGACTTCATCGCCCAGCTCGAAGTCTATTCGCAGTCCAAAGGCCGCACGCCGAACGTGTTCTGGTTCAATCCGCTTTCCGAGGCCGGCCTCGCGCAGGGCGGGCCGTTCGTGCCGTCCAAGCCACAGGCCCAGCTCGTGCACGATCTGGCGACGTTGCCGCAGTTTCTTGCCCGGGAAGACGACGTGGTGCTCGTGCCCCGGCGGCCATCGGTTGAATTCCTGAGCGGACTCAAGCGGGCCGGTTTCCTGCTGCCGGAGTTCGTCGAGCTCGAAGGCGGACGGCTGCCCCGCACGCTCACCGGGCGAAAGCTGGGTGAACTGCGCCCGTGGGCATGGGGGCCGGACAGCGCGGAGCTTCTCGCTCCCCTGTTCAGCCAATGCGCGACACCGCCCCAACCGGCCGTGGAAAGCAGCCATCTCGCCTTGGCGGAGCTGTATTCCAAAGCCTGGAGCGCCGATTTCCTGCGCGAGTGGTCCGCCGGGATTCGGAGCGCGGAGGACGAATTTCCCGGGCAATTTCTCTGCCCGCCGGAAGACATCGGCGTCGCCGTTCGGAGCGGTTCCGAAGCCCTGGAGGCGATCCAGTCCATCCGGTGTCGCGGACACCATCGGGTGGTCGCCAAGCAGGCTCTCGGACTCGCCGGACAAAATGCGCTGCGTCTGTGGGAACCCGAGTTGCTGCCCAACCAGATTCGCTGGCTGGAAGGGCTCTTCGCAGCCGGTCGCACGGTCATCATCGAACCATGGCTGGATCGGCTCGCAGACTTTTCCGTGCAAACGGAGATGACTTCGCGCGGGCTCGAACTGCTCGGCTATGCCGGCCTGATCAACGATCAACGTGGGCAGTTTCAGGCCAACACGGCGGCCCCGGACTTTTCCCGGCGGTTGCCGACCGCGGTGACAGAAGTGTTCCGTGGCCAATCCGAAGTCGCCCGGCGCCTGCCACGGCTCTATCCCGAAACCCTTCTGCCCCGGCTGGAATCGCGGCTGAAGGCCGCCGGATTCCTTGGGCCGCTGGGAATTGACGCCTTCGTTTATCGCGACCGCGAGGGTGGCGTTCGCCTCAAAGCCGTCGTGGAGATCAATCCCCGCTACACGATGGGGCGCCTTGCACTGGAGCTGATGCGTTTTGTCGCCCCCGGCAGTTCGGGGGAATTCCGGCTCGTGAATCGCGCCGCGCTGCGCGCCTGGGGAGCCGCTGACTTCCCCGCATTCGCCCGGCAGCTTCAGGACACGGAACCGGTGCTCCTCGAGGGCGTTCCCCATCCGCGCCTCCGCCGCGGAACCGTCTGCCTCACGGACCCGCGCACTGCCGCGGCTTGCCTTGCCATCTGGCGGGCTTCCGCCCGCGTCGAGACTTGAGCCGGTTCGCGCTTCGCGGCCGGCAAGAATCCCCAGTTCCATTCATGCACCGACCTCCCAGCGGTGGGTCTGTTTCATTTCGGCAGGGTGGACAAAAAGCAACAGCGTCCCGACGGCCGGAAACTTAACTGAAAAATTTTTCAGCAAACGATGACCCCGATTTTGAAGGGGTTGCGGCTACCGGGCCGGCCGGACCCCGGGGCGTGGCACCACCGGTGCTTAAAGGGCGTCAGTCCGGTCCGTGTGTCGTAAATCAACCACCCCAAGGGGGGCACGCGCGGCCGGTCAGGTTGGATAGAACGGAACTACGCCATGAAGAAAATCGAAGCGATCATCAAACCCTTCAAACTCGAAGAGGTGAAGGATGCTCTCCACGACGTGGGCATCGAAGGCATGACTGTCAGCGAGGTCAAAGGCTTTGGCCGCCAGAAGGGCCATACCGAGATCTACCGCGGCAGCGAATACACGGTGGACTTCCTGCCGAAGATCAAAATCGAGCTGGTCGTGGCCGACAACAAGGTGGCGGCCGCCACCCAGGCGGTCGTGAAAGCCGCCAAGACCGGCAAGATCGGGGACGGAAAGATCTTCGTTTCCAACGTGGAAGAAGCCATCCGCATCCGCACCGAGGAAAAGGGCGAGGCCGCAGTCTGAAACCCACTTTCAACCCTTCACTGCAATCACTCCCATGAAGAAACTGCTATTCCTGTTTGCCTGCCTGCTCCTGGCGTTCACCGCCGTGGATGTCCGCGCTGCGGATCCCAGCGTCGAGGAACGACTCGCCGACATCGAGGCCTACATCAACAACGGCGCCCGCGCCACGGCTGGCAATACCAACGTGACCACCAAGATTTCCGGCCCCGGCCCCGGTCACAATGCCTGGCAGATGACCTCCACGGCCCTGGTGCTGTTCATGACGCTGCCCGGTTTGGCACTGTTCTACGGCGGCCTGGTGCGCAAGAAGAACATCCTCTCCGTCCTCGCCCAGTGCATGGGCATCGCTGGCCTGGTGACCATCCTCTGGTGGGCCTGCGGCTACAGCCTGTCATTTGGCGCCGGCAACGCCTTCATCGGTGACCTGGCCTACAAGTTCCTCGATGGCGTGAATCCGGGCGCAGTGGGCGCGGGCTACCACTGGATCAGCGACTCCATGTGGGCGATGTTCCAGCTGACCTTCGCGATCATCACGCCGGCGCTGATCCTCGGCGCGATTGCGGAACGCATGAAGTTCCTCGCGGTGCTGGTATTCGTCGGCCTCTGGATGTTCGCGGTCTACTTCCCGTTCGCCCACATGGTGTGGTCCACGACCGGTTTCATGTGCGGTCCGCTGAACCCGGGCGCCACGATCAAGGCGATCGACTTCGCCGGCGGCACCGTGGTGCACATGACCTCCGGTTGGTCGGCACTCGTCCTCTGCATCATCCTCGGCAAGCGCAAGGGCTTCGGCAAGGAACCCATGACCCCGCACTCGATGACGCTCTGCATGGTCGGCACCGGCATGCTATGGGTCGGCTGGTATGGCTTCAACGCCGGCTCGGCACTGGGCGCTGATGCGATCGCTTCGAACGCCTTCACCACGACGACACTGGCCGCCGCCACCGCCGGTTTCGTGTGGGCGGTTCTGGAATGGATCCTCCGTGGCAAGCCCAGTGTGCTCGGTTTCTGCTCCGGCATCGTTGCCGGTCTGGTTGTCATCACTCCCGGCTGCGGCTTCGTGACCGCCACCTCCTCGGTAATCATCGGCGTGCTCGCCGGTCTGGTTCCGTTCCTCGCCTGCTCTTACCTGAAGAAGATGCTCGGCTATGACGACGCGCTCGACACCTTCGGTGTGCACGGTGTCGGCGGCACGATGGGCGCCATCCTCACCGGCGTCTTTGCCGACGAGAAGGCCAACTCGGTGGTGGCAGGGCTCAAGCAGGGCCTGCTCGGCGCGCAGCTCAAGGCGGTCGTCCTGACCATCGTCTGGAGCGTGGTGGCGACCGTGGTGATCGCCTACATCGTCAAGGCGGTCATCGGCCTCCGCCCGTCCGAAGAAGTGGAAGTGTCCGGCCTCGACCTCGCCGAGCATGGCGAGGAAGGCTACCACGGCTGATTTCTGGCAGTGTGTGTAAACGAGCCGCGTCCGGGTGTCCGGACGCGGTTTTTGCTTCTCCGGGACTCCGAAAACGAAGCCGATAATCACCGGACTTCGATGACCAGGGCCGTGGTGTTGTCCCGCCCGCTGGCCGCCACCGAATCCAGCACCAACCGCTGCGCGGGATTGGTTCCGTCCGCGCTGGTCGGGTTTCTGAAAACATCCTCAATGGCGTGGTTGTAGAGTCCATCCGTCAGACCGTCGGAGCACAGCAGGAACCGGTCACCAGGCTCCAGACCCACGGCGCCCAGTTGCGGGTCCACGAACTGGTTGGAACCGCCCAAGGATTTCTGGAGCACGTGTCGCCGGGGGTGCGTCCGGGCCTCCCGTTCGTTGATCTGGCCATTCCGGAACAACCAGCCCACGTAGGTATCGTCGTGACTCAGCTGGCGAATGCCGCCGGCGGCGGGGAGGTAGTAAAGGCGGCTGTCGCCGACATGGGCGAAATAGAGCCATTTCGGCGAGAACCAGCCCAGGGTCATCGTGGTTTCCATGCCCCGGCATTCCTCGTAGCTGTTGCCGACGTAGGCGAGCGCCTTGTGGACCTGCGTGAACAGTTCGGTCAGCACGTCGCCGGCACCGGCATCCAGTCCTTTGGCCGACTGCTGGAAGGAGCGGGGCAGCAGGGTGGTGATCTTTTCCACCGCAATCCGACTGGCAAACTCGCCCGCCTTGGCTCCCCCCATGCCGTCGCAGACCGCGAAGGCGAAATCCGTGGTCGCAAGCGGGGCCTCGCCCAACCGCCCCAGACGGTGGACTTCCTGGGCGTCAAACCGCAGGGCAAGGAACGAATCCTCGTTGTTGGCGCGGACCCGGCCCTTGTCGGTCCAACCGAACCAGCGGAGTTCCCTCGCAACAGGATCAGGAACCGGGAGTTTTTTGGCGTTTTTCTTCAAAGCCGGGAAGCAGGGTCGCGAACTCGAAATCGATCAGGCAGAACCGTCCGTCCGCGGGCCGGTAAGTAACATTGCGCATGTCCGGATCGTCGTGACGCACCCCGAACTGCTCCAGTTCCGCGAACAGTTCCTGGCGGCGGGGTTCATCCAGATGCTGGACCCGGGAGCCGCAGTTGGTGGTCACGATCTGGAGCCTGTCCCGGTCCGCCGCCAGCAGTTTGGGAACAAACTTGCAGCCGCGCTCGTCGAGCGCCTGCAACACCCTGACCTCATTCTCGAACCGGGTCTGGGCGTCCGGGCCGAGATAGTTCTTCACCACCCGGCCATCGAAGCCGAGATAAACGGTCGCCCGCAGCGTGTCCTTGACCTTGAGCATGCCGAGAATTGGTGCGGCGGAATTGTGCCGCGGGCAAACCGGCGACTTCAACGTCAGGATCAGGCTTGTTGGCTCTTTTTTAGCAGCCCTGCTCAATTCGCGACAGAGTGCCCAAGCGAATGCAACGGATTGGAGGTCATCGTCGAATCCATGAAAACTTTTGCAGGTTGGAAATGACCGGGTTAACGCCTTTCGGAGGCCGTTCTTGCGTCAGCAGAGCCCCCGTGCATGCTTCGGCCGCGGGGCGGCATCGTGCGTGCTACCCCAGTTCCTGACAGAGGAACGCATCAAAATTCCTCCATTCACATCCATGGCCAAATACAAATTAGAATACATCTGGCTGGACGGCTATGAGCCGACGGCGAATCTGCGCAGCAAGACCCAGATCAAGGAGTTCAAGAGCTTCCCGAAACTGGAAGAGCTTCCGTGGTGGGGCTTCGACGGCAGCTCGACCCGCCAGGCCGAAGGCCGCAGTTCGGACTGCATGCTCAAGCCGGTTGCCGTGTTCCCTGACGGCGCCCGCAAGAACGGCGCGCTGGTGATGTGCGAAGTTTACATGCCGGACAAGAAGACGCCCCATCCGAGCAACGGGCGGGCGACCATTCCCGATGATCCGGGTGCCTGGTTTGGCTTTGAGCAGGAATATTTCCTCTACAAGAACGGCCGTCCCCTCGGATTCCCCGAAGGCAGCGCGAATTTCCCCTATCCGCAGGGCCTCTACTACACTGGTGTCGGCTACGACGCGGTGGGCTGCATCGCCCGGGAGATCGTCGAGGAGCATCTCGACCTGTGCCTTGAGGCCGGCATCAACCACGAAGGCATCAATGCCGAAGTGGCGAAGGGCCAGTGGGAGTTCCAGATCTTCGGCAAGGGCTCACGCTCCGCAGCCGACCAGGTCTGGGTCGCCCGCTACCTGATGATGCGCCTCTGCGAAAGCTACGGCGTGGACGTCAACTGGCACTGCAAGCCGCTGGGCAAGGACGTGGATTGGAACGGCTCCGGCATGCACTCCAATTTCTCGACGACTTACATGCGCGAAGTCGGCGGCAAGGAATACTTCGAGGCCCTCATGGCGGCGTTCGACAAATACAAGAACGAGCACATCGCGGTGTATGGTCCGGACAACCACCTGCGGCTCACCGGCCTCCACGAGACCCAGTCGATCGACAAGTTCAACTACGGCATCGCCAACCGCGGCGCCTCGATTCGCGTCCCGCACAGCTTCGTGGACAACGGCTACCGGGGCTACCTGGAAGACCGCCGCCCGAACTCCCAGGGCGATCCCTACAAGATTGCCGGACGCATCCTGCAGACCATTCAGACCGTGCCCACGCCGGCCGTGAAAAAGGGCAAGAAGTAACCCGAGGAACCGTTACTCAAAACCGAAACGGCGCAGGTTTTCGCCTGCGCCGTTTTTCTTTGCTGCCGCCGGTATCCGCCCCCTCAGACGAAGTCCGGCTCGCCCACCACGGTGGTATTGTCCCTCGTCTGCACGCCCTTGTTCTTGAGGCTTTCCGCTGCGACCGCGTATCCGGGGATGATCCGATCAAGCTGTTCCTGCGTCGCTCCAAGGTGGTTCCGGATGAGCTTGCCGAGGACCGAGCGGTAATCCGTGTTCCGCTGCAGATAACGCCCCGTGGCCTTGAAGAACGTGCCGTTGGGGCCGGTTTGCCAAGGCACCGACTGGTCCCCGGAGCCACCGCAATTGAACACGCCCGAGCGAATCACCTCGCCGAGCGGGCCGGCCTCAAAGCCCTTGATGCCGCCGCCGGCCACAAACATGACGCTGGCCTCCGCGTGGTCGGTGCCATTGTCCGAGTTTTCAACGGACGTGCGGCCGAACTCGGACAGGGTGACCACGGCAACGTCATCCCACCGGCACTTGTCGGCGTAGCGGGTGAAATACTTGTTGAGGGCGTAAACGGCCCAGCCGACCCGCCGCAGGAGATTGGCATGGGAGCCGGTGTGGGAGCCGCGCAAACCGTCGGCCGACGGTTGGTCCGCCTGCTCGCTGTGGGTGTCCCAGCCGTCAATCGAGACGCCGGCAACGAGTGCGTCGGTCTTGTTCAGCACCATCGCCGCCGCCTTGAGCCGCGTGAAGAAGTCGTAGCTGCTCGTGGGCACCACGTATTTGTCGGCCCGCGTGGCCGTCGAGCTTCGTCGCCAGCCTCCGTTCTTCTCGTTGGTCGTCGGGAACAGGTAGTAACCGCCCCCGTTGGCGTTGGCGTAGTCGGTGTCGCCGTCGGTGGCGATGTCGTCCCGATACGTGTTGCCGGCCTCCGAGAAATCCATGCTGGCGAAGATCTCGAGCGAACTGGCGAGGTTGCCATACTGCAGCCGGAGAAACTCCCGTTCCCGCTTGTTCGCGAACTCCGCCTGGTTGGCTGCAGCCAGAAACGCATCGGCCTTGGCATTTCCCTGGGTGGTATTGGGAATCGCCAGAAGATTGAAGCGGGTCGGATCGCTGACGTTGGTCATCGCCGCCTTGGAGCCACGCAGGATCAGCGGCAACGACGAACCGATGCTGACGCCGGTCAGCGGAGCCGTGTAAGCCAACCCCGACTCCACCATGGCACGATAAAGGATGCCGTCCTTGGTGTTGTTGTCGTTCGGCGCCCCGGTCTCCCAGTAATTCTGCGAGTCGAAATGGGACCGGCTCTGCCGCGGATAGCCGACCCGGTGGATGGCGGCCAGGTCACCTGAGTTATACACCGGCGAAAGGAACTTCAGCGACGGGTGGAGCGCCGCGAAACCGTTGCCGAGGCTGAGGCCGTAGGGATGCGCGTAGGTGCCCGCAACCGAACCGGCCTCCGGAAACACCGCCCGGCCAAGCGCGGTGTAGAGCTGCACCGGATCCTTTTTGATCTCCAAGTCCACCCGGTTAGGCGGGCCGTAGGCGGAATCGCCAAAGGGAATCAGCGTGTTCAGGCCGTCATTGGCGCCGCGCAGGAAGATGAACAGCAGCTTCTTCACCCGGCCATTGGATCCGGGCAAACCGATCGAGCCCTCGGCCAAGGCCCGTTTCATGACAAACGGGACATCGGTCAGCGACGCCAGCGCGGTGCCCAGACCGAGCTTGGCCGAGTGCGACAAGAAAGAGCGGCGAGAGAGGATGTTCATGGAATCTCAGGGCAGAAGTTGCAGGGCTCGAATCGGGTCACTGTTCGTGGAATCGCTGCGTGGACATCAGAAAGGCCACCATCCCGCGGACCCGCAGGTCGTAGGCCGACGTGCCCACCGCCAGGCCGCTGAAAGGCGAGGCCGACACACCATCGTCCGCGGTGTTGAGGAATTGCGCGGCCAACGTCCGGAAGCCGTCGAGATTGGCCGAGCCCTCCGCGGGATAGAGCAGGCTGGAAAAATACCCGGCCACCGCTTCGGCATCCGACAGTTTGTCTGCGGGCACCTTTTTGCGCAGCAATCCGACCGGATCGATCACCGTCGCCGTGCCGGCATCAGATTTTCCAGTCATGCTCACGGGCATCAGTGCCGACTGCACGAAACGGATGCGCTCGGTCAAAGTGCCGGCGCTGATCCACGCCGGAGCATCCTCCGGGTAACCGTCCGGCTCGGCCCGATCAAACAGCCGGAGGCGGCCGGCGCGGTTGATGATTCCGGCCAACGCGTAGCCGTCGCTGTCCGAGGTATAGGAGCCGTCCTCGTTCTGGGAGCGGAGCGACCGGACCGTGCTCACCGCGAACTCGAACGGCGTTTTGACCTTCTGCAGCGTGCCCGCCTGCGAACGGAACAGGTCCGAGTTGAGGATTACCCGGAGCACGTCGCGAATCTGGCCTTTGGGACTGCCGGAATCCCAGGCCAACATGCACTGATACACCAGGTCTTCCTCGGGAGTGTGCAGGTCGTCTGCAAAATCGTATCCGAGCGCGAAGCCGTCGTGGACGAGCAACCGGCAGAGCTTCACGGAGATGAACTCCATCGTGAACGGCTGGTTCGCCATGTGAGTGATGATGGCGTAACCCTCCCGGATGCCGTTGGTGCCCGACTGCCCGGCCGCGAGGACCAAGCCGTAGGGTTTGCCGGCCCATCGCGATCCAAACCGCGCCGGAATCAATTTCGGCTGGGCGGTGTCCACCGTTCCGTCCGCCTTGGTCTGATGGAAAATGTATTTGGCGGCCACGTTGTGCCGGGCGCCCTTGTAGTTGAACGCCCATAGGCCCTGCAGGTTCGGGCTGGCGTTCAGTTCGGTCGTGTTGGTGAGCGTTGCGTCGATGTAGTTGGTGGAACGGACCGCAAACGGGTTGAACTCGTCGTTCGTGCTGACCAACTCGATCGTCCAGCCGGTCCAAGCCCGGGAAATCTGCACGATGTCCTGCTGGTCGTAGCCGTTGTCCACGCCAAAGCAGAACAGCTCGCAGAGCTCGCGGGCGTAGTTCTCGTTGGCGATCCGGGTGCCATTTCCAAGGGAGCCGACCGTGTCCAGATAAATGATCATTGCCGGGCTTTCGGCGCTGATCCGCAACAGGTCGAGGAATGACGTGGTCGGGCGGAGCAGCGCTTCCTGCCACCGGAGGTTTTCAACGAGTTCCGCCCGCGTGGAGATGGGATCGGATTGGGTGGAGTCGTAACCGCGGTTGTCAAAATAGTCCCGGGTCTTGGAGATCTGCGTGACAAAGTGGTTCTCCAGAAACTGCCGCAGCACCTCGACGAGTTGCCGCTTTGCCTGAACCGCGTGGAGAATGTGCCACGCCCGGAGGTCGGTCAGCGTTCCCGTGCCCGCTTGGAGGGAGGAAAAAATCGGCGCCGGCGAGTTGTTCTGGCCGGATAGCGGAACGCTCGTCGTCACCCCGCTACCTCCCATTCGCACCACCAGTTCCGAATCCTCGTTGGAGGTCCGATACCAGAAGCTCAGCGTCACCGGTGTGCCCCGGGCAATGGTGGGTGATATGGTTTGCGCGATCGCTGTGCTCTGGCTTTCCCCAGCCGCGGAGGCCACGACATGGAGGCAGGAGCCACCGCTTTGGGCAAAGTCCGCGGTCACGGCTGACGCCTCCAAGTTCGCGGCCACCGTCCACGAACCGGCCAGCCCGGTCTCAAAGTCGCCGTTGGTCAGAAGATTGGTCTGGCTGCCATTGTCGGTGGCGCCAACGACAAACCGGACGTTGTCCACATAGGCGTCACCCGGACCATCCATGAAGATGTAGATGCGGGTCTGACCGCCGGATGTTGTCGCGGCGCCGGTCACCGTCACCTTTTTCCATTTCGGGGCCGAATCGAGCACGTCGAGTGTCTCGGCGATGTTTTCCGGCGCCAGCTGTTCGGCGATGAAAGCATCCGGCCCGATTGCGCGAACCCGGTCCAGTTCATCCGGCGTCGGTCCGTAGGCGATCCGATGAAGCAGGTTGACCACCGCAGCATCGTTCGACGGCATCGGCACGGAATCCACCCGGAAGAACCCCTGCGCATAGGTCAGATCGCCGCCCGTCAAGCTGAGGCCCGCCCGGGTGGCGTCGGTCGGCGCGAACGGTCCCAGCACATCTGGTCCGGACAGGAGCCGATAATCGGCCGCGCCTGGCGCGGGGCTGAACCCCACCTTGGCCTTTTCCCCGACCGCCTCGATGGATTGGATGACGGGCGAATCCGGATTCTGTCCGCTGCACAAAAAAGAGACACCGAGGGTCAGGGCGCCCACGGCGAGGGATTCCACCCATGCAGACAACCAGCGGGTTTTCATAGTTCTTACGCGCAACACTCCTAGCAACCGCGGGGCCGGGGCAATCACAGTTGGTGAATTCCCTGGTCGTAGTGGCTAAGTTGCCCTGGGTGATCAATGACGGTCAGCGTGAGCCGGACACTGGCCGTTGGCACGTCCCCAAAAGTAATTATCTGCCGCAATCCGCGCGGCCCCTCCCAATCGCGGGCAGTTGGGTCAGGTGGACATCGGCCGGAACCGCTTAGGTCCCAGCCACTTCTCCGCTACGTCCACCGTTCAGCAGAAACAGGACCGCCATACGCACCGCCAAGCCGTTGGTGACCTGTTCCAAGATCACCGATTGATCTCCATCGGCTATGTCGCTCTCGATCTCGACGCCGCGGTTGATCGGCCCGGGATGCATGATCAGGGCGTCCGGCTTCACCCACTTCATCCGGGCGGGATTCAGCCCAAAGAGTGCGGCGTATTCCCCAATGCTCGGGAACATGGTCACACGCTGGCGTTCGTGCTGGATCCGCAGAAGATTGACCACATCGGCGTCCCGCAGGGCTTCTTCAAGGTTCCATGTCACCCGGATGTTGGGGTCCAGCGACTCCAACTGCCGGGGAACCAGCGTGGGCGGACCGCACAAAGTGACCTTGGCCCCCAATCGGACCAGTGCCCAGATGTTCGACCGGGCCACCCGGCTGTAGAGAATGTCACCGAGGATGGTGACGTTCAGCCCGGCCAGCCGGCCCTTCTTTTCCCGAATCGTGAAGGTGTCGAGCAACCCTTGGGTGGGATGCTCATGGGCGCCGTCGCCGGCATTGACGACGTGGGCCCGGGCGAATCGCGAAAGGAAATGGGGGGCTCCGCTCGCGCTGTGGCGCAGGATTACAAAGTCCGCCTGCAACGCCTCCAGATTGCGCACGGTGTCCTTCAGGGTTTCCCCCTTTTTCAGCGAACTCGCTTCCGCCGTGAAATTGATCACATCCGCGCTCAGACGGACCGCCGCGAGCTCGAAGCTAATGCGGGTTCGCGTGCTGGGTTCGACGAACAGGTTGACGACCGTCTTGCCCAGCAAGGCCGGAAACTTCTTCTTCGGGCGTTCCCCGAGCGACTTGAAGTGGCGGGCCGTGTCGAGGATCAGCGTCAGTTCCTCGGCCGAAAGCGATTGCAGGTCGAGCAGATGGCGGCGGTTCCAGTTCATGATTTCAGCTCCTGCAGGGTGACCGTATCGTTGCCACCGTCCTCGGTCAGGGACACCTCGACGCGTTGCGAGCGTGAAGTGGGCACATTCTTGCCGACGAAATCGGCCCGGACCGGCAACTCGCGGTGACCGCGGTCCACCAGCACTGCCAATTGCACCCGGTTGGGGCGTCCGAAATCGTGCAGCGCATCCAGCGCCGCCCGTGTGGTCCGCCCGCTGTAGAGCACGTCGTCCACCAGCACCACCGTCCGGCCGTTCACGTCAAACGGAAGTTCGGTCGGCCGCAACATCGGCGCGGACCGGCGATCGAGGTCGTCCCGATGCAGGGCGACATCCAGAAACCCGGCCGGCACCGCATGGCCGTAGATTGTGCTGAGCTGGGCGGCGAGCCGGCGGGCAAGGAACACGCCGCCGGTCTGGATGCCGACCAAAACCAGATCGGTCCCGGCCGGATTACGTTCGGCGATCTCATGGGCCATGCGGGCGATCGTTCGTCCGAGGGCGGTGGAATCGAGCAAAAGGGCACTCATTGCGCAAAAATGAAAGGCCGGCCCCACTCGGGGAGCCGGCCGGCAAACGTTGCTTTCAGTTTCAGTTTCATGTGCGCCTTCGGGGCCTCGCAGGACCCCGTTAAAGGTGCATTCAGTGAGCTGCTTCAGTGCCCGACCAACTGCCGGGCCCGCCGCCAATCGGCGCGATATTTGGTGATCCAATCCACCAGGGCACGTTCAAAGCCGATGTCGTGCCCCGCCTTTTCCGACTCGATCCACTTGTGCTTCAGGATCTCCTCCCGCTCTGCCTGGAACTCCCGGTAGAGCGTGGTGTTGACCAGCAGCGACTGCGCTGAGCGTCGCGGTTCAGATTCATTGCCCATAGCACTACTCCAACCCTTCGCGGTAACGAAACCGTAACGCGGGTGACCCGGGAGTAAACGGGAAATTCCGGGGATGCCCCGCCCCGAACACGTCGGCATCAAAGGCACAATCCTCCCGTGACGACCGGCGAAGGGTTCGCCTCAATCGGGCCGTGGCCGGCGAGTCGGAACACCAGGTCAGGGGAAGGATCCGGGAAGTCTTCTGGGCTTTCCTGCGCCTTGGCCTGACCAGCTTCGGCGGACCGAGCGCCCACATCGGCTACTTCCACGACGAATTCGTGAAACGCCGCCATTGGTTGGACGAGGCCGCCTATGCCGATCTGGTGGCGCTTTGCCAGTTCCTGCCCGGACCGGCCAGCAGCCAGCTCGGATTTGCCATGGGAAAGGCCCGCGCAGGTTGGGGCGGTGCCATCGCTGCCTGGGCCGGTTTCACCCTGCCGTCCGCGGCAATCATGATCTGCCTGGCAATGGGGCTGGCCCGGGTGCAGCCCACCGCATTGGCTCCATGGCTGCACGGGTTGAAGCTGGCCGCCGTCGCGGTGGTGGCGCAGGCGGTGGGGACCATGGCCGGCAAGCTCTCGCGGGGAAAAACTCGTCTGCCCATCACCCTCGCAGCCGGAGCATTGGTGCTGATGTGGGACTCCGCCGCAGCCCAATTGGTGGCCTTGGTTCTTGCGGCCGCCATCGCGTCCCGTTGGAACGACGATTCGACCTCCACGCTCTCCATTCCGGGTTCCCATCCCAAACCGGGTCCCCTCCCCGGACTCACGCTGCTGGCGCTATTCGGCGCGCTGCTGGTCGGACTTCCGTTCCTCGCCTTCATTACGGGTTCCCGGGATTTGCAACTCCTTGACCGGTTTTATCGGGCTGGCGCCTTGGTATTCGGCGGAGGCCACGTCGTGTTGCCTTTCCTCCAATCAGCCGTTGTGACTCCAGGTTGGGTCAGTCCGGACGAATTCCTGGCCGGCTACGGATTCGCGCAGGCACTCCCCGGTCCGCTGTTCACCTTTGCCGCTTACCTTGGAGTCGCCTCCCATCCCGGACCCGGCTCGGTGTTCGCAGGCCTTGCGGCGTTATCGGCCGTCTTTTTGCCGGGCCTCCTCCTGGTCGCGGGGGTGTTGCCTTCGTGGGATCGCTGGCGCGGCGACCGGAGGCTGCGGGCGGCCTTGGACGGCGCCAACGCCGCGGTGGTCGGCGTGCTGTTCGCAACTTTGGTCACCCCCCTTGCGACCACGACGCTGCGCCGGCCGGCCGATTGGCTTGTTGCTTTGGGCGGAACCGCGCTCCTCGGATTGAAGCTCCCTTCGTGGGCCGTGGTTCCGTTGTGCGCTACGGCCAGTTGGCTCGTCGGACGCTGACGCCGGCTTGCTATGGCCGCGGGAACTACCGTGTCCCGTTTCCGCAACCATGCCCGCTGGTTCCATCGGCCAAGGATTTCCCCCTTTCACCCGGACCGTCGGTCAGCCATTTCTCCCGTATGTCGCATCTCGCCCGCGCCCGGGAAGTCTTCGCCATTGAGATCGCCGCCTTGAGATCCGTGGCAAAGTCGCTCGACGCCCACTTTGATCGGGCCGTCGGACTGGTCGTCGACGCCATGTCCCGGGGCCGCAAACTCGTGGTCGTCGGGATCGGCAAATCCGGAAACATCGGGCGGAAAATCGCCGCCACCCTCAGCAGCACGGGCACCACGGCCGTGGTGTTGAACTCGGTGGACGCGCTCCACGGCGATCTGGGCATCGTCAACGAAGGCGACGTCATCCTCGCACTGAGCTATTCCGGCGAATCGGAGGAACTCGTGCATCTGCTCCCGGCACTGAAGCGATTCGGAGTTTGCCTGATCGCACTGACCGGTTCCCCCAAGAGCACGCTGGGCAGCCACGCGGACGTCGTCCTGAACTGCCGGGTGCCCAAGGAAGCATGCCCGTTCAACCTGGCCCCCACGTCGAGCACCACGGCGACGCTGGTGCTCGGCGACGCCCTCGCCATGGCGGTGATGGCCGCCCGCGGCTTCAAGGTGAAGGACTTTGCCCAGCGTCACCCCGCCGGCGCCATTGGCCGGGCCATGCTGTTGAAAGTCGGCGAAATCATGCGCCGGGGCGAACGCAACGCGGTGGCGCCGGCGGGCCTGACGGTCAAGGAAGCGCTCCTCGTCATGACCCGGGCCAAGTCCGGTTCGGTGGCGGTGGTGAATTCCCGCGGCAAACTCATCGGCGTGTTCACGGATGGCGACCTGCGCCGGCGCATGGCGGACGACGAGCACGCCCTGAGCCGGGTGCTCCGGGACGTGATGACTCCGAAACCCGTCTGCATTCGTGACGACGCGCTGGCAGCCGAGGCGGTGCGCCTGTTCAACGAGCGGAACATCGACGACCTGATCGTGGTGAACGCCAAACGCGAACCGGTCGGCCTGGTGGATTCCCAAGACCTGCCGAAACTCAAGCTGATGTAGTCCTTGGCTCGGGACGTTTCGGGGCCGTCCGCTTCAGTGCGCCAACACCGGCTATTCGGCCCGCCGGATGTCCACGGTCACTTCCATTCGCCGGTCAAGGGTGCCCTTGTAATGCCCGCTCACCGGCGTCACGTCGGCGTAATCCCGGCCGACCGCGATCTTCACGTAGTTTTCGTCCACGGCACAATTATGGGTCGGATCCAGGCCGCGCCAGCCGACGTCCGGCACGAAGACTTCAATCCAGGCATGGGTCGCACTGGCCGATTCGGTGGCCAGATAGCCGCTGACATAGAGCGCCGGAATCTTCAGCGACCGGCAGAGCCCAAGCATCACATGGGCGAAGTCCTGGCAGACGCCCTGCCGTTGCTGGATGACCTGGCGCATGTGGGTGTGGACATGGGTGCTCAGGGGCGTGTAGCGGAAACTGCCATGGATGAAGCGCATGACCGCCACAGCCGCCTGCCAGATGTCCGCCGTGCCCTGGGTGGAATCCACCGCGAGACGCCACGCTTCCGGATCCCACTCCACGTAGCGGCTGGGCAGGAGGTAATCGAAGCAGCGCTCCGTCCGGTCGCATTCCGGCAGCCGGCTCAGCGCGGCCGGCGTGGCGTCGAGCGGCAACGCGATGGAACGGGTGCTGACGGTCGTGAGCGCCTCCACCAGCACCGACGTGTGCGGTTCGGGAATCTCAAAGTGGTGCACGACGTTCTTGTAGAAATCCTCGTAGTGCCGCAGCCGGCTCGGCGGGAGAATCTTCAGCAGGAACGACTCCACCGTCTGGTGCTCGTTTGTCACCGGCTTCAGCCGGATCTCATTGAAACTCTCCCGCACCGGAGAGGCATAGGCGTAGCGGGTGCGGTGGACGATCTGGAAACGCATGCAGTTGACCGAAAAGCTGGGGCCGATTCTGGAGAAGGCGCCGCGGGACCGAAGCGGATTATTCGCCGCGACGGTGAAATTCCATCATTGGTCCATCGCCTCCCGGAGCTCGGCGTCGTCGTCTTCCGGAATTTCGCCGAGCGGCTCGACATCCACGCTCACCTTCACGTCATGGTGCCCGCCGCCGGTGATGATGCCGCTGACCGGGCTCACATCGCTGAAGTCGCGGCCGTAGGCGACGGTGATGTGCTCTTCGGCCGGGAGCAGATTGTTGGTCGGATCGAAGTCCACCCAGCCCACGCTCGGGCAATAGACGGAGAACCACGCATGCGACGCATCCGCGCCCACCAGCCGCTCCTTGCCCGGTGGCGCGTGGGTCCGCAGATAGCCGCTGACATAGCGGGCCGGCAGCCCCAGGGAGCGGATCGAGGCGATCGCGAGGTGGGCGAAATCCTGACACACGCCCCGCCGCCGGGCCCATACCTCCTCCAACGGCGTCGCCACGCTCGTGGCCACCGGATCGTATTTGAAATCGCGGAAGATCCGCTGGTTCAGATGGGCCACTCCGACGAGCAGCGGAGTTCCGGCGGGAAAACTCTCCCGCGCATAGTCCGCCAGCTCCGGTGCGGTGCGCACCATCGGCGAGTCGAAGCAGAACTGGTAGGGGTCCACGACCTCCGGTGAAACCGGATCACGGAACAGTTCCGCGACCTCGGCCCACACCGGCGACAGCGTCAGCGCCGGCGGCGTGCTGGCGGTCATGCTGACCACGCTGACCGCCTCAACCTCAAGCCGGCTGTGGATTTCCTGGATCGCAAAGAAGCAAACCCGGTTGCCGAAGTAGTCGGTCCGGTTTTTCCGCACGGCCGGCTCGGGGCTGATGCGCAGACTGAACCGGCTCCGCGACTGCACCGCCGTGAAGCGCGGATTCACCCGGGCGGAGTGGTGCGAAACCGTCACCGGCTCGGAGTAGTCGTAGGTCGTGCGATGGACGATGCGGTAGGTCATCGGAACTTCACCGGGAACGCGAGATGGTTGAATGGGCGAAGTAGTTCACGGCGATGGCGTCGGACAACCGCGGCAGATCCCGCAACGTTTCTGCCAGCACCCGTCCCACGTCGCTTTCGTGCCAGCGCGACCGGAGCCGGTTGATGGGCCGCGGATCGAGCAGGCGCAACCGGGTCACACATTCGATCAGCACCCGCTGGCCCGCACTCGGAAGCGCGTTCTCGCGTTCGCGGGGGAGTTTCTCGAAGTGCTTCACGAGCTGGTTGAACTGGAACAGGAGCGAGCGCGGATTGGTGTCATCCAGCAGCACCAGATCATACACGGCCGCCATGTTGGGCATGAGGTTGTAGCGGGTCCGGTAGGTGATCGAGCTGTCGGCCACATCCAGCACCGCCTCCAGCACGCTCGGATTGTCCGCCTCCGGCGAATGCAATGCAGCATTCAGCAGCGAGCAAAGGTAGATCGCCCGTTCCAGCCGTCCGCCCATGTCGAGGAACCGCCAGCCCTGCGCGCGCGTCATGTTCTCCCGCGCCAAGCCGTGGAATGACGCCAGCTGAAGCAGGCTCTGGTTCAACACCCCGATGGCATCTCCGGCGAGCATCACCAGGCTGGAGGTAGGCGTGGCCAGCCGGTCGTCCAGTTGCCGGAGCACCCGCCACAGGTCATTGGAACTGCGGTCCCGCACCAGCATTCCCAGACGCTGAAGCTGTCCGGCCAGACTGCGCAGGCTGCCTGCCCGGGAAGGATCGAAGATTGCCGCCAGCAGCCCGGCCTCCAGCGCCTCGGCATTGGTGCGCAGTTCCGGCTGATCCTCGGTTGCCGGCAATTGCCCCTGCGCAACCAGCGTGTTCAGCAACGGCTCCAGCAGCGGGAATGCGTGCCCGGTGCTTTCCGGGCTGAACCGCAGCAACGTCGCCCGCAGCAGGCGCGCCGTCGCATCGGTCCGCTCCGCATAACGGCCGAGCCAAAAATAGTTGTCCGCCAGTCGCGACGGAAGGTTGTTGCCGACCCGCCGCAGTTCAACCTCCTGGCCGGCGACACTGAGCAGCGTCACGTCTTCCACCGGACCGTCCGACAGAATCCAAGTGTCCTTGGCCGCGCCGCCCCGTTGCATCGAGATGAATCGTCCGCCCGCATCCGGCGCCACCCTCGCCAGACCGCCCGGCATGACGCGGTAACCGTCCGGAGTCGCGACGAGATAGACCCGCAAGGCGACCGGCCGGGAGACCAATCCTTCCCCGCTCCATGAAGGCGCGGCTGACAGCTCGACCTTCTCCTGGGCCACCCACCGGTGGGGCTGAAAGCGGATCTGCCGCAGCAGTTCCTCCCGTGCGGCGGCCGTGAGGGCCGCAGACGGATCCACTCCGCGTAGCCGCGAGCGGAAGGCGGGCTTCACGAACAGCTCGTCCAGATGCTCCGCCACATAGCTTTCCGCCGACTTCTGGCCGCACCACCACGTGGCGACCGACGGAAGTTTCATCTCCTCGCCCAGCACATGCCGGCAAAGCCCCGGCAGGAACGCCATGAACGCCGGACTTTGGAAGAGGCCTCCCCCCAGCGCGTTGGCCACCGTGACGTTGCCGGCCCGCACCGCCTCGACCAAGCCCGGCACGCCGAGCATGGACTCGTTCCGCAGCTCCAGCGGATCGCAGAAATCGTCGTCCACGCGTCGCAGGATCACGTCCACCGGCTCGAGCCCGCTGAGGGTTTTCAGGAATACCCGGTCGTCCCGCACGGTGAGGTCCTGTCCTTCGCACAGGGAATAGCCGAGGTAGCGGGCAAGGTAGGCCTGCTCGAAATAGGTTTCGTTGAACGGCCCGGGCGTCAGCAGCACCACGCGCGGCCGGTCGGTCCTGCGCGGGGCCAATTCCGAAAGCATCGCCTGGGCATCCCGATAGAAGCCGGCCAGCCGGCGGACACCGCCTTCGCGGAACGCCTCCGGCAGGATGCGGGAAGTGACCAACCGGTCCGCGAGCGTGTAGCCGGTGCCGGTGGGAATCTGGGTCCGATCGGAAATGACCCACCAACGCCCGTCCGGCGAACGGGCCAGGTCCGCCGCGTAGAAATGCAGGAAACAGGTCTCTCCCGGCTGGCTGCCATGGAGCGGTCGCAGGAAGTCCGGCTGCGCGAACACCAGCGCGGGAGGCAGCCACGAACTGCGGATCAGCTCCTGCGGGCCGTAGCAGTCGGCCATGATCCGGTTGAGCAACTGCGCCCGCTGGATCAGTCCCGCCTCGATCTTCCGCCACTCTTCCGCGCCGAGAATGAACGGCACGGGATCCAACTGCCACGGACGTTCCATGCCCAGCGGATCACCATAGACATTGTAGGTGATGCCCTGCTCATGCACGAGGCGGCGGCAGGTTTCGGCCCGGCGTTTGAGCTCATCGGGACCCAACTCCTCCAACCCCCGTATCAGGGTTTCGTAATTTGGGCGCACCCGGCCATCCGCCCCGAGCAACTCGTCATAGCTGCCGGGCTCGGTCCGATAGCGCTGCAGCAACGGGCGCCGTTGCTCCGCGGCGGAAGATTTGACCGTGGCCTCTGTCACGTGGGCGCCATTGTGCCGAGCGGAAGGGGCGGAATGCCAGCGGGTAAGCGGACTTTGCGTCACTCATTTTGGGGCACGAGGACGGAAATCCAGTTGCCTGGACCACCCGCCCGGCGTAATTACGCCGGCCGTCGTTAACGACGCGGTGGCCAGCTTAGCTCAGCGGTAGAGCAACGGTTTTGTAAACCGTCGGTCGTCGGTTCAATCCCGACAGCTGGCTCCATTGATTATCAACGGGTTGAATGGTTTTTGGGAAATGCCCGTTGACTGGCGCGCAACAACGGCGCAACATTCCATTAATGCCCGCCCCGTCCCGCATTGATTCGCAATCGGCCGGCGGTCCCATCCTCGTCAAACTCGGGCGCACGACCGTGCGCATCTATCCCCGGGACGCGGAGCGGGGGCGCAGTGCGGGCTATTACGTCGCCAGCTGTGCCTCGGGCAAACGCCGGCTGCTGTGGTTCAACGATCCCCGGGCAAGCTGCGTCCGAAGGTTTACGGCGAGCGGCTCCAGCAGGAGATCACCGGCACCCTGACCATCGAGGAGGCGTTGCGGCAGCTGCCGCCGCCTACCGGTTAGGCCGTGGGGAGCGGCGCAATGCACTCCGGCACGTGGTTTTTCGGGCTGCCGACGAGGGCGGTTATGCGGCGCAACGATGCCCTCCTATCAATCATCTATTCCTGTCTTCGCAGTTCACCTAACGGGGGCGAGGGCGGGACGGAAACCAAGGTCAGCACCCCGCCCGACAGGCATTAGCTTACCCCTCCTCGCCGCCCGCGAATCCGATGCGCCGTCAAGCCAACCACCGCCACGGATCACGCGGTTGGAACCTAAACTAGGTCCCACTGGATCGGTGACCACCTCCCCTTCATAGTCCCCATACCAGTCTCCACACCATTCCCATACGTTCCCAATCATGTCGTGCAACCCCCACTCGTTGGGTTCTTTTCCCATTACTGTGTGGGTCTTACTCTCTGAGGTGCCTGAATGCCATGCAATAGCGCCCAATTCGCCGTAGCGTCCTTCCGTGGTCCCTGCCCTTGCCGCATACTCCCACTCTGCTTCTGTAGGCAGACGATAAGCTTGCTGGGTCGTTATTCGACCTACCGCTCGCCCAAGCTCCGTAAGCCTCTGGCAATATGAAACAGCATCGCTCCAACTGACTTGTTCCACCGGTAGTTCTGCCCCGATGAAATAGGAGGGATTGCCCCCCATGACAGCCGCATACTCTGCCTGCGTCACCTCATGATTCGACAGCCAGAATCCCTCCGACAGCGTCACTGTGCGCCGAGATTCAACCATGGATCGATCCGGTTCGTCATCAGGACTTCCCATGATAAAACGTCCCGGTGGAATCCAAACAAAGCCCGCAGCCGAAAACACCTCCAACTTGGCTCCAACGCTAGCGACGCTTCCTGCGGCATTGCTCACCATTACCTTATAGTCGCCCACATCAGTCGGCATCACCCGGTGAATTGTTAGCATTGGCGAGGTCGCCCCTGGCATATTTGTGCCATTCCGTTGCCACTGATAGTTCAATGGAGGGGTGCCCGAGGCAGAGATACGAAACGTTGCAGACTGCCCCGCCGCAACTGTGATGGCCTGCGGTTGAAATACAATTGATGGTCCAACGAACGAATTCAGTGCAGGGCGAAATCCGATGAAATTCAGCCGAAGTTCCGGCAGGAGCCAATTCCGCTCGGCCGATCGCGCGTCTCCTGCATCACGATACCACCCTCCTCCACGAAACATGCGAAACACACCAGAATCAGGCCCCAATGGATCGGTGACGGCGCCGGCTGGGTAGTCACCTTTCCAGTCGGCACACCACTCAAATACGTTGCCGATCATGTCATACAAACCCCACGCATTGGGTTGCATTCCTCTCACCACATGGGTCTTCGCGCCTGCATTGATGGCATACCACGCAATCGTATCCAATTGTCCGTGCCGAGCCCCCTCCGTTTCCGCCCTCGCCGCATACTCCCATTCTGCCTCGGTTGGCAACCTGTAGGCCTGTTGCGGGCCGATTCGGCCGGCCGCTCGCTCAAGTTCCGTCAATCTCTGACAATATAATACAGCATCGTTCCAGCTCACCTGCTCCACCGGCAATTCCGATCCGACAAAATGGGATGGCTCGCGAGCCATCACACTTTTATACTCTGCCTGTGTTACTTCATGGTCTGACAGCCAAAATCCTTGCGTTAGTGTTACGGTGTGCCGCCCTTCGTCTGCATCACGGTCTGGTTCGTCAGGTGGGCTTCCCATCGAAAATGTTCCAGGTGGAACCCAGATAAAGCCGATGGGTCCGACTGCCGCGGAGTCTGGCAAAGCCCGGTAATATCGAGCATTGGTTCCCGGCATCACTTTCAGCTGCGTCGTTTCGTCCGCACCCACCACGAGATTGTTCCAAGGCATCCACGGCCCGATCAAATCCGGTGCCCAGTCGACTCGGGTTGGCTTACCTACAGGTCCTGCCACTGTCAGTTTCGGAATCCCATCTGCCGGACTCAGATCCAGCTTCAGCACAAGCGGCTTCTCCGGCGGTGCAACAATCACCCGTGGAGGTTGGAGATAATTAGTCCCAGGACGGGTAACGACAATTCTTACGACGGCACCATTCGCAACTTCCGCTCGGGCGGCTGCTCCGGAGCCGCGAAACGGAAAACCCACCACTTGGAACCGAACTGTCGGTTCTGTGTGGTAGCCGGTTCCACCATTTATTACATTGATGGAGGTGATTCGCCCTACGGCATCTATCGATGCGACCGCACTAGCCGTGATGGGTTCCGCGGCAGGGCAGCGCGCAAGCTGAACCCAAGCCAGCATGCTAAGCAGACAGCGCACGTTTATCACTGTCCTATTTCGGCATCGCAAACTCGCTTGTCAACGGAACGTCGCAGCGGAGGAAATGTAGCGATTAGGCCGTGGGGAGCGGCGCAATGCACTCCGGCACGTCGTTCTTCGGGCTGCCGACGAGGGCTGGCACGGCGTAGCGGGTCAGGTGTTCGTCCGGATACGGCCGCAGGAGGCCGGCGAGGACTTCCGCCGTGGTCGCCTCGTCCAGCCATTGTTGGCGGGCGTCCCCTTCGAGAATCACCGGCATCCGGTCGTGGATGGGGGCGGCCACGCGGTTCGGCGTCGTGGTCAGGATGGTGAACGTCTCCAGCGGCTCGGCGGTGGCGTCCTCGGGGTTGCGCCAGTGTTCCCACAGGCCGGCGAACAGGAACGGTTGCCGGTCCGGGCGCACAAACCGCCATGGCTGCTTCAGCTTCGGCCCGAGCGGCTGCCATTCGTAGAAGCCATCCGCGGGGACCAGGCAGCGCCGCTTCCTGAAGGCCGACCGGAAGGCCGGCTTCTCCGCCACGGTCTCGGAGCGGGCGTTGATCAGCGAATAGGCGATTTTCTCGTCCTTGGCCCACCAGGGCACCAGGCCCCAGCGCAGTTCGCTGATAACCGGCAGGCCATGCTCCAGCCGGATCACCGGCGCGCGCTGGGAAGGGGCAATGTTGTAGAGCGGCCGGCCCTTCCATTCGAGGCGGACGCCGGAAATCTCGTCGAAGGCGTAGCTCGTCCGGTCTGCGAGGGTGTAACGGCCGCACATGGGCTCAAGGGCAGGACTTCCGGCGTTCCCGGTCAAGCAGCGCGGTGAGGCCCGGCACAGAATGCTGCGGCGACCGGTTATTCGTCCGGCAAAGTCGCGGCTTTACACCGGCCCGGGTTGAACACAGCTTGTGTGCGTGCGTCTGATCAAGCCATCCACCCTGCGGCAGTGGGCGCGGCGACATGCCGACGCCGAAACCGCCCTGGCGGTGTGGCAGGCGCTGATCGAGGCCGGGGATTTCCCGCACTTCACCGCGTTGCGGCGGGTGTTTCCCGCGGCCGATCAGGTGACGGTGGAAAGCGGGCGCACCGTGACGGTGTTCAACCTCCGGGGGAACCGTTACCGCCTGGTGGCCGCCGTCCACTACAACCGCTCGCTGGTGTATGCGCTGCGGTTCCTGACGCACGCGGATTACAGCAAAGACCGATGGAAGGATGACCTATGAGCATTGCCACCAAGCCCAGCCGCGAGCGCATCCGCTTCGCGAAGTTCGCCGACGTGCCGGAAGGTTACCGTGAACTGTGCGCGTTCTACCTGCCGCGCCCTGTTCACTCGGCCGCGGAGGCCAAGGAAGCCACGGCCATGCTGGAGGCGCTTGCCGGCTTTCCGCTGAACGAGGACCAGTCCGACTACCTTGAAGCGGTCGCCCACTTTCTCGACGAATACGACCGCGCCCGCAACCCGCCGCCCGCCAAGCCGGCGGCCGGTGACGTGCTCGCGAGTCTCCTGGAAGAGCGCGGACTGACGGCGGCCGACCTTTCGCGCATCCTGGGCACCAGCCGCAACGTCGGCGGGATGCTGCTCCGGGGGGAGCGCCGGCTGACCTTGGACCACATCCGCACGCTCGGCCGCCATTTCGGTGTCAGTCCAGCCGTGTTCATCTGAGGCTCCTAGGCCGGCCGGCACTGTTCTCATCTGTAATCCGCGCAACACGGCGCAACAGTGAAATCGTCCGAAGGTGCGAAACCGCGCGATTTCAGAACTTTGAAAACCCCATATTTGCTGGGGAATTCGCATGGTCCAGAAAGTTGCCGTGGTTTTGTAAACCGTGGGTCGTCGGTTCGACCCCGACTACTGGCTCCACTTGTCGCTCAACTTCGCGTCGCGGCATCCCGTTTGGTTTCGCTGCCGCCGGATCGTTTTCGCTGCTACGCTTCGGCCATGCGGATCGGGCTCTATGGCGGATCATTTGATCCGGTGCATTGCGGACACCTGCTGGTGGCCCGGGCAGCGCTGGAAGAGTTGGCGCTCGACCGGCTGGTCTTCATCCCCGCCGCCCAATCACCGTTCAAACCGGGCCGAGTGCCGGCTCCGGACGCGTTGCGCCTGCGGATGCTTCGGACCGCGCTCGCCGGCGAGCCCCGCTATCGGGTCGATGACGTCGAACTTCGGCGCGGCGGTGTCAGCTACACGGTGGACACCGTGCGCCACTTCGCGCAGGCCCACCCGAACACCACCCTGTGCTGGCTCATCGGCGCGGATCACGTCCCCACCCTGCCCCAATGGCGTGAAGCGGATAACCTCGCCCAATTGGTCGAGTTCATCGTCATTCCCCGGCCGGGGGAGCCGGCGGCATCGCTTCCCGCTCCGTGGCGGCTCACCTATTTGAAGGGTTGGCCGCTCAAGGTTTCTTCTTCGGAGATCCGGATGCGGGCGGCTCGCGGTCTCCCCATCCACCACCTTGTTCCCGCCATTGCGGCGGACATCATCGCCGAAGAGGGACTCTATCGTTCCGAAGCCGCCACCTGAAGTCGCCGGCGGCTCACCGCTGCAGTTCGACCACCTGAACGGACGCCAGAAGTTCGCGCCAGCGTCGTCGCCGGGGCAGTTTGCCCGGAGCCACTTCGGTGGCCGCACAACCGGTCGCCACCGCCCACCGAAGCAATTCGGCGGGATCTTCCTTTGCGGCAGCCATAACAGCCCCGGCCAGCATGGCGTCGCCCGCTCCCACGGTGTTACGCACCACGACCGCCGGCGCGGCTGCCTGCAAATGAACTTCAGCGCGGGCATGCACCAACAAGGCGCCTTGGGCACCACGAGAGAGCAGGACATATCCTCCGGTCTCCGTGGAAAGTTTTCTGGCAGCCGTCATTTGGGCACCCAAATCCGGCAGTGGTAGCCCGGCCCATTGAACCAGCTCGTGTTCGTTGGGCTTGACCAGATAAGGCCGGTGCTGAAGGGCCAACCGGAAGGGCTCTCGATCGCAGTCGAGGAACAACCTTCCTGAAGATTTGGCCACGGCGGCAGCGATCCGGGCGTAGCTGTCGACGGGCGCGCCAAACGCGAGGGTTCCAGAGATCACCGCCAGATCCGACTGGACCGCAAGCTGACGTGCCCGGGCGACCAGCCGTTTGGAGATCCCGAGGTTGAACCGCGGCACAGTCTGGTTGAAGCGATACTGCGGACCGCGGTCCGGCGTGACGACGACATTGACCCGGTTGGCAGCCGCGATGGGAAACCGGGTGAAACGGATTCCCTCACGGCGGAGTCCCGCCGCCAGTTCGCGGCCGGTATCGCCGCCCAGCGGAAGAAACAGCCGGACCGGAAACCCCAGCCACCGAAGCCAGCGCGCGACATTGATCCCCTTTCCGCCCGGCCAGCGCACTTCGCCGGCAATTTCATTCTTCTCCTCGGCCCGGACCACCTCAACCCGCCATTCGCAATCCACCGCGGGGTTCAGGGCAATGACCAGCGCGCTCACGGGCGACTAGGGATTCGGAATCTGGATGACCCGGTAATAGATCGTGCCGGACGACAGGTAGTTGGTGGTGACGTTCATCGGCGCGAACGGAATAAGGGCCAGACCGAAGTCGCCGGTCACCACCGCCGGCTGAACTTCCGGCCGCCACACCAGCGGCGTCGCACTCAGATCGGGAGTCGTCTGAACCTGATAGAGTTCACCCGGGACGGCATTCCACGTGATGAATGGCGTCTGGCCGGCAGCGGTGGGGAAGTTGTAGGTAATCACCGTGGGAATGTCGCTGACCAGCAGACCATTCTGGCGGGAAGCGGCGCGCACCGTAAAGGCAACCGCGTTGGTGGTCACCGCAGGCAACCGGACCTGCACAAACCACGTCCCTCCCATTTGCGGGAACTGGGCATCGGTGGCGACGATGACTTCGTTCTCCAACCCGGGCTTGAGGTTGCGCAGCACGGTTGCGCTCTGGTCCGGCGGGTTGTCCTTGGAAACGAACAGGTCGGCATCTCCATCCAGACCGTAGAGCTCGAACAGGATTCGCGAGGTAAAATCGAAGGGCACCTCGAAGCGGTAGAGCAGATTCGTCGGACCGCCCGAAACCAACTCCGGCTGTGGCACGGAATCGACGAGGAATCGGATATTGTTGTCCGGCAACGTGAAGTTCGCCACCACCGTGTAAGTGACCGGCAAGGGATCCCGAGGCACCACAGCGAGGAACCAGCGGCCCGGATTGAGCAACTGGGGCGCGCGATCGCCGGAAAGGACGATTGTCTCATCCGCCGTGCCAGCGTTGGTGCTGGCGAATTCGAACGAGTCGGCCGTCGGCAACGGCAGCCCGGCACGGACGTAAAGGTCCACGTTGCCCGAGAGGTTGGTCAGGCCAAGCGCGAGGGACGACACCTGGTTGGTGATGTCGATGTAATAGTAGTCGATGACCCCGCTGTTGGTGATTCCGCCGTTGGCGGGAACGCCGTTGGTCAGGGCGGCCACATTGGCGAAAACCTCCAGCGCATAGATCGTGTAAACCAAGCGGTTGGTCGGATTGGGGTCCGACGGATAGACGCCCAGATACCAGGTTCCCGGTGACAGCGGCACGGGCACGCTCAGCGGATCAATCTCGATGGACTCACCGGTCAGTCCGACATTCGTGCTCGCATAGTCGAACGTGTTCCGACTCGGCAAGCTGGGGCCCTGGCGAACCACCAGATCCACGTCCCCGGTCAGATTGGAGATCGAGAAGCGGACACCCAACGCATCCGGAGACACGTCGAACGCATAGTAATCCATCATTCCCTGATTCGCGTTGGTCGCCGTCACCGCCACATCGTTGGTCAGCACGACGATGGGCAGACCGAAGTCCACCCGGATGGTGAAGTCGTTGTTCTGGCCCGGCAGGGCGTTTTGGACGCCAAGGTAATAGCGCTGCCCGGGACGCAGTTGCGGCAGGACGTTGGTGAACAGCGTCGCTGATTGCTCCACATCCTGAACGCCGGTCAGCAGGTAGTAATCGTCGGTCTGCAGGCCGTCGGGCAATCCGGTTTGGCTGTAGAGAAGATTCAACGGTCCGCCGGAAACACTGACGAGCGAATTGGTGACCGCGTAAACCTCAGGCGGAACCTCCACGATGAAATAGGTAATCGCACTGCCGGAAACGTTCGTGGAGAAGGGAACTCCCTGGGTGAGCCGGTAAGCGGGCGGATTCGTCGGCGCAAAGGTCAGCTCCATCTGCCACTTCAGGATCTCCCCCACCTCACCGGCTCGGCTATCCGTGACTTCCAGACGCCACTGCCCGACGGCCGATCCCTTGGCGAGCGGCCGGAGCGGTTCTTCGGGGACGTAAACCCCGGTGGGCTCCTCGACCAACCGGATTTCGTCCAGGAACGTCTCTGCTGGGCGCGGTGAAGCCGGGGGCGCCGCCACGATCACCCGGGGCGGTTGCAGGTAGTTGGTGCCGGGACGGACGACCACAATCCGGCTGACCGCCCCGTTTTCAATTTCCGCCCGGGCGGTGGCTCCGGACCCGCGGAACGGAAAGCCGATCACCTGAAACCGCACCGCAGGCGCCGTTTCGTAGCCCGCACCACCGTCAACCACGTTGATGCCCGTGATGCGCCCAACCGCATCCACCGTGGCTACCGCCGTGGCTCCGCGGGTTGGATTGGTCTCACTGGCCGGATTGGCGATGTCGAAGGTGATCGTGTTCGTCGTGGCCTGCACCACGGCAGCGTTCGTTTGCCAATTGTCTTCCGCCAGGAAGCTCGAAACCTCCGTCCCATCCGCAAAAACCAATACGGGACTGGCCTGTCCCGCCGACAGCGGAACCTTCCGGTAACCGACACTCAGCGTGTAGAACCGTCCCGGGACCGTGGAGAACGTGCGGCGAATCCGGGTTCCGACGCCGCCGCCCAAGTTGGGGAACAGCTCGATGCAACTGGTCCCCGTGAGGGCGTCATCGGGGAAGAAATCCCACTGCACCGTATTGCTGACCACCGTCCATCCATCCACCAGTTCCCCGACGGTGTAGAACTGGTCGCCGCTCCGTGGTCCGTCAAAGGTCGATGCCGCAATCAGGCGCGTGCGGGTATCGGTCACGAATGGCGGTTCGGCGAACTTGATGACCTGGGAATTGAGATTGGTCAGTTCGGAGAAGACCGCGAACAGCGTGTTCGTGACGGTCGCTCCCGGGGTGACCAACCCGCCCGCAGAGGCAACCCGAAGATCCACCTGATTGGTTTCCAGCACCGAAATGTTGGTCAAAATCACACTGAACGATCCCGGCCCGTTCCCGATGGGCGGCGGATAGTTGGCCACCAACACCGGTCCGACATGACCGTTGGTCCCGGACCATCCGGCAATGATCACCGGATCGTTGGTGCCGGCATTGACCCAACCTTCAAGCGTGAAACCGGCGCCGCGGACGACATCCAGCGGCTGGCCGGGTTCGGGCACCGGGGCAACAGCAGTGCCGCTGAGCGAAATTGCCTGCCCAATCAGTCCCGGGGCAGCTCCCCCGCCGGAAAGCGCCAGGTCCCGGTCGGCGATGAGCTCGTTGCCATCGCCTTCAAACGGCCACAAGGCCACCAAACCGGCTTCGGCCTCAAAAGCACCCTTGCCCACCCCGTCCTCCACCCCATAGCGATAGAGGTCGCGGATGTTGTCGGCAGTCAGCACGCGGCTCCAAAGCCCGAAATCATCCAGCACGACCGGCCGGGAGTTCCCCGTGGTGCCGTCAGTGCCGAATTGCAGCGAGTTGGTCGTGTCCGGCAGGAAGTCCACGAAGTTCTGTTCCGCCACCCGCAGGCCGTTGACGTAGATCTGGGCGCGTCCCGAGCTTCGTTCGAACGTCATCGCCACATGGGCAAACACCCCATTGGTGGTGATCAGTTCGCGCCCAAAGGCGACGGCATTCGTCCGTCCGCGGTTCTCGACCAGCACTGTCGAGTCTCCCTGCGGGTTGATCAGACGTATGGACAGATCGGAAAGCCGGGGATGCTCCATCCGCAGCCCGGCACCGATGGCGGTCACCGGACGCGAGTCGTCCACGGTCACGGCGGAGTAGGTCACCGCATGATCGGTGAGGGGCAAATTGATCGGGCCTGACTCAAAATTTTTCGTCAGCCGGCCATCCAGCCCCCGTTCCACCCGCGCACGAATGCGATAGCAGACCTCGAAGCCGTTCGGGTTGTAAACCGCCACAAAGTAGCGGCCGGGAGTCAGCGGCGGGACATCGCGGATGCCAATCGTGAGCTCGCCTCCGCCGGGCGGGAAGACGGTGGCATACTTGTCGTTGTTCGCCGGATTGACCAAATCGGGGAACGCCTCGCGCCGGACATAGATTTCCAGCGGGCCGTCGAGGGTTTCATTCTGACGATTGGTCAGCGTGATGGTCAGCCGGGTCGCATCTGCCGGGATGTTGATCACCTCAAGTTCGATGAGGCGGGCCCGGACACAACGCTCCACAAACTGGGCCCCGAAATCATTCGGCATCAGCTGAAGGTCGAGGTAGTTGATCGCGCCGGAATTGCCGAACGCATTGTCCACCGAATTGAAGAACCAGGCGCCGCCGCCGGTGAGACCCATGAATTCATTGAGCGTCCCGGGACCGTCCGATGGCCGGGTGTTGGAAAGCCGCGAGTAGTCGCCGCTGCCGGAGTCGTCGTAGCGCACGTAAACGTTCGCCCCCGAGTCGAGGTCCAGCAGGGGCCCATGGTTGTTCAGGACCGTGGACAGCGAGCGCAGCTCCAGTTCTCCCAGCAAATCCCTGAAGTTGTCGTGCGTGGTGGACACGGTCGGAGTCACCCGGCGCAGTTCCTGACTGATGAGGCTGATGGCCAGCCATTGGCCCACTCCCGGGTTGGAGGGCGTGCCGTCCGACAGCTGCCGAAGTGAAATCGCCAGGGGATGCGGAAACCCATTCTCGTCAAGCGACGTAAAGGGCTGATCGGTGCTGAGACCGACGAAGGCGAATTCGCCTCCCTGCTGGTCCTCTGATTTGACCCCAACGTAGAAAACGACGCCCTCGCCCAACGGCACGTTGGTAAATGTCAGCAGCTCGGTTGCATCCCGGTTGCGGGATTTCGCAGCCCCCGCCACGGCGACCGGATCCAACGTCAGCATTCCCGGATCGCGGGAGACATACAGGTCAAGATCGGGCCCGTTCGTTCGGGTTCGGGACAGGTTGGAGTCAGGCAGGCTGGGAAAGACCACGAACGCGACGTTGCTGCCGCTGGTCAGGTAGTTGGTGACCGTCTCGGCGACACCGTCCGTCACGGTCCCATTGGTCGTGATGCTGAAGACGTTCAGGTTGGTGAACGGGACGTTCGTGAAGGTGAAGAAGCGCCACTGGTTGGTGGTGCCCCGCTGATCCCCGACCAGCGGCGAATTGGCACCCGCCTTCTGATTGAACAGCGCCACCCCGTTGGTGATGCCCGCCGGCGCCGTCGGAGACGCGATTCCCAAGGTGATGGCGTTCACCAACTGCATGTCCTTCACCTCGCCTGCCGTGTCACCTTCGGCCAACTCGGCATCGCTGGAGATCACCAGCGAGAAATCCTGGGCCACTTTGGAGGGGTTATCCCAACGGGCATTGACGTTGACCCGGTGCGCGACCACCCAGACGGCGTATTCACCCGCGGTCGGGCTTTGCAGGATGATCCGCTCCACGTTGTTGACCCGGTCCGGTCCCACGGGTTCATTGGTGGTCTGGGCCCGCGAAAATCCCGTGCCCGGAGAGAGGTCATTCCCAAAAAACACCTCCCCGCTGACGGTGTTGGACAGCACCAGATCGAGGTCGTTGACCAATTTGGTGGACGCGGCCGGATTGCCCGGAGGATCCGTCCAGACCAGTGACAGGCGAAGCGGGGCGTTGGTCTGTGTCACGTCCAGCTTCAGAGTCGCCGCTTCCCCCGTCGCCAGACCGGACCCCTCAACTGCGGCCAACGGCTTGTCGTCGCCGGTTACACCAATGCCCGAACGCAACGCCCGCGGCAGCGTGGGCATTCCCCAGCCGCCGAAATTGAACGACTCCTTGGTGTCCGGTTCGTAGGTTTCACTCGTGGCCACCGAACCGTTGATCAGCAAAGCCTTGTAGGTCGCAGCGGACGGAAACACCCCGACCTTCTGCTCAAAATACTGCTGCATCTGGGCCAGCAAACCGGAAATCGCCGGAGCCGACATCGAGGTGCCCGATTCAAAGCGGTAGGCGGGCGCATTGGATTTTTCCAGCTCACCAAAAAGATAGTAGGAGTCGGGGAATTCTCCGGTAAAGGGATCGGCCGGATACTGGTTGGTGATGTCCCACCGCGAAGAGCGGGCCGACAGGATAAACGATCCCGGTGCCACGACGTCAGGCTTGAATCGGCCCGAGCTCCCCTCGATTTCCACACCGACATTGCCGCGGCTGGAGAAGCCGGCGACCTGATGCGCGGTGTCGGTATACGGCATCAGCACTTCATTGGTGAAGTAGGTGGTGTTGGTCTCCGAATAGCCGCGGTCGGGAAACGCAGTCGAACCGATCTTCACGGCCACAAAATTGGTGTCGTAAACAATCGCGTTGGTGATGTTCCGCGGACTCTCCAGCGCACCAACGGTGATCACGTTTTTGGCGTTGCCGGGTGAAGCGATGGAATCAGGAATCCCACCCACACCGGCATCTCCACCGGAGCCCTCATTGCCGGCACTGAACACATAAAGGATCGGCTGGTCGCCACGCTCTCCGGGAAGAGCGTCCCGCACCGCGGCATCGTAGCTGGCCGATTTCGAGGTATATTCGCGCGTCGTATAGCCCCAACTGTTATTCGAGATGAGCGGGCGGTTCCGGGACGCACGGCCCGGCGCCTTGGCCGCCTCTTCCTGCAAATAGGTGTCGCCGGAGGGCGGCCCCTGGATCAGGTCCACCGGCAAAACCCAAAGGCGCGCCTTCGGGGCCCGGCCCTGAACGCTCGCACCATTGGTCGAACCCTGCGGGGTGCCGGCCAAGGTGCCGGACGCGGTGCCGTCGCCCGCGATGGTTCCGGCCACGTGGGTGCCGTGACCGTCGAAATCGGCCAGCACCGTCGCGGCCAGCTCCGGAATTGTGCTCACGCGCCCGGTCAAATCGGGGTGCGTTTGGTCAACCCCCGAGTCGTTGATGTTGACCAGCACCCCGGAGCCATCGAGTTCAAGATAGGGTCCGGTGTTGTCGAGGTTGGTCACCGATCCCAGGGCCACGCCGCTGAGGTCGTTCGCCAGCGCCCGCGGCGTCCACCGCTCGACCATCAGGACTCCGGGCAACCGGGCCAGTTCGGCCACCCGGTTTTCCAGCCCGGCAACCGTCACCAACTGACCAAACGGTCCCCGTTCCCGGAACACCTCGGTGCCGCCCAACGCCGCAATCGCGGGCATGGTGTTCGCCGGATCCACCACCGTGACGATCAGTTGCTGCCGCTCAGGCGCAGAATCGCCGGCGAGCGTTTGATCCAACAGTTCGGGCTCCAGTTTGAATGCTGGCGCGAATGGCAAAACCGCCGCCACTTCCGGACTGCCCGCGGCCTGCTCCATCGCGGAACGGCTGCCGCGGACCAAGTAGGCGTTGTTGGGAATGTAGGAGACGATTTCGAGCCCCGCGTCCCGCAGTTGCCGTCGCAGCGACTCGGTCAGAACGCTCCTCGACTGCACCACGTAGGCTCCCGGATCCTCGCCGGCTTCCAAGCCAGCCGGAAGCTGAAGCGGAACTCCATTCGCGGTGTCCACCAAAGCATTGCGCAGGTTCAGCGCCCGATCATTTCGCACCAACTCATCCACCGCGGCGGCCGTGTTGCGGAAACGGTTGGTGAACTTCGCGTCAGGAAAGGCCCGCGCCTGACCCGGTTGCCACGGCTCGACGGAAACCCATTTGTGAGCCACCGGCACGACCGGAGCCTGCGGAAGTGCGACCGCCGGTTCGGACTTCGGTGCGACCGCGGCCTGGTTCTCCCCGGCATCCCGGCTCCGGCGATGGGCGACTCGCTCGCCTGCCCGCCAGGTCAGCAGACCGCACAGCAGAACCAACCCGATCAGGGCAAATCGTTGACGACGGGGAGCAGGCATAGACGCAGCAGGCGGAGGAAATTTTCAGGGAGTCTGGTAAAGGATCCGGTGATCCTCGACCCGGGTGGTCGGATTGACGGTGGAGCCCTCAAACCGCAGGAGGGTCTTGGTGGCCACCTCACCGGTGACCACGTAATTGGTGACGATTCCGTAGAACGGTCCCGGCCGCAGGTAGAACGAATTGGGCGCGGGCTTCAGCGACTGACCGTATGCGTAGATGGTGACCAGCGGTTCGTCCGCCCGCAGCAGCGACAGGATCTGCTGGGGCAATCGTTCCACGACCTCATCGGTCACCAGATTTGCGCCGGCATCGGCCACCACAAACGGAGCCCGGTCCGAGAGGGTGGGCACACTGAGAATCGCCCCGAGGTTGGTGAACGTGCCGCCGGGAGCGATCGGACCGGGAATTCCCGACGCCAGCGCGTTGGTGGTGGAGATCACTGACAACAGACCGGGCACGACCACCCCGTTGTTGGTGTAGCCGGAGATCACCTGCGCCACTTCGGGAGAATTCGGCTGCAGAATCAGCGCCTTGGGATCGTTGGGCGACGTGCGGTTGTCGAGCACCGGCACCCCGGAGAGCACCGCGGCCCACGAGGCCAGGTTGGTCTGGTTCACCGCGAGCAATCCCTTGGCCGCGTTGTCGTTGATCGCCGTGGTGAAGAGGTCGAGCAGCTTCCAGTCGCTGATCGGATGGGTGTTGGCGTTCCCCGCCCACGACGCCCAGTCGTTCATCTCGCCATAGAACAGCGCCAACCAAGGCGCCCCATCGAGCCCGTTCTGCTGCCGCAGATCGGCCACGGCCGACTTCAGGTAGAAGGTCTGCCACGGAGTGCCCCGATGGACTTTGCCCAGCCAGCCCAGATTCGCATACGAAGCATGCTCCAAATCCGCCGGCGCCCCGGGGGTTTGAACCAGGAATCGCCAATTGTCCGGTGTCGCGATCTGCGGATCTTTGAACGCAAGGTTGTTGCGCACATAGTCCGCCCCGGCAGTCGCCTGGGCCCCCAACTGGGGCACCCGTCCCCACGGCGACCACGCCACCTGATACCGGTGTGGCTGAGCCATACTGGCTTTGCCGGTTGCCGGACTGGCGACAATTTGCTCGGTCCAAAAATTGGTGGTCAACGTGTTCGGCCAACCCGAGGACGCCCGGAAGCCGACCGGACCGGTCACATAGTTGACCCACCGGCCGTTCTCAAAGTGCCAGTTGTTCGGCCAGGCGCTCCCGTTCTGGAGCAGGCGCACGCCATTGCGCTGCACTTCAGCGGCGTAGGCCCCGGGAAAGCCCGGCGACGCCAGTGCGACGGCCGTGTAGCCAGGCAGGAGGTCGTCCTTGTGGTAGTGAACCAACGGATCGTTCGCCATGCGGCGATCGGTGAACACGATCACCGGAGAAGGGTTGAAACCGACCTGAGCGGTGAGCCCGCCGTAGGTCCGGCGCAACGTGTCGATCGAGCTCCCGAAAATGCTCGGGCGGTTGGTTGAGTAGAGGAAGAAGTTGAGCCCGTCGACCGCAAGATTGCGGTCGGCGATCCTCACCCCCTGACCGCGCGCATCCCGCCACAGGAGGTCATAGTTGCCCTGCCCCAAAAACGATCCCAGCGACATCGCCAACTGGTTGGTGATGCCCATGGTGCCGCCGGCCGCGAGGCGGTTCGTCATCCAGAAGCGGGACATCTCGCCTCCGGGCCGCTGGTCGCCGGAGGTTCCGGCGATGGAAATTCCACCGGGCCCCACCTGGCCGCCGAGGTAGCGGGTGAGGTTCGTCTCGTAAACCACGCTCTCCATCGAGACCACGTCCAGCAATCGCTGCGGATTCGCGGTGGTATAGACCGCAAAGATCAGATGGTTGGTCACCGCCAGCGCTAGCGCGGGCAGGCTGCCGACCTCCACATATCCGGCGTTCGTCGCCGAAGCCGGGAACGTCCGCCGATTCACGGGATCGAAAATGACATCGGCGAGCGTGTTCGTTGTCCGGAAGCCCACCACCTCTCCCGCTTTCCAGGTCCCCTTCGCCAGATCCCGGAAGGTCATCTGCCCCTGGGCCGGCGGAGCGAGGACCGGGGCGAGCGTGCCGTTGGGATTCTCCGCGTAGAGCGCATACCGGTTCGTCTGCCAGATCTGCACGCGCACCGGGACTGGGAAGTCAAAACTGTAGCTGTTCCACGCCTCCGTTCCGAACGTGTTGTTCAACGTGAGGCGATACTGGGAAAACGTCCGGAAGCCCCGACCGTTGGCTCCCGTGAAGGGCAACTGCCCCACCGGCATCGTGGCGTTCGCGTTCGGCTTGGTCACCATGAGTCGCCGGGTCACTTGCACGGCGGTTTGCCAGAATCCCTCGTTGAAATTGGGCAGCCCTTTCTTCGCCCCCACCACCCAGGGAACGCCGATGACGTTGAGGTCCACCGTCGGGGTCACCCGGCCGGGCAGGCCGCGGTTGCCGTTGCGCACGACCAGCAGCGCCTGCTCGGGAGTGAGCCAGCGTTGGTTGATCGGGTTCAGGTTCACAACCAGCTCATAATCGCCGATGCGCAGCACATCCGGCGTGCGGTCATCCACATAGTAGCGGGGGCGATACACGTGCGGGGCCTGCAGCCGGAACTGGTTGGTGCCGTTGCCGGCGGGCGTGCCCAGGTCATGGTTTTTGGGGGCGTTGGCAAAGTCGTAGATGTTGGCCGCCAACTGCAGCAACCGGTGGGCCTGAGAGTCGTAGGTGTAGTTGGTCAGGATACCATCCGGCGTCCGGACGGTCCCAAAGACCGGAAACCCGTAAGGAGCATAGCCGGTTTCGTCGCGGGCCACATTCCGGCCGATTTCCTGCGACCGGACAATCGGCAGACCGTTGGTGAACTCCGTCAGCAACAGCCGGTCGGCGGCGTTGGTGAACCAGTTCAACGGCGTCCACGGTTCGAGCGCCGCAATCGAAGCGTTCGCCGGACGGTCGCCGTTGGGATCGTGGGCGTAGTTGAGGTTCAGTTTCGCCCGCCGGTAATAGGTGGGTTGGTTGGTTCCGCCATTCACGCGGCCGTAGGCGGAATTGAACCCGGACTCAAAGCGGGCGTCCGGCGAGTCGGTGCCAAGCTGCGCCAGCGCCCGGTAATATGTGTAGGTGTTGTAGGTGCTGTTGACGTGTTCATCCCGGAACGCGGCCTTCGCCAGGGTGGAAGTGGCCTGGGCGGTCAGCCGGTCGCCCAAGTCCAGACTTTCGTCGAAGAACTGGTTGAAATCGGTGAACCGGCGACGCTCGTCCGACCCGGACCACGGCTGGTCGGTGGGGTCATTGTCGACCGACGCCTGAAGCGAGGGGAACACCACTTCCGAGTAGGTCTGGATCACGGGACCGTTGGCGTAGTTGTCCACCAAGTCAGAACTGAGGCGGTCTCCCTTGGAGCTGCCGATGATTCCGAACTCGTAGCCAAAGAAACGCTCGGCGGTGTCGGGTCGCGTGGCGTTGCGCCGGAAGCGGAGCAGCCGTTCCGCATCGGAAAACGCCCGCCCGGTGCTCAACGTGGCGACGGCCGTCGAATAGGTGAAATCATTCAGCTGCCAGACGTTCGTGTTCAGGGCCCGGAAGAAGGCGGCGGAATTGAGTTCCCAGGAGCCCACCCCCTGATTGCGGAGATATCCGCTCGGGACGACTGCCCCGAGTGCGGGCAGCGCTTCGGCCGACTGCGGCAGCTTGGCGGCATTGCCGAGGAAATTTGCATCCAGCGACCGTCCGGTCGGCAAGATCACGTAGGCGAAACGACCGATGAACCGGTTGGTGCCGGAATGCGGCATGTCCGGATGCTCCAACACCCCGATCCACTCGGGATCGCCCACAAACTGCTCGCCGCCCCAGGCCGCATTGGTCCGCCCCAACTGGTCGGTGATCGCCAGAAACCCGTTGGTGTCCGGGCGGCGGTTGCGATTGAGATCGAGGTAATACCGGAACTCCCAGGGAAAGCGGATGTTGGAGTTCGTCTGCACGAACACCGGCGGCCGCGGGCTGTAGAAGAGGTTGCCCAGCAGTCCGGCATACGCCTCACGGTCCGGCCCACTGTTTCCCAGATCGAAGTTGAACGGCGCCAGCGCCCCGCGGTTTTTCGAGTAGCCCACGTTGGTGAGGCTGGCAAACGAGCCGGTGTTCCAAAAGTAGCCGAGGCTGAAATTGGTGTTCTGGAAATTCGTCGAAACCATCAGCCCGTAGGCAAAGCGGTTCGAACTGACAAACATCCGCCCGATGAGCTCGCCCTTGGCCCGGCTGACCGCGGTGTCCGCCAGCAGGCGCGCGTCAATCTGCTCCCCGTAGGCCGTAACCGACAGCCGCTCGCGGCGGCTCATGGCCAGGAACGCCACGGCGGTGATGGTCACCACCGAGAGCATGATCAGGGTGATGACCAGGGCCACGCCATCACGACGGCGGGACTCGGGAATTCGGACCGCTGGAAGGGCGCAGTTCATTGCTGGGCGGTGCGCAGGGCGATGCGCTGACGGAAGACGAGGATGTTGGCGAAGTTCCGCGCGAGGAAACTGGCCTGCAACGATTCCGGCAGGGACCGGAACTGGGCCAGCAGGCGCGGCGGCATGATTCCCAGCTCCACTTCGATGGCACTGGGCAGGGCGGCATTGCCGAAAGTCGTCAGGTTCTCAACGTCCGGGCCGCTCAGATAGAAGGGCACAACGTCGGCCGGAATGTCATTGGTCAGCAGCACGGTGCGGTCCAACACCACTCCGGACGCGGAATAGGGAAACACGCGGAAGAACACCACCCCGTCGATCAGGCGGCTCGCGTTGGTCCGCACCGCGGCATCCGGGCGGTCAAATTCCCGCCAGAAATTGTTGAAGGTGCGGAAGGCCGTGCCGGGGCGGATCAGCGTGGACGGCGAGAATTCGTCCACCCGGCCGAGGCTGTTGCCATTCGAATCCAGCACGGGACTCGAGCCCGCCACCTCGTAATGATACAGGGTGCCGATGGCATTGGTCACCCGTTGCAGCACGTCGTCAGCGTCCGCGACAAACAGGCCGAAACCGGGACTCACGCCCACGTCCGGCCGGCAGAGGAGAAACAGCTCGTGGAACGCCGAATCACGCGTGAAGTCGTCACCGATGCCATTGATCACGCTCTCGGGGTAGGTGCGACGAATCACCAGATTGTTGGTCACCGCGGGAACCCGGGTGGCCCACGCCTTTTCGATGTCCCGGGTGATCAGCTCCATCGCCGCCCGGCCGGCTTCGGAAACGTCCGACTGGCCGGCGTTGTTGCGCAGCGCCTTCTGGGTCTGGTCGAACATCGAGTAGAGCGCCAGCACCACGATGGACATCAGGCCCACCGCCACCAGCACCTCCAGCAATGAGAAGCCGGAATTCCGACGTTCACGGGGGTTGTAGAGGGGCGAATTCATGCGCAGTGGGCCGTCATTGCAGGACCAGGGAGGCGGTGTTCAGCCGGCGCCGCACGATGCGGCTCTTGAAGATCAGGGCATTGCGTTCGCCCGGCAGGATGTGTTCGACCAACTGTCCGGCGACCTGGGTGTGATAGGACTTCTGGTTGTTGCCGACCCGGAATTCTCCGGCGGACTGGTAAATCGGCCACTGGAACGTGAGCCGGACGTCGTAAACCGGGCGCTGACCGAAATCCCGCGCCACATACGGCGGCTGCAGTTCCGGCCCCGCCGGCAACAGGCTGATCTCGGCGGTCACCTGATAACGGAAGGCGAAGTCGAGCCGGTCCGTCCGCGGCGTGCCCGTCGCCACCGGGCGCACTTTTTCATCCAGTGGCCCCGTGAACGCCCGCAGCTGGGCAATCACCTGGTTCGTGCCAAACCGATTTTGCCGGACATCCAGTTTGGGCAGGGACAGCAGCCCGACGATGTCCTCCGGCAACAGCTGGCGACCCGAAGGAACCTGATCCAAGGCCGCCAACGCGGAATTGGCCGGCCAATCGAAGAACCGCCCGCGGAACGCCGCGATGGTCGCCGCCCCGTTGGTCGGCTGGTGGGTCACCACGATGTAGTCCAGATAGTTGGTCAGCTCCTGATACCGCATCGAACCGCCACGGATGGCATCCAGCAGGATTTGCGCTTCCTGATCGATGATCGTGTCCTCGCGGTTCTGCTTCTGGACGTTCAGGCCGGTCGGCATCACGCCCATGATGGCCACCATCGCGATGGCCACGATGGCGATGCACAGGGCGATTTCGACCATCGTGAACGCCGCCGTTCCCGGGGCGGCCACCTGAATTCGCCGGCTGGTTGGAATCAGTCTCATTTCGTCTCCGGCTTGAAGAGTTTGGAACGCCCGGTGAGCGCCGCGATCCGGAAGATGCTGTTGGTGCCGTTGTTGACCGGTGTCTGCACATAGTCCAGTGGCCGCGAAAAATCAGGGCCGCCGGGGACCTTTGAATTGGGATCCGGCGTCGGCAGGCGGGGAACAAACACGCTGCCGAATCCCAGGGTGAGGAACTGGTTCGTGGGAATGGCCTCGAAGTTATACAGCCGGCCCGTGGAATCGAACGCAACGCAGGGAAGGGCAAACCGGGGAATCGCATCCACCGGATCGCCCAGCCGGGGCGCAATCGGGAATGGGAACAGGCCGGTGGGCAGCTGCGAGATCAGGCCATTGGGAAACTCGGACACGCGTCCCGCCGGAATCACGCAGACCATGTTCGTCGGGAAGACGATTCCATCCGGCAGCTCCCGCCAATCGGTCAGATAACGGGGCCGGCGGACACCCGGCTGTTCGCCGACCGAGTGTTCGGTGTAGATTGCGTAGCTGGTGTAAAGGCCGGCCACCGTGTTGGTGAACGCCCGCAGGGCCCGGTCCTTCAGCTCAGGGAGGCCGTTCAGCGTGGCCGAGGAGTTCAGCGCGTTGGCATGGGCCCGGAGATTGTCGGAAGCCGTCTGGAATCCGTTGTCCCCGATGGTTTGCGGGACCGCGAACACGAGATACACCAGCGCGCGGTTCTTGATCGCGTATTGGCGGGCCAACCCGATGTCATCGGCCATCTGCCGCTCCGCCGCCGCCAGGGCGTTGCCCTGACCAAATCCCTTGAACGCGGGCACGCTAAGCGCCGCCAGCGCCCCGATGATGGCGAGCACGATCAGCAATTCGATCAGCGTGAACGCCCGAATCGTGGAGGCGGTTGAAGTGCGACGGCGCATGGTCTTGCGGGGTGCGGGCTGCGGTCGGGTATCAGCGCCAGCTGTAGATGTTGTCCTTGTTCACACCAACTCCCGGCTCGGAGGCAAAGTCGATCTTGCCGTCCTCACCCAGCGAGATGACCAGGGCGCTGTCTGAAATCGTCCGGGCTCCATTCGCGACGGTGCGGTTGTCGAAGGGATCCTTCACCCGGTTGTCGTAATCCAGGTCCATGATCACGATGTAGGGATAGCCCCACGGATCGCGGAAAATCATGTCCGCTTCGGAAATTCCGCCCGGCGAGATTCCCTTGGCCACCTTGGCGTTCAAATAGACCTGCTTCTGCGGATTCAGATCGTGGTTGAAATTGACGGCCTGGCCGCCGGCATCGTTGACCACTGCGTAGGCAACGCCGGCGGTTCCAGGCCGGAACGTGTTCGCTTCCAGCGCTTTGTCCGTCAGAATGGCCATCAGTTCCGCATTGCTGACCTGCCAGGGCCTGTTCGAGAGGTTTTCCACGGCATTGTAGGCATTCCGTTTGGAACTCAGCACCTGAGCCCCGTTCTGGGAAGTGCCGTAGGTGAAGTCAGGCACCTCCGGAGTGACCGCCGCCCGGGTGTTGCGGGAAACCGGCAGCCGGCCGGTGGTGGTTTGGTAGGCCTTGACCGCCCCTACAATGTTGGCCGCGTCCACCTTCGCCTGCTTTTTTCGGGCATTTTTGGAAACCCCGCTGAGAGCGGGCAACAGCATCCCGGCAAGGATGGCGATGATCGCGATCACAACCAGCAGCTCAATCAGCGTAAACCCGCGCTGCGGACGACGGGAGGAGAGGGAGAGTTTCATGGGGTGAGAAATTGGGCGGCGAGATCAGTTCTTCCAGTTGCCGATGATGCGGCGCTCGCCTTTGACGACGATCTCCGCCCACAGGTCGAAGCTGTTCGGGTTGTTGGTGGGATTGGTGGAAACGTAGCGCCACGGGTTGAGACCGGGATTCGAGGCCACCGGCGGCGGAAAACGGGAATCGTTCAGCGGCCACGATATGCCGGAACCCTTTTTGCCGGAGGCATCGCCCGAGTGACCGACCGCCATCAGCTCGAAGTCCACATATCCCGCCGAATTGGTTGAGCGAAACAGCTCACACACCTGACCGTCCTTGAACTCCCGGCTGAACAGCTTGCGCTTGGCCTGGCGATCCGCCGCAGTCAGTGTCGCCCCGCCTGAACCCGCAGGTCTTGGCACCGCATTCACCAAACCTTCCCTGCCAGTCAGGTCATCGATCTTTGCCGAAAGAATCTCCGTTTCGTCATCCGCCGTGAAAAAGCTCGCCCGCTGGTTGTCCACCAGCGCTCCGGTAAGTTCGTAGTAGAGGGTGTTCAGGATGGGGTCCACCGCAGTCGTTGGCTGACCGTTGTAATTGGTCGTGTAGGCGTGATCCGGCGGATAGACGCCAAAGCGGGACTTGTAGGATTCGATCGCCGTCACCAACCCCGCAAGTTCGGCGCGGACCCTGGCCTCCTTCATCTTCGCCGAAGCCACCGGCGCCAGACCGACCACCATGCCCGCCAGCACCGAGATGATGGCGATGACCGTCAGCAGTTCGATCAGGGTGAACGCCCCCCGGCGACCGCCTTCCCGGCGGCCGCAATGGGCGGAGCGTTTCATGGCTGTAAACATACGCGGTGAAAAATGTGGGTTGAGCCTCGCGGAATTCCTACCGGTCCTTCAATTCCTTTTCCATCCGTTCACTGAGCCATTGCTTGATCATGCTCTGGTAGTTCAGGTAGCGCTCCCGCGCCAACCGCTTGATCCGCGCCAACATCCGCGGGTCCATCCGCAACGTGATCGTGACCGACTCGGACTGCTCCGAGGCCATCGCCTTGGCCGCCTCCATGAGGCGCAGCTCAATCTGGGAATCCGCCCAAAACGCCGCTTCGGCCTGTTCGCTGTCGAACAGCGGGACCTCTTCCCAGGAACTGAGCACCGGCAATGACATCGGTCACGACTCCAAATTCTGCCGCATCAACCGCTGATAGAAGAATTCTTCGGCGTCGGTGAACACCCTCGCGACAATCACCCGAATCATTCTTCCGTTCGTCCGATACACACTGAAAACCCCCTGCCCTCCCCCGGTTTTTCCCAAGTTGAAGTAGCGAGCCTGCACACTGAACCGAGGTGAATCAGGCAACAAGCGGACAGCAAATGGATCCTCAAACGACTCCTCGATTTCTCGGGTCGTCAGAGTTTCGCCCACCTCAAAGGGGGGATTATTCCAATCAAAGTCCACGTTGCGACCTGTAAAGCCATAGCCAGTGCGGTGTAACTACTTTGTATTTACACGCGACTAGCTTTAGGCGTCAAACGGATTCCTAGAAAAAGAGCGGCCACCAGTTGTGGTGGCCGCTCTGACAAAACATTTCCGGGCTCACTCGCCCTTGTCGCCGCCGCCTTCATTGCCACCCAGCTGGTCAATCAGGCTGATCAGCGGCAGAAACAGGGCGATGACGATGGACCCGACGATCACGGCCAAGAACACGATCATGATCGGCTCCAACAGCGAGGTCATCGCCGCCACGGCGTTGTCCACCTCGTCATCGTAGTTGTCGGCGATCTTCAGCAACATCTCCGGCAAGGCACCGGTCTGTTCACCGACGTCCACCATCGAGATCACCATGGGCGGGAATACCCCCGACTTCTCCAGTGGCGCGGTGATCGTCTCACCTTCCTTCACGCTTTCATGAATCGCCTGAACCGCGGCGGCCACGACCATGTTGCCGGCCGTTTCCCGCACGATGTTGAGCGCCTGAAGGATTGGCACACCGGAACTAACGAGGGTGCCCAAGGTTCGGCAGAACCGGGCGATGGCCACCTTGGAAATCACGTCACCCAAAACCGGCAGGTGCAGCTTGATCTTGTCCCAGATGTATTGGCCCTTCTTGGTCTTCAGGGCGACTTTGAACACCACGACGAATCCCACGATTCCCCAGATCACGGGGCCGGGGAAAATTGGCAATCCAAACGGGGCGGCATCGCCCAACAGAATCGTCTTCTCCTTGAGGGTGTTGGAGATGTTCAACACGAACAGCGTGAACTCCGGCATTTTCCCGTCGCCGAGCAGGTCGGAGAAGATCTGCTGGAACTTCGGCACCACGACGATCATCAGCAGCGCCAGGATGCCGAGGGCCACGATCATGACCGCCACCGGGTAGAACATGGCGGCGATGACCTTGCCCTTGATCTTCTCCGCCTTCTCCATGAATTCCGCCAAGCGGTTGAGCACGACCTCAAGCACGCCGCCCAGCTCACCGGCGCGAACCATGTTCACGAACAGCTTGTTGAAGACTTTCGGATGCTGCGCCAAGCCTTCGGAAAAAGTGCTGCCGCCTTCGATCGAAAGCGAGAGATCACCGAGGATCCGCTTGAGAGTCGGATTGCGCTCCTGCTTTTGAAGCACGCGCATGCCGCGCAGGAGCGGCAGACCGGCATCCACCAGGGTAGCCAGCTGCCGGGTGAACGTGCACAGCACCTTGGCCTTCACCCCTCCCCCCATGCCGGGGATACGGATATTGATGTTGATTCCCTTCTTGGCGCCGCCCCCGCCGCCTTGTGCCGCCGCGGGTGCGCTGCCGCCCTTGGAATCCTTCTTCTCCTTCGGCTTCTCCGCTTCCACGACCTTGGTCGGGAAAAAGCCCATCTCCTTGAGCCGGTTGATGGCGTCATTCTGCGAGGCCACCTCCAAGGTCCCCTTGGTTTCCTTGCCCCGCGAATCCATCGCGACGTAATTGAACTTCGGCATAACGATCCTTTCCAGACTGCGGCTCAGGTGTATTTCAAGATTTCCTCAACGGTGGATTCACCGTCGAAAATGTTGCGCAAACCGTCATCGCGCAGCGTCACCATGCCCATTTCGATGGCCTTCTGGCGCAGAACGACAGTGGGAGCACGCTCATTGATCAGGGTGCGGATGGGGTCGGTCACCACCAGCAGCTCGTAAATGCCCTTGCGCCCCTTGTAGCCGGTGTCGTGGCAGGTCGGACATCCCCGGCCGTAGAAAAAGCTGCGGTCGCCGAGATCGTGCGGGGACAGATTGAGATGGGAGAGCTGGCTCTCCGTGGGCTCGAACGGTGTCCGGCAATTCTTGCAGACCTTCCGGACCAGCCGTTGCGCCAGCACGGCCAGCAGGGTTGAGGAAATCAGGAACGGCTCCACCCCCATGTCCACGAGACGGGTCACAGCACCGGAGGCGTCGTTGGTGTGCAGGGTGGACAGCACCAAGTGGCCGGTCAGCGACGCCTGGATGGCGATCTGCGCCGTTTCCAAGTCGCGCATTTCACCCAGCATGATGATGTCCGGATCCTGACGGAGGAACGCGCGCAGAGCCTTCATGAAGGTCAGGCCGCCGCCTTCGTTGACCTGCACCTGCATGATGCCCTCGATGTCAAACTCGACCGGGTCCTCGACCGTCAGCAACTTGGCGTCAATCGTGTTGATGCGTCTTAGACAGGAGTAAAGCGTGGTCGTTTTGCCGCAACCGGTTGGGCCGGTCACCGCAAAGATCCCGTTGGGCTGGTTGATCGTCTCGCCCACAAAGTCGAAGATGGTCTTGGGCAGCCCAAGCGTCTCCAGCTCCAGATTGACCGCGCCCCGGTCCAGCACGCGCAACACCACCGATTCGCCGAATGCCGTGGGCAGCGTGGAAACACGCAAATCGATCTGCTTTCCGGCGATGTTCACCGAAATGCGGCCGTCCTGCGGCAGACGGCGTTCGGAGATGTTCAGGTTCGCCATCACCTTGATGCGCGAGGTCACCGGGGCCGCCAAATGCTTCGGCGGCGGGGACATTTCGTAGAGTGCCCCGTCCACGCGATAGCGGATCTTGAACTCGTCCTCGAACGGCTCGAAGTGAATGTCGCTCGCCCGGTCCTGCACGGCCTGCATCAGGATCAGGTTCACAAACTTGACGATCGGCGCATCTCCCGCGCCGGCATCAATCGTGATGCCGCCGGTCTTCACCTCTTCCACCGGACCGGTGTCGGCCCCGAGCTCCTTCAGCATCTCCGAGTAACCCGAAGACGCCGCCTGGTTGGGGTAGAATTTCTCGAGCGCCTTCTGGATCGCAGCCGGATCCGCCACCACGAGCTGGATCTGGAACTTCACCGAGAAGCCGAGCTCGTCCACGGCCGCCGGATTCAGCGGATCCACCATCGCGACTTGCACGGTGTCGCCGTAGAGGGCGACCGGCACGCACTGATACATCCGGGCGCTTTCGGTCGGGACGGCCGCGATCACCTCCGGCGTCATCGCCTCCTCGTCGATGGTGACAACCATCGTCCCCAGCTGATCCGCCACGATCTGGAGCAGCGAGTCGCCGTCGATGAGGCCGTAGTCCTGAATCACCTGGACCACCGGTTTGCCGCTGCGGAGGTGTTCCTGCATGACCTCCTCCATCTGGAGGTCGTCCAGCATTCCCCGCTCGCGGACGAGCGCCAACAGTGGATCGGATACGGCTTCTGACATAGGCTATTTCTGGCCGGCAGCCGCGGCGGCCGATTTCGCCAGCTTCACTTCCTGAAGTTTCATCACGATTGTGGTGGGGTCCTGCGCCTTGGTGATGACCTCTTCCTCGGCAATCATGCCCGCCTCGTATTTCTCCATCAGGAACGCGTCGAGCGTGACCATCCCAAATTTGGCACCCGTCTGGATGTCGGAGTTGATTCGGAAGGTCTTGTTGTCCCGGATCAGCGCGCCAATTGAGGGCGTGTTGATCATTATTTCAAACACCGCCACACGGCCCGGCTTGTCACACCGGGGCAGCAGCAGCTGCGAGATCACGGCTTGCAGCACCGTCGAAAGCTGGATGCGGATCATCTCCTGCTGGTTGGTCGGGAAGGCGTTGGTGATACGGTCGATGGTCTTCGCGGCACCGGTCGTGTGCAGGGTGCCGAACACCAAGTGACCCGTTTCCGCCGCCGTGATCGCCGCCTCCATCGTCTCGAGGTCGCGCAGCTCACCCACCAGAATGCAGTCCGGGTCCTGACGCAGCGCGCGACGCAACGCCTCGGCGAAGTTGGGCACGTCCACGTTCACTTCCCGCTGCGTCACCACCGCCTTCTTGTGCTTGTGGTAATACTCGATGGGATCCTCGATCGTGATGATGTGGGCCTCATCACGCTCCTCGTTAATGATGTTGATCATCGAGGCAAGGGTCGTGGTCTTGCCTGAACCTGTCGGACCGGTCACCAGCACCAGTCCGCGCGGCTTCCAGAGCAGTTCCTTGACGCTCGGCGGGATGCCGATCTGCTCCATTGTCAGCAACTTCGAGGGAATCTGGCGCAGCACGAGGGCAAAATTGCCCTTTTCCTTGAAGGCGCTGACGCGGAAGCGGGCCAGTTCGCCGAAGGCGAAACCGAAGTCCGCACCACCCTTCTCGCGGATCTGCTGGATGTGGTCTTCCGAGGTGATGGACCGCATCAGCTCCTCGGTGTCCTCCGGCTTCAGGACGGGGCCTTCCACCCGGTGCAAAATGCCGTGGAGACGGATGACCGGGGGGATACCCACCCGGATGTGCAGGTCAGCGGCACCTTCCGACACCACCAACTGCAACAGATCAGACATTTGATACGACATGGCGAAATCCTTGGACTCGAATTCTGGACTAGCGACCGGTCAATCCTCTCAGCAGTTACATTGCCACCGTTCAGTGGTCGGTGACCGTGGCGCGGATGACTTCCTCGGCGGTGGTCAACCCGGCGAGGACCTTTCTGGTTCCGTCCTCGCGCAGCGTCCGCATTCCCATCTCGCGGGCCTTGTTGCGCAGGACGTTGGCCGGAACCTTTTCAAAAATCAGGCGCCGGGCTTCGTCGTTGATGTTGAAAATCTCGAAGATGCCGAACCGACCGCGGTGGCCGGTGCGATTGCAATCCGGACACCCGCGGCCCTTCTTCGGCGTGGCCTGGGCCAGCATCTCCGGAGAAATGCCCAAGGCATGGCATTCGGAATCCGACGGCGCGCTGGGTCCGATGCACTGCTTGCAGATCTTCCGCACGAGACGTTGGGCCATCAGGCATCTGGCGGAAGACGCTACCAAGAAGGGCTTTACACCGATGTCGATCAAGCGGGTCACCGCGCTTGGAGCATCGTTGGTGTGCAGCGTGGAGAACACTAGGTGACCGGTCAGCGAGGCGTTGATCGCAATCGAGGCCGTTTCCAAGTCACGAATTTCACCCAGCATAACCACGTTGGGCGCCTGACGCAGCATGGAGCGAAGGGCCGCCGCGAAGGTGAAACCGATGTGCTCGTGGACCTGAACCTGGTTGATGCCGGCCAGCATGTATTCCACCGGGTCCTCGACCGTGATGATCTTGCGGTCAGGCCGGTTGATGTAATTGAGACAGGAATACAGCGTCGTCGTTTTGCCGGAACCGGTCGGACCGGTGACCAGCAGGATGCCGTCGGGCAGGGCCACCATCCGCTCGAAATTGGCCTGGTCGTCGGCGAAGAACCCAAGTTCGGCCAGACCCAGCTTCAGGCCGGACTTGTCGAGAATACGCATGACGATCGATTCGCCATGCTGGGTGGGCAGACAGTTGACGCGGAGGTCGATGAACTTGCCGCCCACGTTGCACTGGATACGGCCGTCCTGCGGAATGCGCTTTTCCGCAATCGACATGCCGGCCTGAATCTTGAGGCGGGCCACGATGGGCGCCTGCAACCGTTTTGGCAGGTCGGGCTGTTCCACGCAGACACCATCAATGCGGAACCGCAGCCGGAAGCGCTTGGCCAAAGGCTCCAGATGAAGGTCGGACGCCCGCTTTTTGAATGCGTCAACGATCAGCTGGTTGACCAACTTGATGATCGGGGCGTCGGCATCCACCTCTTCCTCGTCCGCACCGACATCGCCCTTCATCGCGGACACCTCCACCTCGCCCTCGGTGATGTCCTGAATCATCTTCGCGATGCCGCCATCGTCCTTGGAGGATCCGCCGTAGTAGCGGCCAATCGCCGACTCGATGTCGGACGCGCTGGTCACCCGGAGCTCGATCTCCTTGTTCAGCGCGTGCCGGAGTCCGTCCACCGAATCAATGTCCGAAGGATCGGCCAAAGCGACGACGACCGCGCCCGACTCGCTCTGGGCCACCGGCACGGCGTTGAAGCGTTTCGCCACGTGCCGCGGGACGAGGCCGATGACGTCATCTCCGAGTCGAAGATCGGCCAAATTGACGGCTTCCACCCCGAAATAGGTGGCCTTGGCCATCGTGACCATCATCGGTTCGAGCGAACCGCCCTTCACGATGGTGTCGAGCACTCCTTCACCGCTGGCTTCGGCTTCCGCCCGGCCGGCTTCCACCTGCTCGTGGGTCAACAGACCCATGTCGAGCATGGTATCAATCAGGTAGTCGTCTTTTGCTGCCACAGGTCGATCCAATCCACCGTCCTTGCGGTGCCAAGCATGGGCGCCGGGGAACGAGTGCGGGTGAGTTAATGAACGCGAACAACGAAAGTCAAACGCTGAGCCCGAATCCGGTCTGTTTTCAGCCACTTACGGGAGACGGCCAAACATTTACACCCGTCAACACGAACTCGCAAGCGCCGCCGGCCATACATTTTTCAGGTGGTCAGCGAAGATTGGAACCCCGCAGGCGCCGGGCATATCCCGGCTTTGGAGCAAAGCAGCCATCGTCGAGCCGAGCGACAGCGAGAATGCGCCGAGGCGCATCCAGCCGGTTGGGAAGTCAGCCCGAGAAAGTTTGGCCACCCAGCCCGTGACCATCCGGACCGATGGGCGCAGGAACGGTTTCAGCGCCAAGGTAACCCGCCACTACTCAATGCCGAGGAGGCGGCGACCTTCCGCGGTGATCATGCTTTGGTGCCACGGCGGATCCCAGACGATCTCCACACTCGCATCCTCCACTCCCGGCAGCATGAGGAGTTTTTGCTGCGCATCACCGGCGATGGTCGCGCCCATGCCACATCCGGGAGCGGTGAGGGTCATTTTGACGAACACCTTCTTGTTTCCGCTCGCCAATCCCTCAATGCCCATGTCGTAAACCAGCCCAAGGTCCACGATGTTCACCGGAATTTCCGGATCGTAGCAGGTCTTCAGCGTCTCCCAGACCATGCCCTCGGTGACCGTCTCGCCCGAACCGCCTGCGGTGGCCGCCGGTTGCTCGACGTTCATGCCGAGTGCATCGGCGTCCTTGCCCGAAATGCGAAACAATCCGCCGGAGGCGTGGACGGTATAGGTCCCCCCCAACGTCTGGGTGACGTCCACCTCGGTTCCCGCCGGCAAGGTAACCGGGTGGCCGGCCGGAATCTGGACGGCCGGGCAATCGCGACTCAACGTGACGGTCGAAAGCGTGGTCATGACGGCCGACCGTAGCGCCTCGGCGCCGACCGCCAAGTGAATGCTCCAAAAAGTATGAACGCGCCACGCGACCCGCGCGGACAGCACTATTGCCGGGGCCGGTGTCGCCTTCTAGCCTGCCGCGCATTTTTGTCGCACACGTCGTCCAATGAACGAAACGAAAGATACGCAGGTGCCGGCGCCGGACCAGGCCGCCGCGCCGCTGACAGCCGAACAGATTGAGGCCCTCCGCACCCAGGCCGCCCAAGCCGCCGATAACTACGACCGACTTCTCCGCCTCACCGCGGACTTCGACAATTTCAAGAAACGCGCGGCCCGGGAGCGGGACGAGACCCGGCGGGCCGCCATTGAGGGAGTGCTGACGAAGTTCCTGCCCGTCTTGGACAATTTCGACATGGCGCTCGCAGCCACCGGCCAGGCCAACGCCTCCGTGGAAACGCTCAAGGTCGGAATCACCATGATTCACAGCCAGTTGCGTCAGGTTTTCGGCGACAGCGGCGTGGAAACCATCGACGCCGTCGGGCAGCCGTTTGACCCTGCCGTCCACGAAGCTGTTTCCCAACAGGAAACTTCGGAAGTCCCAGACGGCCAAGTAGTTCAGCAACTGCGAAAGGGGTATCGCCTCAAGGAAAAGCTCCTGCGCCCGGCCACGGTGGTGGTTGCCAAGAACGCTGCAACCCAACCGGTTCAATCCTGACCCATGGCCGCCTCCAAACGCGACTACTACGAGGTTCTCGGGGTGGAAAAGACCATTTCCGCCGAAGACCTCAAAAAGGCCTATCGCAAGCTGGCCATCAAGTATCACCCGGACAAGAACCCCGGGGACAAGGCCGCCGAAGAGAAATTCAAGGAACTGGGCGAAGCCTACGAAGCCTTGAGCGACCCGCAGAAGCGCGCCGCCTACGACCAGTATGGCCACGCGGCGTTTGACCCGCGCGCCCGGGCGTCCGGCGCCGGTCGGGGTGGGTTCCACGACCCCAACGACATCTTCCGCCAGGCCTTCGGCGGAGGCGACCTTGGCTCCATCTTCGAGCAGTTCTTCGGAATGGGCGGCGAAGACCGCGATCCCACGGGACCGGCGCGGGGATCGGACCTGCGCTACGACATGGAGATCAGCCTCGAGGAGGCGGTCGCCGGCGTGGAAAAGGAGATCACCGTCAACAAGCCCGCCGCCTGCGACCAGTGCGACGGCTCAGGTGCCGAGCGGGGCAGCAAGCGCATCCGCTGCATCCAGTGCGCCGGCCGCGGGCGAGTGGTGGTTTCGCGCGGCATTTTCAGCATTCAGCAGGCCTGTCCCCGCTGCGAAGGCGCCGGTGAAGTCCTGGAACGCCCCTG